>JAQXFO010000056.1 GCA_029005135.1 Lachnospiraceae bacterium
GCATGGAGCTGACTGTTACTAATCGGACGAGGGCTTGACCAAAAGCTAAGAAGAGCGGTAACGCAAGGGACGGCGCGGCACAGGATGTGCCGGCGGCGAGACCGAAGCGGTACACAGGGTTTGCGGAGCAAACCTCATGAGCAGCGACAGCTGCGAATGACTCTTCGTCAAGCAGGTTTAAGGAAGCTGCTTAGTATGTATATGCGGTTTTGAGGGTGTGTCTTTTTTTGCCCTGACGCCGGAGATCAAAGGATCTCCGGCTTTTTCATGGTCATTTTTATACGGGCCGTTTCACATTTTTAAACAAAAATATGCCGGCGCCATCTTGTGAATTTGTTTGGCAAAATGCTTGACAACCCCTCGGGGCGGCGTTATATTACTTACAGATGTTAGCACTCGGCTAAAACGAGTGCTAATCACATCAAAAAGGGAGAGAGATGCTGATGGCTGAAAAACTGGATGATAGACAGTTGACGATCTTAAATGCTGTTATCCGGACCTACCTGGAAACGGGTGAACCGGTCGGCTCTCGTACGATCTCAAAATTTGACGATCTTCATCTGAGCTCGGCAACGATCCGGAATGAGATGTCGGATCTGGAGGAGATGGGCTATCTGGTACAGCCGCATACCTCGGCCGGTCGTATTCCGACGGATAAGGCGTATCGCTTCTATGTGGATTCGCTGAACAGTGAATACGATAAGACGAAGCAGATCGAAGCTATGAATACGCTGATGATCGCCAAGACTAACCGCATGGAAGAAATACTGAAGCAGGTGGTGCGGATGCTGGCGGCCAACACGAATTACACGACGATGATCACCTCTCCGTCAGTGAAGCGAAACAAGGTCAAGTTCATACAGCTGTCACGCCTGAGCAGTAAGCAGCTTCTCAACGTGGTCGTTATTGACGGCAACATCGTCAAGAACCACATCATCGATCTGGACGAGTCCATCACGGATGAGCAGGTTCTGAAGCTGAATCTCCTGCTGAACACAAGGCTCAACGGCCTGTCGCTGGCAGAGATCAACCTGGGACTTATTTCTAATCTGAAGGAAGAGGCCGGTGACCACAGCAACATCGTTTCCGCCGTGCTGGACACCATTGCTGAGGTCATACGTCTGGAAACCGATGAAAATATGGAGATATACACCTCCGGGGCTAATAACATTTTCCGGTATCCGGAACTGGCGGACAGCCAGCGGGCTTCGCAGCTGATCTCGGCACTGGAGGATAAACAGGGCCTGGTCGATCTCGTCAAGTCTTATCATGAAGACGGAGATGATGACAATGAGATCCAGGTCTATATCGGCGAAGAGACACCCATCGAATCCATGAAGGACTGTTCTGTCGTCACAGCTTCCTACGATCTGGGCGATGGCATGCAGGGGACCATCGGTATCATCGGTCCGAAGAGAATGGATTACGAGAAAGTCATGGACAATCTGAAGATTTTCAAGAAATCGCTGAGCACGGCCTTTCAGAAGGATAGGGATGCCGACGAGGACGTGTAAAGAATAAGGAGGTTACGATTTGGCAAATGAAGAAAGAACGACCTGTGACGTCGATCTCGAAAAAGACGGGACGGCAGGTCAGGAGATAGACCTTGAGACGACGGCTGAAGAAGCGCCGGAGACTGCAGAGGCAGTGAACGGCACGGAAGCCGCCGGTGAAGAGACCGGCAGCAGCGTCGATGATACAGACGCCGACGAAGAAACCAACGCCGATAAGGCGGAGGATAAGGCCGGTGACGAGGATAAGGCGGAGGAAAGCAAGGGCCTGGGCCGCCGCCTGAGCCGCCGCGACAAAAAGGCTCTGGAGAAGAAGGATGAGCAGATTGCTCAGCTGACTGACCAGTGGCGCCGCAGCATGGCTGAATTTGACAACTTCCGCAAACGCACCGAGAAGGAAAAGGCTGCGATGTACGGCATGGGTGTCAAGGATGTGGTGGAGAAGATCCTTCCCGTTATCGATAATTTCGAGCGGGGGCTGGCCACCATCACGACAGAGATGGAGGATGACAAGTTCGTCCAGGGTATCCGGGCCATTTACAAGCAGTTTATGACGACCCTTGAGGCACTGGAGGTCAGACCGATCGAAGCTGTCGGCAAGCCCTTTGATCCGGATTTCCATAACGCGGTGATGCATGTGGAGGATGAGTCCCTGGGTGACAATGTGGTCGCCGAGGAGTTTCAGAAGGGTTATCTTTACAAGGATATCGTGATACGGCACAGCATGGTGAAGGTTGCCAACTGAGCCGCCCGACATATAAACACAACGTATTTTTGACAATACAGGAGGATAAAGACTATGAGTAAGATTATTGGTATCGACTTGGGTACAACAAACAGCTGTGTGGCTGTTATGGAAGGCGGTCAGCCGGTCGTTATTCCGAACGCGGAAGGCGCCAGAACCACACCGTCGGTCGTGGCCTTTACAAAGAACGGTGAAAGACTTGTCGGCGAACCGGCCAAGAGACAGGCTGTGACAAATGCTGAGAACACCATTTCTTCGATTAAAAGACTGATGGGCACCTCTGAGAAGGTGACCGCCGGCGGCAAGGCCTACACACCGCAGGAGATCTCCGCGATGATCCTGCAGAAGCTGAAAGCTGACGCCGAGAATTATCTCGGCGAAAAGGTGACGGAAGCTGTTATCACGGTTCCGGCTTACTTCTCCGATGCGCAGAGACAGGCCACCAAGGATGCCGGCAAGATCGCCGGTCTGGAAGTGAAGCGTATCATCAATGAGCCGACAGCGGCAGCGCTGGCCTATGGCCTTGATAATGAGTCTGATCAGAAGATCATGGTCTATGACCTGGGCGGCGGAACCTTCGATGTCTCCCTGATCGAGATCGGTGACGGTGTTATCGAGGTTCTGGCTGTTAACGGCGACAGCCATCTGGGCGGCGATGATTTCGATATCGCCCTGACCAACTACATGATTCAGGACTTCAAGGCCAAGGAAGGCGTAGATCTTTCCAATGATAAGATGGCGCTGCAGAGACTGCGTGAAGCTGCCGAGAAGGCCAAGAAGGAGCTGAGCTCCTCCACAACCACCAACATCAACCTGCCGTTCATCACAGCGACAGCCGAAGGCCCGAAGCATTTTGATATGAACCTGACAAGAGCCAAGTTCAACGAACTGACGCATGATCTGGTGGAAAGAACAATTCCGCCGGTGCAGAAGGCTCTGGCCGATGCCGGTCTGCAGGCCTCTGATCTGACCAAGATCCTTCTGGTTGGCGGTTCTACCCGTATCCCGGCTGTACAGGAGCGTGTCAGGGCCCTGACAGGTCATGAAGCCAGCAAATCCCTGAATCCGGATGAATGCGTCGCTGTCGGTGCTTCTATCCAGGGCGGCAAGCTGGCCGGCGATGCCGGTGCCGGCGATATCCTGCTTCTGGATGTCACACCGCTGTCACTGTCGATCGAAACCATGGGCGGTATCGCCACTCGTCTGATCGAGAGAAATACCACGATCCCGACCAAGAAGAGCCAGATCTTCTCCACGGCTGCCGATAACCAGACTGCCGTCGATATCAATGTTCTCCAGGGCGAGCGTCAGTTTGCGGCGGATAACAAATCGCTCGGTCAGTTCCGTCTGGATGGTATCCCGCCCGCACGCCGCGGTGTTCCGCAGATCGAAGTTACCTTCGATATCGACGCCAACGGTATCGTCAATGTCTCAGCTAAGGATCTGGGCACAGGCAAGGAACAGCACATCACGATTACCGCATCGACCAACATGTCCGATGCCGATATCGACAGAGCGGTCAAGGAAGCCGCTCAGTACGAGGCCGAGGACAAGAAACGTAAGGAAGGTGTGGACATCAAGAACGAAGCCGACTCTATGGTCTTCCAGGTCGAGAACGCCATGAAGGAAGCCGGCGATAAGCTGGATCCGGCCGACAAGACCACGATCGAGAACGATCTCCAGAGTCTGAAGACGGTTCTGGAAAGAGTTAACGGTATTCAGGGTATTCTGTCCGATGCCGATATCAATGAACTGAAGGCCGCTAAGGATAAGCTGATGGAGAGTGCTCAGAAAGTCTTTGCGAAGATGTATGAGCAGACACAGCAGACAGCCGGCGGTCCGCAGAGTGGTCCGCAGGGCGGCTTCGGCGGTGCCCAGACCGGCAGTGCCGATGACGATGTCGTCGATGCCGACTTCAAGGAAGTCTGATAAGACGCCACGCCGATAATTGAAAGAATAAAATGCGGCAGCGGCAACCTGAGAGGGAAGCCGCTGCGGCTGTGCTCATAAGGAAACCATAAAGCATGGCAGAAAAAAGAGATTATTATGAAGTCCTCGGCGTAGGAAAAAACGCCACGGAGGCTGAGATCAAATCCGCCTATCGGAAGCTGGTCAAGACCTGTCATCCGGATGCCCATCCCGATGATCCCGAAGCGGCAGAGAAGTTCAAAGAGGCTTCGGAAGCCTATGCCGTCCTGTCCGATAAGGAGAAGAGACAGCAGTATGATCAGTTCGGCTTTGCCGCCTTTGAACAGGGCGGCCCGGGCGGCGCCGGCGGTTTTGATTTTACCAACATGAATGATATCTTCGGGGATCTGTTCGGCGATTTCTTCGGCGGCGGTTCCCGCAGCCGCAGTGCCCGCAGTGGTCCGATGAAGGGTGCCAATCTGAAGACCTCCGTCAGGATCACCTTCGAGGAGGCGGTCTCCGGCTGTGTGAAGGAGATCACGCTGAATCAGAAGGAAACCTGTGATGAATGCGGCGGCTCCGGTGCCAAGAAGGGCACCGAGCCGGAGACCTGTACCCGCTGCGGCGGCTCAGGCCGAGTCATGATGCGTCAGCAGAGCCTTTTCGGCATGATACAGAGTGAGAGCGAATGTCCCGAATGCCGGGGCACAGGCAAGATCATTCGCGCCAAATGCTCCAAATGCCGCGGCACCGGCTTCACAAGCCGCCGCGCGCGCATCGAGGTCTCGATCCCGGCCGGTATCGATAACGGCATGAGTGTCCGTGTCCGGGACAAGGGTGAGCCCGGCACTATGGGCGGGCCGCGGGGCGACCTGCTGGTGGAAGTTCAGGTGGCGCCGTCTCAGGATTTTGACCGCAGCGACACGGATCTGTACTCCGTGGTGAGAGTGCCCTTTACGAAAATGGCCCTGGGCGGCAAGATCCTCATCAAGACCGTTGATGGTGATGTGGAGTACGAGGTAAAGGCCGGTACGCAGACGAATACCCGTATTCGTTTAAGAGGCAAGGGCGTGCCCTTCCTGCGGCAGCCGGATCGTCGCGGTGATCAGTATGTCACGCTGATCGTGGATGTGCCCACCCGGTTATCTCACCGCGAGAAAAAGGCACTGGAGGAATTCGCCAAAGCATCGGGCAGGGAATGACCCGGCAGATGGGATAAGCCGGTCTGTCAGGTCCGTAAAAATCGTAAGAAAACAGTCGGAGTGAAGAACCGGCTGTTTTTTCTTGCTGTTAAGCGGGTGACGTGCTATATAATATGTCTATGTGTTAAAGGCGAGGTGAGGGAGTTATGACTATCGGCGTTATTCTGAATCAAATGGGGGTCATCCTCATTTTTCTGTTACTCGGTTTCTGGGCAAAACGCAGCGGAAGAATCGATGTTCATGGTACCAAAACACTTTCCTGGCTGATTGTTAATATCTGCGGACCGGCTCTGATCGTAGCGTCTGTTTTGTCGGCGGAAGAGCTGCCTGACCGGATGACAGCCATCAAGGGAATCGGCCTGGTTTTTTGTCTGTACGTTTTTCTGATCCTTCTGGGCTGTGTGATGGGCCGGCTTTGCCTGGCACCGAAGGCGGATTGGAATTATTTTAATGCCATGAGTGTCTTCGGCAATGTGGGCTTTCTCGGTATCCCGCTGGCTTCGGCTATCTTCGGCAATGTGGCCACGATCTACATGACGATGTTTGCGCTGGCTTACAATGTCCTGTTCTATACCTACGGCTACAGCAAGCTGCGCCCCGCGGACGGACCGGCACAGAAGTTTTCCTTTAAGCTCTTCATCAATCCGGGAGCGATCGCCGCTCTTCTGGCCATGGTTTTCCTGTTTACCCGGATTCAGGTGCCGTTGATTATCAGCGAGGCTTTCCGTTACAGCGGCAGCGCCGTTACCTTTTTATCGATTTTTGTTATCGGTGCGAATCTGTCGGATGTGAAAATTAAAGACCTGCTTTGTCACCGCCAGAATATTCTCTTTGTGGTGATACGGCAGCTGTTGGTTCCCATCGCCGTTGTCCTGGTTTTGAAACGCTTCGTGACGGATCCCCTGATGATCGGCGCCATCGGCATCGGTGTGGCGGTACCTGTCGGCAATACCAATTCGATGGTGGCGGAACTGAATGGCTGTGACTTGACGGCGCTGACGGAGGTGACGGTCCTGACGACCTTCCTTTGCGTGGTAACGATGACCGTCGTGCTGCTCTTTGTGATCTGACAGAGCGGAGAGACTGCTTTCACCTGCCGGGTGTACATTTTCGAAAAGGAAAGATGCTTATGGAATGGATCAAATATACGATCAACACAACAGCGGATGCGGAGGAGCTGATCACCGCCTCCCTCAGCGAGATCGGCATCAGCGGTGTCGAAATCGAGGATAAGAGGCCGGTGGACGCTGCCGCCAATGCCGGCCTTTTCGGCGAAGTGATTCCCGAGATGCCGGAAGATGATCAGCTGGCACGCATTTCTTTCTATCTGGACTCCGCTGAGGATCAGGAGGCTGTCCTCAGCCGCGTGCGGGAATCCCTTGAAGAACTGCGCGCCTTTGCGGATATCGGATCAGGCACCATCAGCCGGTCTGTGACAAAGGATGAGGACTGGATCAATAACTGGAAGCAGTATTTTCATCATTTTTACGTTGATGATATCCTGATTGTTCCCTCCTGGGAAGCGGCGGAGGGTGGTGAGAATGCCGCCATGGTTCTGAGCATTGACCCGGGCACGGCCTTTGGCACCGGCAAGCATGAGACGACGCGTCTGGCTATCCGTGCCCTCAGACACTATCTGAATAAGGGCGACCGCATTCTGGATATCGGTACCGGCAGCGGGATCCTGGGCATCGTGGCCCTGAAGGAGGGGGCCGGCCATGTCTTCGGAACGGATATCGACGATAATGTGACAGAAGCGATCCGGGAGAATCTTGAGAAAAACGACATTGATCCCCGGGATTTCGAGTTTGTGATCGGCAATATCATTTCCGATAAGGCGACGCAGGAAAAAGCCGGCGAAGGCTATGACATCGTCGTCTCCAACATCATCGCCGAGATCCTGGTCGATATCACGAAGCAGGCTTACCGGACGCTTAAGGACGGCGGTCTCTACCTGACCTCCGGCATTCTGAAGGGGCATGAGGACATCGTCTACCGAGCTCTGGCTGACGAGGGCTTCGAGGTCCTGGGCTGTGAGGCCCTGGGCGACTGGCTCAGCATTGCGGCCCGCAAAAAGGCGTGAAAAGCCTGGAGAAGGGACGTTTTCTTGACAATCACTCCCCTGTGCCCTAAACTTGATTTGTCCGTCTGGCAGTTCACTTTCACGGCGCAAGGGAGTTTTCCATGTATCGATTCTTTATCACATCCGGCGATATCGGCGGCGGCCGGCTGACGGTATCGGGGCCGGATGCCCATCATATTTCCCATGTACTCAGAATGAAACCGGGCGAGGATATCGAGGCCGTCGACGAGAAGGGCCTTGTTTCCACCTGTCGTATTACCGCCATCGGCGGCGATACGGTGGAGGCGGAGGTGCTTTTTGCCGAACCGAGCTGTGCCGAGCTTCCGAATCGGCTGGTGCTGTTCCAGGGACTGCCGAAGTCCGATAAGATGGAGCTGATCATCCAGAAGGCCGTGGAGCTGGGCGTGTCCGAGGTGGTGCCCGTGGCGACGGCGCGTTGTGTGGTCCGACTGGATGAGAAGCGGGCGGCGGCTAAGGTGAAGCGCTGGCAGGCGATCGCCGAGGCTGCGGCCAAGCAGAGCAAGCGGGATGTGATTCCGGTGATCCGTCCGGTGATGCACTTTGACGAGGCTCTGGCGGAGGCGGCCGGTCTGGACCGGACACTGATCCCCTACGAGAAGGCGGTGGATATCGCCGCTTCGAAGGCGGTGATCGCCGGGATCACCGCGGGTGAAAGCGTCGGCATCTTCATCGGACCCGAGGGCGGCTTCGAGGAAAAGGAAGTGCTGAAGGCCTGTGAACAGGGCGCGTCGAGCCTCACCCTGGGACCGCGGATTCTGCGCTGCGAAACAGCGGCGATAACGATTCTATCTATCCTGATGTTTGCGTTAACAGATTGAGGGAGGACCTTATGAACTACCGCATGGTCATTCAATATGACGGCACCCGTTACAACGGCTGGCAGAAGCAGGGAGACACGGATAACACGATCCAGGCCCGTCTGGAGACGATCCTCTGCCGCATGACCGGCGAGACGGTGGATGTTCACGGCGCCGGCCGGACTGATGCCGGTGTTCATGCCCGGGGGCAGGTAGCTCAGTTCCGGCTGCAGAAGGCCTGGGATCCGACGGAGATCCGGGATTATCTGAATACCTATCTGCCGGAGGATATCGGTGTGCTGTCGGTGTCGGAGGCGGCTCCCCGCTTTCACAGCCGCTACAATGCCTCGAAGAAGACCTATCTGTACCGGATCAGCAAGAACAAGGCTGCCCATGTCTTTGAACGCAAATATGTTTATGAGTACAAGGGCACCCTGGATGTGAACGCCATCAAGATGGCGACGATACAGCTGAGGGGCGAACATGATTTCAAAAGCTTCTGCGGCAATCCGCGCATGCGCAAGAGCACGGTCCGCACGATCTACACGATCCGCGTCGAGGAGACCGAGGATGAGATCGATCTGACCTTTATCGGGGAAGGGTTTCTCCAGTATATGGTCCGCATCCTGGTTGGTACGCTGATCGAGGTCGGCGAGGGAAGACGCGACCCGCAGTCGATGAATGCGCTGCTGGAAGCCCGTGACCGCCGGATGGCCGGCCCTACGGCGCCTGCCTGCGGTCTGACACTGGTAAAGGTGGATTATAACTGATGACAGAGATTTATCTGGATAATGCCTCGACGACGCAGCCCCTGCCGGCTGTTCGCGAGATCATCATGAAAACCATGACGGAGGATTACGGCAATCCTTCCTCGATGCATCAAAAGGGTGTCGAGGCCGAAAAATACCTGAAGGAGGCGGCCTCGACTCTGGCTTCGATTCTGAAAGTCAGGGAGAAGGAGATCTTCTTCACCTCCGGCGGGACGGAGTCCAATAACTGGGCTCTCCTGGGCGGTGCCGCCGCTCTGAAACGCACCGGCCGGACGATCATCACCTCGGCCATGGAGCACCCGGCGGTATCTGAGGTAGTCAGATATCTGGAGGAACAGGATTTTCGTGTGATCCGTATCGGCATCGACAGGGAAGGGCATCTCGATAGGGAAGCGCTGAAGGCAGCGCTGTCGGAGGATGTGATCCTGGTTTCAATCATGTATGTGAACAACGAGGTCGGCGCCGTGACGCCGGTGGATGAGATAGGCCGTCTGGTGCATGAGAAAGCCCCGAAGGCCCTCTATCATGTGGATGCGACCCAGGCCTTCGGTCACTACCGTATCTATCCGAAGGCGTCAGGCATCGATCTGCTGTCGGCCTCGGCCCACAAGTTCCATGGTCCGAAAGGGGTGGGTTTCCTCTATATCAGTGAGCACGCCCGCATCCGTCCGCTGATCCTTGGCGGCGGCCAGCAGGGCGGTATGCGCTCCGGCACAGACAATGTGCCGGGGGTTGCCGGTATGGGGGCCGCCGCCCGGGAAGCCTATCGGGATTTTGATAAGAAAAACGCCTATATCCGCTCTCTTAAGGATTATCTGACCGCCGGCCTTGCCGCTCTGCCGGATGTGGTGGTTCACAGCGGCCCGGGGGAGGATTTTGCGCCCCATATCGTCAATGCTGCCTTCCGCGGCGTCGGCGCGGAGGTGCTGCTTCATTCTCTGGAGGATCGCGGTATCTATGTGTCGGCCGGCTCGGCCTGCTCGACTCATAAACGGGCGCCGTCACCGACGCTGTCGGCTCTGGGGGTGGACCGTGAGGATCTCGGTGCGAGTGTGCGCTTTTCCTTCTGCGAGACCAACACCAGGGAAGAAATCGATACGGTGCTGGCGGAACTGAAGACGCTGCTGCCGGCCCTTCGCCGCTATCGGGCACATTGATGATAGAAAATAACCGGAAAGGACAGAAACTATGTACGATTCATTTCTGATTAAATACGGCGAGATCGGCATCAAGGGCAACAACCGTCACGTCTTTGAAGACGCTCTGGTCAAACGCATCCGCGAAGCGCTGGCTTCGGTGGACGGCGATTACACCATCACGAAGGAACGCGGCCGCATCTATGTCAATGCTGCCGGCGACTGGCATTTTGATGAGGCGGTGGAGGCTCTGCGCCACGTCTTCGGCATCGTAGGCATCTGCCCGGTCATGGTTATGCCTGCCGGCACCTTCGACGCGCTGCGTGCCGGTGTGCTCGATTTTATCGGGCGTGTCTACCCGGACAGCACCGCTTCCTTCAAGATCAAGGCCCGCCGCATCAACAAAGCTTTCGAGAAAAAGTCCATGGAGATCGACGCCGAGCTGGGCGATGCCATCCTGCGCACCTATCCGAAGATGCATGTGGATGTGCACGAACCGGATATCCTGGTGGATATTGAGATCCGTGAGAACATCTATATCTATTCCGAGACGATCCCGGGCCCGGGCGGCATGCCGGTGGGCACCGGCGGCTCCGCGATGCTCCTGCTGTCGGGAGGCATCGATTCTCCGGTGGCCGGTTATATGATCGCCAAGCGCGGTGTCACCATTGACGCGGTGTATTTCCACGCGCCGCCGTATACTTCCGAGAGAGCCAAACAGAAAGTCATTGATCTGGCCCGGGAAGTGGCCCGCTTCACAGGACCGATCCGCCTGCATATCGTGAACTTTACCGATATACAGCTGGCTATCTATGATAATTGTCCCCACGAGGAACTGACGATCATCATGCGCCGCTATATGATGCGCATTGCCGAGCATTTTGCTCTGGAGAAGAACTGCCTCGGTCTGGTTACGGGCGAGAGCATCGGCCAGGTGGCCAGCCAGACGATGCAGAGCCTGGTGACGACCAATGCCGTCTGCACGCTGCCGGTCTACCGGCCGCTGATCGGTTTCGACAAGAACGATATCGTGGCCATCGCCAAGGAGATCGGCACCTACGAGACCTCTATCCTGCCCTTTGAGGACTGCTGCACGATCTTTGTGGCAAAGCATCCGGTCACCAAGCCGATGCTCAAGACCATCGAGCATTCCGAGATGCATCTGAAGGATGTGATCGACGACCTGATGAAGACGGCTCTGGAAACCACCGAGGTCATCACCGTTCGCTGAAAAAGGCCCCAAAAAAGACTCTCTGCCGGTTAGGCAGAGAGTCTTGAAATGTTTCCGCAAGGATGTTTGTGTGCGGCCGCCCGGGCGGCGCGGAGTCTTATTCGATGATATAGGGCTTCATCACAGCCAGGATCTCCTGCAGATCATCACCGTCGGCATGGATATTAAGATCGATCGGTTTGGACAGGTCGAGAGAGAAGATACCCATGATGGACTTGGCGTCGATAACGTAACGGCCGGAGATCAGATCGAAATCCTGATCAAAACGATTGACATCATTGACAAAATGCTTAACCTTGTCGATAGAATTCAATGACACTGAAACTGTATGCATAAAGCAGTAACCTCCCGTCCTCAAGCACCTGCCGGTGCTAACTCTATTTCAAGTTTACATAGAACGGAAAGACCCGTCAAGTGTTAAAGGAGTCCGAAAAATGAAAGCCGCTTTTCATAATCTTGGCTGTAAAGTAAATGAATATGAGACCGAGGCTATGAAGCAGCAGCTCGCCGATGAGGGCTATGGCATCGTCCCCTTTGATGAGAAGGCGGATGTCTATATCGTCAACACCTGCACGGTGACGGCCATGGCGGACCGCAAGTCCCGCCAGATGCTTCACAAGGCCCGGCAGAAAAACCCTGCCGCGGTGATTGCCGCCGCCGGCTGCTATGTGGAAAATGCCGGCCGCACCCTTTTAGAGGACGGCACGGTCGATCTTATCATCGGCAACAATGAAAAGAAACGTCTGGCCGAGCTTTTGACAGCCTACCACAAGGGTATCGTCCGGGAAACGATCCCTGATATTGCCGGAGAGACCTCTTATGATGAACTGAAGCTGGCCCGTCCGGTGGACAGAACCCGGGCCTTTGTCAAGATCCAGGACGGCTGCAATCAGTTCTGCACCTACTGCCGGATTCCCTATGTCCGGGGCCGTGTCAGAAGCCGCCGCCGGGAGGATGTTCTGGCGGAGATCCGCCGTCTGGCGGACAGCGGTGTGCGCGAGATCGTGCTGACGGGCATCCACATCAGCTCCTACGGTCTGGATTTCCGGGAGGGGCTGCCGGCATCGGCCATGCGGACGCCTGAGGCCGCCCATGCCGTGACCAATGACTGCCTGCTGGATCTGATCCGCGAGATGGCCTCCGTTGATGGCATCGCCAGGATCCGTCTTGGCTCTCTGGAGCCGGGCATTGTGACGGAGGACTTTGCCGCCGGCATCAGTGCTGTCGACAAAATATGCCCCCAGTTCCACCTGTCGCTCCAGAGCGGCTGCGACAGCACACTTCGCCGGATGAACCGCCGCTATACCACAGCGGATTTCAGGAGAAGTGCCGCCCTTCTTCGCCGCTGTTTTGACAGACCGGCGCTGACGACCGATGTGATCGTCGGTTTTCCGGGCGAGACGGAGGCGGAATTTTCCGAGACGAAGACTTTTCTGGAGGAGATCCGCTTCGCCAAAACACACATTTTCAAGTATTCGCGCCGTGCCGGGACGAAGGCTGCCGTCATGCCCGCCCAGGTCAGCGAGCCGGTGAAGACCGCCCGCTCCCGCCTTCTTCTGGATTTGGATGAGGCGAACAGCGCCGCTTATGCCCGGTCGATCGCCGACCGCCCGCTGACGGTCCTCTTCGAGGAGAAGAAGATCATCGACGGCAGGACTTACTGGAAGGGTCACAGCCGCGAGAATCTGATGGTGCTCATGGCTTCGGAGGCCGATCTGGAAAATGAGATCCTGTCCTGCCGCTATGTTTCCCCGGGCCCCGAAGGCACGGTGATCGGTGAAATGGCCCCAACCGTTGAAAACAAGGACAGCTTAGAGTAAAATAGAACTGATATAGAGTTTTTTCGGGAGAAAGGTTAGGTAATGCACATGGGACAGGATTTTGGCAGCACACAGTTTTTCCGGGTGGGAGCCGAACCTGAGGTTCAGGTCAAGGATGTCCTGAACACGGTCTACAATGCCATGGTGGAGAAGGGCTACAACCCGGTCAATCAGATCGTCGGTTATATTATGTCCGGAGATCCGACCTACATCACCAGCTACAAGGGTGCCCGTTCTCTGATTATCAAGGTCGAACGCGACGAACTCGTCGAGGAACTGCTGAAATCCTACATCAGGCACAAGGCCTGGGAAGAAGACTGACGGTGCGCCTTCTGGGACTGGATTACGGGTCGAAGACCGTCGGTGTGGCCGTGAGCGATGAGCTGGGGCTGGGCGCGACGGCGGTGGAGATCATCCGCCGCGATAAGGAGAACCATCTCCGGCAGACGCTTGGCCGGATCGAGGCGCTGACGCGGGAATACGGCGTCGGGGCTGTCGTTCTGGGCCATCCCGTCAATATGGACGGTTCCGTGGGAGAGAGGGCTCTCTTGGCCGAGGCCTTCCGGGATAAGCTGATGAAGCGCCTGTCGATCCCTGTCTATCTGTGGGATGAGCGGCTGACCACGGTGGAGGCGGAGGAGATCATGGCCTTTCACGGGATCCGGGAAAACCGTTACAAAGACTACGTGGATATGATCGCCGCCAAGGTGATCCTTGAAGATTGGATGAGTTCTCATAATAATGGAAAAGATCAGATTTGAAGCCTTAGACGGCACGGTTGATGAATTCTATGTCGAAGCCGAGACGCGTCTTAACGGCAGCAGCTACCTGCTGGTGTCCGACAGCGAAGAGGACGATGCGTCGGCTTTGATTTTAAAAGATATTTCCTCAGACACGAGTGAAGAGGCTGAGTATGTCATCGTGGAGGATGACGTCGAACTGGAGGCCCTCTTAAACGTATTTCAGGAAATATTGGAAGATGACGCTGATATTGAACTGTAAAAGAAAAAAGGAGAATTTTTTTGAGAAAAAGAAAACAGAATAAGGATAAGCTGCGTATCATACCGCTGGGAGGCCTGGACGGCATCGGTATGAATATGACGGCTTTTGAGTACAACGACAGCATTATCGTCGTCGACTGCGGACTGGCGTTCCCTGAAGACGATATGCCGGGCGTTGATTTTGTCATCCCCGATATTACGTATCTCAAGGAGAATGCGGAAAAGATCAGGGGTTTTGTCATCACGCACGGACATGAAGACCACATCGGCGCTGTGCCCTATGTTTTTAAGGACATCAAGACAACGCTCTACACCACCAAGCTGACGATGGTGCTGATCGAGAAGAAGCTGGAAGAGCACGGCATGATGAAGACCGTCAAGCGCCGTGTGATCAAATACGGCCAGTCGGTGACCCTGGGTGCCTTCCGGGTGGAATTTATCAAGACGAATCACAGCATCCAGGATGCGGCGGCTCTGGCGATCTACACGCCGGAGGGGATTATCGTTCATACCGGCGATTTCAAGGTGGATTACACGCCGGTCTACGGCGATGCCATCGACCTGCAGCGTTTTGCGGAGCTGGGGAAGAAGGGCGTGCTGGCGTTGATGTGCGACTCGACCAATGCGGCCCGGCCGGGCTTTACGATGTCCGAGAAGACCGTCGGCGTCGTCTTTGACCATATTTTTGCCGAGCATAAGCGCCACCGCCTGATCATCTCAACCTTTGCGTCGAATGTGGACCGTGTCCAGCAGATCATCAATACGGCGGTGAAGTATAAGCGCAAGGTCTGTCTCGAGGGCCGTTCGATGCTGAATGTCATCGGTGCCGCCGTGGAGCTGGGCTATATCGATGACCACATGAACACGATCATTTCCCTGGATGAGCTGGGTAACTATCCGCCCGAAAAGGTTGTGCTGATCTGTACCGGCAGCCAGGGCGAGGAGATGGCGGCGCTGTCGCGCATGGCGGCCAATGTCCACAAGAAAGTCAAGATCATGCCCGGCGATGCGGTCGTCTTCTCGTCCCATCCGATCCCGGGCAATGAAAAGGCCGTCTCGAACGTGATCAACGAGCTGTCGGAGATCGGTGCCGAGGTCATTTTCGAGGATGCTCATGTCTCCGGCCATGCCTGCCAGGAGGATATCAAGCTGATGTACGCCCTGATACAGCCGCAGTACGCGATCCCTGTCCACGGGGAGAGGCGTCACCTGCAGGCCCAGGCGAAACTGGCCGAGTCCATCGGTATTCCGTCCCGCAATGTTATCCTGATGCACAACGGCGATGTCCTGGAACTGTCCGAGAAGCGGGCGGCCATCGTGGACAAGGTTCAGAGCGGCAATATCTATGTTGACGGCCTGGGGGTCGGCGATGTCGGCCAGGTGGTCCTCCGCGACCGCCAGAAGCTGGCGGAGGACGGCATTGTGATCGTGGTGATGACCCTGGACGGTTACAGTCATCAGCTGATCGCCGGCCCGGATATCGTCTCCCGCGGCTTTGTCTACGTTAAAGAATCCGAAAGCCTGATCGAGGAGGCCAACCGGGTCGCGGCAGCGGCCGTGATGCGCTGCCTCGACCGGCATATCACCGACTGGAGCAAGATCAAGAGCCAGGTCAGAGATGAACTGACGGAGTTTATCTGGAAGAGGACCCAGCGCAGCCCGATGATCCTGCCGATCATCATGGAGGCCTGAATGAGCGGCGAAAACGAACAGACGGACATCCTGTCAGCTTTGCGCGCTTCGATCCGTGCCTGGCCGGAATACCGGCGCTATCAGGACTGTGAAAAGCAGATGTGGCGTGTGCCCGGTCTGAAGGCCGGCGTGGATGCCCTGAGAAGAGACATCTATGCCATGGGGGAGCTTGATGACGCGGCGTATCTTGCCGAGGCCCGGCGTCTTTGTGAGGCAAATGCCGACCTTCTGGCCAATCCCGACGCCGCGGCCTATCTGGAGGCGGAAGCCGGTCTGTGCCGGCGCATCCGGGAGTATTATCGCGTGATCAATGAAGAGGCGGCGGTTCATCTGCCGTAAAGGAAGCGTCATGTCCAAGAAAAAAGAAAAACCATTTGAAGCGGCCATTCTGGGCTTTCAGAGCATCACCCGCCTCCTGATTTTCATTCTGGCAGCGGTGATCATCATTCTTCTGGGCCGGCTGTCTTACAAGTTTGGCTATAATGTGTTCTATGAGCAGCCGGTGGCAGAGGCACCGGGAACGGACGTTGTGGTAACGATCCCCGAGGGTGTCTCAGCCCATCAGATCGGTAAACTCCTGGAGGAAGCCGGCCTGATCGAGGACGCCTGGGTCTTCACCGTCCAGGAGAGGCTGTCGGCTTATCATAACGATGTCAAGCCGGGTACCTACACACTGAACACAGCTCAGAGACCGACGGAGATGCTCGCGGTGATGTCTCCCGCCGATGAAGAAGAGGAAGAGTGAGATGACGGATACTCATCGTGACGAAGACGGCGGACATCGTCATCCGGAACTGCTTCTGCCGGCCGGCTCCATGCCCGTCCTTAAGACCGCCGTCCGCTACGGTGCCGGTGCTGTCTATATCGGCGGGGAAGCCTTCAGCCTGAGGGCCGGTGCGAAGAACTTTTCGCCGGAAGCGATGGCGGAGGCCATCGACTTTGCCCATGCGCACGGCGTCAAAGTCCATGTGACGGCCAATATCTTTGCCCATGACAGGGATATCCGGGAGGCTGCCGCTTATTTTCGTGAACTGAATGAGTTGAAACCGGATGCCGTCCTGGTGGCGGATCCCGGCATGTTCCGGCTGGCGATGCGCCATTGTCCGGATGTGGAGAAGCACATCAGCACTCAGGCCAACAATACGAACGCTGAGACCTGCCTGTTCTGGAAGGAACTGGGCGCCGCCCGTGTGGTGACGGCCCGGGAGCTGTCCCTGAAGGAGATCGCTGGGATCCGCGCGGCCGTGGGGGATTCTCTGGAGATTGAGGCTTTTGTCCATGGCGCCATGTGCATCTCCTACTCGGGCCGCTGCCTTCTCAGCAGCTTTTTTACGGGGCGTGATGCCAATCACGGTGCCTGCGCCCACCCCTGCCGCTGGCAGTATGCCGTCATGGAAATGACGCGGCCGGGAGAATACCTGCCCGTCGAGGAGACGGAGCGGGGAACTTATATCTTCAATTCCCGGGATCTGTGCATGGTCAATCATCTGCCGGATCTGTATGCGGCGGGGATCGACAGCTTCAAGGTCGAGGGCCGGATGAAAACCGCCCTCTATGTGGCCACGGTGGGCCGGACCTACCGCGCCGCCATGGATGATTACGAAAAAGATCCTGCCCTCTATGAAGCACGTCTGCCCTGGTACGAGGCGCAGATCGGAGAGGGAACCTACCGGGATTTCACCACCGGGTTCTTCTACGGAAGACCTGACGAGACAGCCCAGATCTACAACCGCAATACATACCTTAAGACGGCCACCTATCTGGGCTGCGTCGAAGAGGTCAGCGGCGGCGACAGGATCTGCCTATCCCAGAAAAATAAGTTTTCGACGGGGGAAATGATCGAATTCATGAAGCCCGACGGTACGGATGTGCGTGCCGTGGTGCGGAGTATCCGGGGTGAAGACGGTCAGGAGCGGGACAGCGCACCCCATCCCGGTGAAAGGATCGAGGTCAGCCTTGAACTGGCGGATGGCGGTGTCCCTGAGACGGGCGATATCATTCGGCGACGGGAGACGGCCGGCTGAGAAAACAGAATCGTGACATAAGATAACAGGCTTTCGGCTTTTTTTGCCGGAAGCCTGTTTTTGTCTGTCAAATCCATCGGGGGCTGTGCTACAATGGCCCTGCCTTTCACAGGGACGGTCTGTCCCGCGGCGCCGGAAAAGCGCCGTTTCGTATCCATGCTTTCTTATTATATAGTGCTGTAGAGTGCGGCTGCGGCGGGCAGCTCACGGTGAATAGTCTGAGACGCTGTGCCCGGCGGCAAAGCTAAGGGAGGCTTTATGTTTCATCGCGTTATGTCGGCGGCCCTTTTGGGCATCGAGGCGGTGCCGGTCTATGTCGAGGCCGATGTCAGCGACGGCCTGCCGGTTTTTTCCATGGTGGGCTCCCTGGGCCTTCGCGTCCGGGAGGCCCAGGACCGGGTCAGGACAGCTCTGAAAAACGAAGGCTTCGCGCTGCCGCCGAAGCGGATCACCATCAATCTGGCACCGGCGGATATCAGCAAGGACGGCTCACGCTTTGATCTGGCCATTGCTCTGGCAGTGCTGATGTCTCAGGCCGTCTTTCCTCCCGAGGCTCTTGAGGGGGTGATGGTGGTGGGTGAACTCAGCCTTGGCGGCCGCGTGAACGGTATTCCCGGTGTTCTTAATACCGTTATGGCGGCGAAGAAAGCCGGCTGCCGTCTCTGTCTGGTGCCGGAGGACAATCAGGCGGAGGCCGGCCTGGTGGCCGGGATGCCGGTGATGGGTGTCGGCAGCCTGGCCGGGGCGATCGCGGCGGCCCGGCGGCATTTTGACGGAGCGCCGGTTCATAAGAGGATCCGTCCCGTATCCCTTCCGGCGGGAGGGGAGGATTTTGCCGATATCCGCGGTCAGCGTCTGGTCAAGCGGGCAGCTCTTCTGGCAGCGGCCGGTTTTCACAATCTGCTGATGACCGGGCCGCCGGGCTCGGGAAAAACCATGGCAGCCCGCCGGCTTCCCGGCATTATGCCGCCCATGACGGATGACGAATGCCTGGAACTGACACAGATCTATTCGGCAGCGGGAGAGTTGGGCGAGGACGGCTCGGTGATAGCGGCAAGACCCTTTCGGGCCCCGCATCACACGGTGACGGTCAAGACGCTGACGGGCGGCGGCCGTCTGCCGCGGCCGGGGGAGATCACGCTGGCCCATCGCGGCATTCTCTTTCTCGATGAGATGCCGGAATTCTCCCGCGCCGCCCTGGAAGCCCTGCGCCAGCCGCTGGAGAACCGGGAAATCGTGATCTCACGGACGACAGGGACCTTTCGCTTCCCGGCAAATTTTCTTCTGGCTGCTGCGGTCAATCCCTGCCCCTGCGGTCAGTACGGTCAGCCCGGCGGACAGTGTACCTGTTCACCGGCGGCGATTGCCCGGTATCGTGAGCGTCTGTCGGGACCTCTGATGGACAGGATTGATCTCAAGGTCGTTGTGCCGCCGGTTACCTATCGAGAGCTGACAGACGCTGCTCCCTCCGACGTCAGCTCAGCCGTGCTGCGGGCGGCGGTTCTGGAAGCCCACCGGCGGCAGAAGGAACGTTATCACGGAGAGGCCTTTGATTTCAACAGCGGAATACCGGCAGGACGCCTGGCGGAATACTGCCCGCTCACACCGGCCGCCGCCCGTGTCCTCGAGGCGGTCTTTGTCCGGGAAAAGCTTTCCGCCAGAGCCTATCACCGTCTGCTTCGCGTGGCCAGAACGGCGGCTGATCTTGACGGCGCGGCGGAGATCGACCGGCGGCATATTGAAGAAGCTGCTCTGTACCGCATGGCTTTCAAGGGACCGGAAGAGTAAAGAAAGTTCACACGATGAGAGGAGGCACTGACAGACCATGGCAGAGACATTTTTCGGCAGCTGTCCGGTACACCGGATCACCCGTGCCGATGAGGCGTACCCGGCACGTTTCCGGGAACTTACCGGTATGCCGGCAGCGATCTATGTGCGCGGAAGGCTCCCGGGCAGCGGCCCGACGGCGGCCATCGTCGGTTCCCGGAACTGCACGGCCTACGGACGCTGGCAGGCGGAGGTCTTTGCCCGGGCTCTGGCGGCCGGCGGGGTGGCGGTTATCAGCGGGATGGCGGCCGGCATCGATGCCGCCGCACAGCGGGCGGCTCTGGAAGCAGGCGGTGAGAGTTATGCCGTCCTTGGCTGCGGTGCGGATGTCTGTTACCCGGCGTCAAGCCGCAGCCTCTATGAGACCCTGCTCAGGCGGGGCGGCGTGATCTCCGAATATGAGAACGGCACACAGCCGCTGCCCTATCATTTCCCGGCGAGGAACCGTCTTATCAGCGGCCTGGCGGATGCGGTGCTGGTGATCGAGGCGGCGGCCCGTTCCGGTTCTCTCATTACCGCAGATATGGCGCTGGAGCAGGGACGTTCCGTCTTTGCTCTGCCGGGGCGGATCGGCGATATCCGTTCCGAGGGATGTCTGAAACTGATCGCCGAGGGTGCCTATGTGGCTCTGTCGCCGGAATCCGTCCTCCGGGAACTGAAACGGATCCATCCCGGCGGATTCCCGCCTGTCTCCCGGGCACCGAAGGAACCGGCGGAGACGATTTTGCCGCAGACGGGCGATGAGGCAGAGACACTGCCGATTTCCGGGGCGGCCGCCCGGCTTTACCGGGCTGTCACCCACGAGCCGGTTCTTCTGGAAGTCCTGGCGGAGGCGGCCGGGCTCTCCCCCGCTGAGGCCGCCGGTGCGGCCTGGGAACTGAAGGACAGATCACTGATCCGGGAAGTTTATGACCAGCAGTATGTCAGAAAAAAATAAAAGAAAACTTGCAAGGGCTTTTCTTTTGCTGTATATTTGAAAATCGAAGCCTTACAGGCTTCTTTTTAACGGCAAAACGAGCGTTTGGAGGTTTTTACATTGGCAAAGAATCTGGTCATCGTCGAGTCTCCGGCTAAGGTCAAGACGATTAAGAAATTTCTCGGCTCCCGCTATGAGGTCGAGGCGTCTATGGGCCATGTCCGTGATCTGCCCAAGAGTCAGATGGGCATTGACGTAGAGAATGACTACGAACCGAAATATATTACGATCCGCGGCAAGGGTGAACTTCTGGCTAAGCTCAGAAAGGAAGCGAAGGCCGCCGACCATATCTATCTGGCCACTGACCCTGACCGGGAAGGCGAGGCAATCTCCTGGCATCTGGGCTATGCCCTGAACCTGGATCCTGCCAAGACCAGGCGAGTGACCTTTAATGAGATCACCAAGAACGCGGTCAAGGAGGCTTTGAAGAACCCGCGTGATATCGATATGAGCCTGGTGAATGCCCAGCAGGCGCGCCGCATTCTGGACCGGATGGTGGGTTACTGCATCAGCCCGCTGCTCTGGGCCAAGGTCAAGAGGGGGCTGTCTGCCGGCCGTGTTCAGTCGGTAGCCCTGCGCCTTATCGGTGACCGCGAGGAGGAGATCAACGCTTTTATTCCCTCCGAGTACTGGACACTGGATGCCGCCTTCAGCATACCCGGCAGCAAGAAGCCGCTGACGGCCCGTTATTACGGGACCGACAGAAAGGCAAGCCTGGAATCCCGTGAAGATCTGGATAAGCTGACAGCCGAACTGGCCGATGCCGACTACAGAGTCGCCGACGTCCGCTATTCCGAGCGGCACAAAAAAGCCCCGCTGCCCTTCACGACCTCGACGCTCCAGCAGGAAGCCTCCAAGGCCCTGAATTTTTCGACCTCCAAGACGATGAGGATCGCTCAGCAGCTTTACGAAGGTATCGATATCAAAGGGAACGGCACCGTCGGTGTCATCACCTATCTGCGAACTGACTCCACCCGTGTCGCCGATGAGGCGGATGCCGCGGCCAGAAGCTATATTGCCGCCGCCTATGGTGCCGAAGCTGTCGGTGCTGACAATGTCTCCCACAAGACCGGCGGCAAGGTTCAGGATGCTCATGAAGCGATCCGTCCCACCGACATCACACGGACACCGGCTGCCATTAAGGATTCCCTGAGCCGCGATCAGTTCCGTCTCTACCAGCTCATCTGGAAGCGTTTTACGGCCAGTCGTATGGCCGCGGCCGTCTACGATACGGTGAGCCTGGATATCGCCGCCGGCCGTCATCATTTCCATGCTTCCGGGTCTTATCTCAAGTCGGCCGGTTTCATGAATGTCTATACCTCCGACGAGGACGAGATGACGAAGGATTCGGCGCTTCTGCGCACGGTCACAACGGAGACGGCTCTGTCGCTGACGTCTCTGGATCCCGAGCAGCATTTCACACAGCCGCCGGCACATTTCACCGAGGCCTCCCTGGTTAAGGCCCTGGAGGAGAAAGGCATCGGCCGTCCCAGTACCTATGCGCCCATCATCTCCACGCTGCTGGCCAGACGCTACATCACAAAGGAACAGAAGAATATCTATATCACCGAGCTGGGTGAGGTTGTTGACCGCATTATGAAGCAGGCTTTCCCCACCATCGTGGATGTGGATTTCACGGCAAACCTGGAGACCCTGCTGGACAGTGTCGCCGAGGGTGCCGTTGACTGGAAGGTCGTTATCCGTAATTTCTATCCGGATCTGGCCCGTTCCGTCGAGGAAGCCGAAAAGGCACTGGAGCACGTGAAGATCGAGGACGAACTCTCGGATGAGGTCTGTGAGCAGTGCGGCCGCCGTATGGTCATCAAGTACGGCCCCCACGGCAAGTTCCTGGCGTGCCCGGGCTTCCCGGAATGCCGCAATACAAAGCCCTATTATGAGAAGATCGGTGTTGCCTGTCCGGAATGCGGCGGCGATATCGTCCTCAAGAGAACACGCAAGGGTCGCCTCTATTATGGCTGCATCAACAGTCCCGCCTGCGAATTCATGTCCTGGGCCAGACCTGTGGACCGGCGCTGTCCCCGCTGCGGTGCCATTATGGTCATGCGCGGCCGGCGTGCCGTCTGCAGCAGCAGTGCCTGCGGCTACCGCGAGGAAAAAGAAACAATAAAGGACTGATAATCAGAAAAAAAAGCAATTACAGGCTATATTACAGATTTTTGACTGAAAAAGAATATTTTTTTTAAAAAATACCGTCAATTGTTTGCGATGACGGTATTTTTGCGTTATAGTTTTAGGTAGATGATATATTAAAATCCATGAGCTGTGGGTTTGGCAGGAGATTGCTTATGAGTGTTGAACTTCTTGATAAAACACGCAAGATTAACAAACTTCTACATACGACGAATACGACGAAGGTTGTCTTTAACGATATCTGCGAGGTTCTGGTCGAAACTCTCGAGTCAAATATCCTCGTATTGAGCCGTAAAGGTAAGGTTCTCGGTATCGGTACGGCCAGCGGCATTGAGGTGATCACCGAGATGATCACCAACAAGGTGGGCGAGCTGGTGGATCCGGTGCTGAACGAGCGTTTCCTCGGGGTTCTGTCCACCAAGGAGAATGTGAATCTGAGCATGATCGGCTTTGACAGCAAGAAGACGGGTCTCTATGTCGGTATTATCAATCCCATTGAGATTGCCGGCGAACGTCTCGGCACGGTTTTTGCCTATCGCTGCGGCCGGCCGTATGATATTGACGATATCATCGTCAGCGAATACGGGACAACGGTTGTGGGGCTTGAGATGATGCGCTCCGTGGATGAGGAGAACGCCGAGGACGAGAGACGGGTCCAGGTCGTCAAGTCCGCCTTCTCGACCCTGTCCTATTCGGAGATGGAGGCGATCATTCATATCTTCGATGAACTGGAGGGGACAGAGGGAAATCTGGTGGCCTCCAAGATCGCCGACCGCGTCGGCATCACCCGTTCCGTTATCGTCAACGCCCTGCGCAAGTTTGAAAGTGCCGGCGTCATCGAATCCCGTTCCTCGGGGATGAAGGGCACGTACATCAAGGTGCTGAATGACTATATTTTCGAGGAAATCAAAGCGATCAAGAATCAGAAAAAGATGGGTTCCTGAGAGTGCCTTATCCCTTTGCAAGAATGATAGGCTTTCCGTCAGCGGCGGGCGGAAAGCTTATTTTTTTTGCTAAATAACTTGACATACCGGAGAGGCGAGAGTATATTACCTAATAGATGTTAGCACTCAAACAAGTTGAGTGCCAACAAGCGAAAAGGATATTTCATGATAGGAGGATATATAATATGAAATTAGTTCCGTTAAGCGACAGAGTTGTTCTGAAGGAGATCGAAGCTGAAGAAACAACAGCCTCCGGTATCGTTCTTCCCGGCCAGGCCAAGGAAAAACCGCAGCAGGCCGAAATCGTGGCTGTGGGCCCGGGCGGCAAGGTTGACGGCAGCGATGTCGAGATGGTCGTCAAGGTCGGCCAGAAGGTCATCTATTCCAAGTATGCCGGCACAGAAGTCAAGATGGACGACGTGACATACATTATCGTGAAACAGTCCGATATTCAGGCAATTGTAGAAGACTGAACCGCACAGACGGCGTATTGATATTAAAAGTATTTCAGGAGGTTTACTATTATGGCAAAAGAAATCAAATACGGTGCCGAGGCCAGAGAAGCTCTCATGGCCGGCGTTGATAAACTGGCAGATACCGTCCGCGTCACACTGGGTCCGAAGGGCCGCAATGTTGTTCTGGACAAATCCTTCGGTGCTCCGACAATCACCAATGACGGTGTGACGATCGCCAAGGAGATCGAACTGGAAGACGGCTTCGAGAACATGGGCGCCCAGCTGATCAAGGAGGTTGCCTCCAAGACCAACGATGTGGCCGGTGATGGTACCACCACAGCGACAGTTCTGGCTCAGGCTATGGTTCACGAGGGTATGCGCAACCTGGCTGCCGGTGCCAACCCGATCATCCTGCGTAAGGGTATGCAGAAGGCCACCGATGCCGCTGTTGACGCTCTGCTGAAGATGAGCCAGCCGGTTGAGGGCAAGAACCAGATCGCCCGTGTCGCCGCTGTTTCCGCCGGCGATGATGAAGTCGGTGCCATGGTGGCCGATGCGATGGAGAGGGTTTCCAACGACGGCGTCATCACCATCGAAGAATCCAAGACAATGCAGACAGAGCTGGATGTCGTCGAAGGTATGCAGTTTGACCGCGGTTATCTGTCCGCTTATATGTGCACCGATATGGAGAAGATGGAAGCTCGCCTTGAGAATCCGTACATCCTTATCGTTGACAAGAAGATCAGCAACATCCAGGAACTTCTGCCGGTCCTTGAACAGATCGTCAAGACTGGCGCTCAGCTGCTGATCATCGCGGAAGATGTTGAAGGCGAAGCCCTGACGACCCTGATCGTCAACAGACTGCGCGGCACCTTCAACGTGGTGGCTGTCAAGTCTCCGGGCTACGGCGACAGACGTAAGGAAATGCTGAAAGATATTGCCATCCTGACAGGCGGCCAGGTTATTTCCGAAGAGATCGGTCTTGAACTGAAGGATGTCACCATGGATATGCTGGGCCGCTGCAAATCCGTCAAGGTCGACAAAGAGAACACCACCATCGTCGATGGTCTTGGCGATAAGGAAGCCATCGAAGCCCGTGTGGCCCAGATCCGTTCTCAGCTGGCTGAGACCACATCCGAATTCGACAAAGAAAAGCTTCAGGAACGTCTCGGCAAGCTGGCCGGCGGTGTGGCCGTTATCCGTGTCGGTGCCCCGACAGAGACAGAGATGAAGGACAAGAAGTACCGTATGGAGGATGCCCTCAACGCCACAAGAGCGGCGGTTGCCGAAGGCATCATCGCCGGCGGCGGGTCTGCCTACATCCACGCTGCCGACAGCCTGAACGCCCTGGTGGAATCCCTGTCCGGTGATGAGAAGACCGGTGCCCGGATCATCCAGAAGGCTCTGGAAGCTCCGCTGTACCGCATCGCCGCTAATGCCGGCCAGGAAGGCTCCGTCATCATTAACAAAGTCCGTGAATCCGCTGACGGTATCGGCTACAACGCTCTGACAGACGAATATGTCGATATGGTCAAAGACGGTATCCTGGATCCGGTTAAGGTTACCCGTTCCGCTCTGCAGAACGCCAACTCCGTGGCTGCCACTCTCCTGACAACAGAATCCGCTGTTGCCACGATCAAAGAGCCGGCTCCGGCCGCTCCGGCCAACCCGGGCATGGGCATGATGTAATAGCCTGAATAAGACAAGATAAGATAGACCCGCCTG
The DNA here is from genome assembly GCA_029005135.1 of Lachnospiraceae bacterium. GTDB lineage: Bacteria > Bacillota > Clostridia > Lachnospirales > Lachnospiraceae > Chordicoccus. The sequence continues at coordinate 26,020 of JAQXFO010000056.1, forward strand.
AGGGATGATTTTCCGTCAACCCTCAGGCGGTGCTTTTTTTCACCGGGGGATTGTGTTATCGTAAAGGAAAACGGCGGCACACGCAGGAAGAGGATCCGCCGGAGGAGGATGTCTATGGAGAATACCAATGACAGAGAGGGCCCCGGCGGCCAGGCGGCACAGGACAAGGCGGATTTTGAGGCGGTGCGTTCGGCTTACGAGGCGCAGCTTTTATCGGAGGAGGCCAAGGATAATGAGATGATCGCCCTTCTCAAGCGCCAGCTGAAGCTGTCGCGGCTTCTCAGTACGATCCTGGGCGGTATCCTGGTGCTCATGGTGATCCTGAGTGTCATCCTGGTGCCGAAGACAGCGGCCGCGCTGTCGGAGGCCAACAAAACGATCAGCTCCGTTAACGAGACGCTGATCCCGAAGCTTGAAGAACTGGATATGAATCAGATCAACCAGGCTGTCCGCACGCTGGACAAGGCTGTCAGCGATCTTGACGTGGAGTCTCTGAACAACGGCGTCGGTGAACTGACGGAGGCGGTGCAGGGCATCGACGTCGAAGGCCTCAACACGGCCATCGACAACCTGAATACGGCGGTTCAGCCGCTGGTCAGACTGGCGCAGATTATGGGAGGCAGATAATCATGGCCGAAGTGCCGACATTACAGACAATACTGGCAGGAAACACGTATCCCGGGAGGGGCATCATACTCGGCCTGACACCGGACGGGCGCCGGGCGGCGATGGCCTACTTTATCATGGGCCGCAGCCGTCATTCGCAGAACCGGATCTTTGTCCGGGAGGGAGAGGATATCCGGACCGAGGCCTTCGACCCGTCGCTTCTTCGTGATCCGTCTCTGATTATCTACCGGGCCGCCGCCATGGCCGGCGATAAGGCGATCGTGGCCAACGGTGATCAGTCGGAGACGATCCTTGAGGGCCTGAGCCGCGGTCTTGACTTTACGGAGACACTGAACGCCAGGACCTACGAACCGGATATGCCGCATTTTACACCGCGGATCTCGGGTATCATCGATACGTCGGACGGGAGTTTTACGCTGTCCATTCTGAAGAAGGCCGGCGACAGCGATGACTGTCTGCGCCTTTTCTACCATTATGAGCATGTCACTGCCGGAACCGGCCGCTTCATCAGCACCTATCAGCATGACGGCAGCCCGCTGCCGACCTTTGCGGGGGCTCCGAAGGCTGTGTGTGTGGATAACGACCTGAAGACCTGGGCGGCATCTCTGTGGGAGGCTCTGGACGGGAGCAACCGCATTTCTCTTTTTGCCCGATTTATCGATCTTGAGACGAAGACAAGCGAAACTGAGGTGATCAACCGATATGGCCGATGACAAAGAGACAAACAAAAGTCCCGAAACGGGTTATGTGGATCTGGGCTTCGCCAAGGTCGATCTGGCACGTCAGAAGCGTCAGGGCATGTCGGAGGTGATTTACGGCGCCGGCAAGACGACGGAGGAGATCATCGCTATCCTGGAGACGATGCAGGCCCATGGTCAGGAAACGGTTCTGATCACGCGCCTGTCGGAGGAAGCGGCCGGTAAGATCCGGGAAGTCGTGCCGATCCGCTACGATGCCCGGGCCCGGCTGGGGCTTATGGGCGGGATTCCCGAACCGGACGGTATCGGCACGATCGTGGTGGCCACCGGCGGCACCTCGGATATTCCGGTGGCCGAAGAAGCGGCGATGACAGCCGAGGTGATGGGCAACCGTGTCCGGCGGCTCTATGATGTGGGTGTGGCCGGCCTTCACCGGACACTGAGTCACCTTGACGAGCTGCGGGAGGCGACGGTGATCGTGGCGGTGGCGGGCATGGAAGGGGCCCTGGCGTCGGTCATCGGCGGCCTGGTGTCCTGCCCGGTCATCGCGGTGCCGACCTCGGTGGGCTACGGTGCTTCCTTCGGCGGCCTGTCGGCTCTCCTGGCCATGCTGAACTCCTGTGCCAGCGGGACGGCAGTTGTGAATATTGACAATGGCTTCGGTGCCGGCTTTATGGCCAGCCGCATCAACCATGTGGGGAAATAATCTATGACGATACTTTATCTTGACTGCCGAATGGGGGCTGCCGGAGATATGCTGTCGGCGGCTCTTTTCGATATCATGCCCGACAAGGCAGCGGCCCTTCGGCTGCTTAACAGCGCCGGGATCCCGTCGGTGCGTTATGAAGCGGAGACGGCCCGGAACTGCGGCATTGCCGGAACACGCCTCCATGTCTTTGCGGACGGAGAGGAAGAGGGACCGGGCGGGACGGATCACGAAGACAGCGGTCATCACAGCCATGCCCATCCTGAGGGGGATTGTCACGCCCGTCAGGACTACGATCATCATGATCATGAGCCACACACGCATGCTCACCACGGCCGTGATCTGGCTGCCATCCGGGCTGTCATTACGTCACTGAACGTGTCGGACAGCGTGAAGGCCTTTGTTTCCCGTGTCTATGACTCCCTGGCAGAGGCGGAGGCAGCGGCCCATGGCCGTCCCGTTGAGCTGATTCATTTCCATGAAGTGGGAGCCCTGGATGCGGTGGCGGATATCACGGCGGCCGGTCTTCTTACGGAAGCCCTGGCACCTGATAAAATCGTGATTTCGCCGGTGGCTGTCGGCTCAGGCTGGGTGAACTGCGCCCACGGCACTTTGCCGGTACCGGCACCGGCCACGGTTCACCTCCTCAAGGGGCTGCCGGTGGCCGCCTCCGATGTGACGGGAGAACTCTGTACGCCCACAGGAGCCGCCCTCCTCCGCGCATTGGCCGATGAAACCGGTTCTCTGCCGGCTATGACCCTGACGGCCTCGGGCTTTGGTCTGGGAAAACGGGAGTACCCGGGACGTCTCAACGCGGTCAGGGCGATCCTCGGCGAGATGCAGCCTCAGGAGGCGAAGGCAGGCAGCCCGTTATCGGCGGGGTGGCCGACGGACACGATCGTCGAGCTGACGGCCTCCGTGGATGATATGACGGGCGAGGCGGCGGGCTATGCCCTTGAGAAGCTCTTTGAGGCCGGCGCCAGGGATGCCTGTCTGCAGGCTCTTATCATGAAAAAAAATCGCCCCGGGCTCCTTCTGACGGTGATCACCGACCGCGAACATGAGGCGGCCGTGACGGAAGCGGTCTTCCGCCTGACGACGACGCTGGGGATACGCCGGGAGGAAAAGCAGCGCTATATCCTGAATCGCCGTGAAATTCAGCGTATGACGCCCTGGGGACCTGTCAGGGTGAAGATCGCTGAGGGTCCCGGTATCCGGCGTGAGAAGCCGGAATTCGAGGACATCCGTGCCATCGCTGACAGGACAGGGCGAACGCCCGCCGAGATCCTGGCCGACACCGCCTTTTCAAAGTGAGAATGATGACGGCAGGAAACGTCATGAAAAAGAGGCTGCACACCACTTCGGTGCGCAGCCTCCTGTGTTATTTTTTCTGATTGGCTGTGAAATCTTATTCGACCGGAACGATCCAGCCTTCCGGGGCTTCGATGCGGCCCATCTGGATGCCTGTCAGTGTGTCGTAGAGTTTCTGGATCGTCGGACCCATCTTCTCCATACCGCTCGGGAAGCAGATCTCCTGATCGCCGTTGCAGATCTTGCCGACCGGGGAGATAACGGCAGCGGTGCCGCACAGACCGCATTCGTCGAATTCGGGCAGCTCGGTCAGCGGGATATCTCTCTCTTCGACTTCAAGACCCAGGTAGTGCTCGGCGACGTATTCCAGAGAACGTCTGGTGATAGAGGGCAGGATCGTCGGAGACCCGACCGTGACGAACTTGTTGCCCTTGATGAAGATGATGTTGGCGCCGCCGGTCTCTTCCACCTTGGTTCTGGTGGCAGAATCCGGATACAGGTTCTCGGCAAAGCCCTGAGCATGGGCCTGGACAATGGCATGAAGGCTCATGGCATAGTTAAGACCGGCCTTGATGTGGCCTGTGCCGCGGGGAGCCGCACGGTCGAAATCAGCGATCTTGATGGTCAGCGGCTTGGCACCGCCCTTGAAATACGGACCGACCGGCGTGGTCAGAATGCGGAATTCATATTCTTCAGCCGGCTTGACGCCGATGACAGGATTGGAACCGTAGAGATACGGTCTGACGTACAGTGTGGCACCGGAGCCGTAGGGCGGAACCCAGTCTTCATTGGCCTTGACCACCTGCTTGACAGCGTCGATGAAGCGTTCCTTCGGAAAGACCGGCATCTCGAGACGGGCGGCTGACTGAGCCAGACGCTCAGCGTTGAGGTCGGGACGGAAGGTCACGATCTGACCGTTGACAGTTTCATAAGCCTTCAGGCCTTCGAAGACCGTCTGGGCATACTGCAGAACGCAGGCACATTCGTGCATCTGAATGAACGGATCGTCGATAAGAGCACCGTTATCCCAGGCACCGTCTTTATAACGTGAGACATAACGTTTGTCTGTCTGAATATAAGAAAAGCCAAGGCTTCCCCAATCCAAATCCTTTTTTGCCATTTCTCATTCCTCCAAATAAAAATCAAAGATTATTCCTATTATAACGCTGTTTTTTCAAAGATAAACAGGCGATACAGGCTTTTTTACGAAAAAAATCTCTTTTTTTCGATCCAGTCATCGATAACGGTCATGACCTCATCGGCAATGGCCTCGTTGAGGATTTCGTGACGGTAACCTTCAAAAAGGCGGCTTTCCACATCCCGATAGCCGCGGGCCTTCAGGTGGGCAACGGCCTTGTCAAAGTTGGCGGCACTGCCGATGCAGGGATCGTCGCTGCCCGAGAGGAAGAGGACGGGCATAGAGGGATTCGTCACAGACCAGCCGTCGTCGCGGTAAGTCCACGAGGCCAGGTCAAAAAGCCCGCAGAAACCGTCGCAGGTAAAGATAAAGCCGCATAAGGGGCTTTTCAGGTAAAAGTCCACATTGCTTCGGTTGACAGACAGCCAATCGAATGCGCTTTGCGGGTTCGGGATATTTTTTTGATAGGCGCCAAAGGCCAGCTTGTTGAGAAACGTGCTGCGATGACGCCGGCCCCGGAGCTTTCCTTCGATCGAAGCCAGGGCATGGGCCAGCGGTGCGGCGCCGTTGATCGAAGGCGTCCCCATGACAATGAGGCCGTCGGCGGCATTGCCCTGTTGGCGGATCGTACAGCGTACGACAAAGGAGCCCATGCTGTGGCCGATGAGAAGCAGCTTTCTGCCGCTCCAGCGGCGTCGGGATTCTTCGATGGCCGCCAGGGTGTCGGTGATGAGGGCAGCACCGCCGCCTTCGTAGAAGAAGCCGAGGTCATCGGGGGACAGGACGCTGCCGCCGTGGCCGCGGTGGTCATGGATAAAGCAGGCATAGCCCTCATCGGTCAGATGGCGGATCAGCGGGAGATAACGCTCCTTCATCTCGGCCATGCCGTGGACGAGCTGGACGATGCCCCGAATCTTGCCGTCATCGGGCTCAGCAGCCAGACAGGCCAGCTTCAATCCGTCATAAGGTGATGTCAGTGTCAGAGATTCTGTTTTCATCGCAGCTCCTTTCCGGCTGATAACAGCCAAATACAGACGGCACGCGGCCGGTTATTTGATCTGGGCGTAATGCTTCAGATAATAGGTGACACCGATAAAGCCGACGATGGCGATGCCGATGCCCACGAGGATAAGATATGAGCTGTAGCGGCTGCCGATCTTAATCAGGATCTGATCCGCCAGAAGCAGCAGACAGTAGGCCAGGATGGCGCCCTGTTCCTTCTTTTTATCGTAGCGGGGGCGGTTCGGGTCGTTGTTGTACTGCTTGCCGTTCAGAAGCTTCATAACGGCGTCACCCTTGCCGATCAGAATGCCGATAATGATGAAAAGCAGTATGCCGGTAATAAAATAATCAAGAAAATCTAAACTCATAGCGTCCTCCAGTCGGTGAATAGTTATTTCAATTTTAATAGAATACCCCTGTCAAATCAATGCTTCGCCAGGGTGAACCTGCGGCATAATCCCAATCCCCTGAATCGGAATTATCAAAAAAACCAAAAAGGCTGTTGACAGAACCGGGGGAATCATGTATTATACGTTTTGTTGAAAACAACATCAGTTGTCAACGACATGCGCGAGTGGCTCAGCGGTGGAGCACCACCTTGCCAAGGTGGGGGTCGCGGGTTCGATCCCCGTCTCGCGCTCTGAGGGAGGGTTCCGGATTTGCCCATAATTGGCGGGTTCGGGGCTTTCTTCATGAATAGCTCTTGTTTTGAAAACTGAACAGGCTTTCTGAACAGAGAGCAAAGTCTGCGCGAGTGGCTCAGCGGTGGAGCACCACCTTGCCAAGGTGGGGGTCGCGGGTTCGATCCCCGTCTCGCGCTCTTTTTTATGAGACTCCGTTTTCTCACGGTCTGTGAGAGAACGGAGCTTTTTTATTGTCACATATTTTGGTCACATGAGCGCAGCAGCACGTTATTCTGGACAAACAGATTGATCATTTTTTTATGATTAAAGCAAGGGTGTTTGTCTGATTGCCGTGCAAAAGTATGTGGTGACAGCATAACACATCTGACATGCCATGAGGAGGAGACAGCTTTTATGGAAAAAGAGACACCGACAGTCAGAGTGGATGATGCCAATATTGCCGAGGCCCTGAGCCGGGAATACAGCAGCCTCTTCAAGATCGATGCCGCGACTCGACAGATGACACTCTACCGGACAGACGGCATTTCCTTTGATCCTGCGGTCCTTGATAAGCTGCTGGCTCTGGGCGATTATGAACGGATTCTGTCACAATATATCGACAACTTTATTGCGCCGGAGGATCGGGATCGTATCCGGGAGGCCATCACGCTGCCCGTCCTTATGGAGAAGGTACCGGCGTCGGGGCTTTACAAGCTGGGCTTCCGCCGTCAGATGAAGGGAATGGTCGCCTATTATGAAATGAATACCGTCAAAACGGTGGACGACAGCGGGCATGTCACCTTTGTTCTGGGGCTTCGTGATGTGGATGAGGAGGCCCGCCGCCAGCTGAAACAGACGCGGGAGATGGAAGTTCAGCGGGAGATCATCGAGGGCCTCGGCTCGGAGTATTATTCTGTCCTGCTGGTCGAACCGGAGAAGGATGTGGTGACGTCCTACCGGGCCGACGAGGAAGAGGGCCGGGCGATCCAGGCGTATTTTCGACATTATAACAACAGCTGGTCAAAGGGGATCCTGGCTTATTCGGAGGAGCTGATCTCCGGGGAAAGCCGTCCCGATTTCATCGCCGGTCTATCTCTCGACAAACTGAAGAGAGAGACCCGGGATTATTCCCTTATCTATGAAAAGCTGACGGAGGACGGCATTATTTATCTCCAGGCCCGTGTGGCCTTTGTGCATGCCAGGAACGGCGGCAAGGTGGCGGTCATCGGTACCCGGAATGTGGACGATCTTATTAAAAAGGAACGTCAGCAGGAAATGGCCCTCAGGGCAGCCTTTGACGCAGCCGAGGCCGCTAACCGGGCCAAGACGGATTTCCTTTCCAATATGTCTCACGATATCCGGACACCGCTGAACGGCATCATAGGCATGACCGCCATTGCGGTGGCCCATATCGACGAGAAGGAACGGGTGCGTGAAAGCCTGATGAAGATCACCCAGGCCAGCAAGCACCTGCTCAGCCTGATCAATGAGATTCTCGATATGAGCAAGATCGAATCCGGCAAGGTGGATCTGGTGGAGGAGGCCTTCAACCTGTCCGATCTGGTGGATAACCTCCTGACGATGATCAATCCGGAAATAGAGGCTCATCACCATGAACTCAGCGTCAATATCACCGATGTGGCGCATGAGGAGGTGATCGGCGACAGTCTGCGCATCCAGAAGGTCTTCACCAATCTGATGAGCAATGCTGTGAAATACACGCCGGACGGCGGCCGCATCCGCCTGTCTATCTGTGAAAAGCCCTCCGGCCAGCCGCGGGTGGGCTGCTATGAATTTGTTTTCGAAGACAACGGCATCGGCATGGCCGAGGAGGAACTGGAGAGGATCTTTGAACCCTTCGTCAGAGCCAGAGACGAGCGGGTGGGCAGCATCCAGGGCACGGGCCTCGGTATGCCCATCAGCCGAAATATCGTCCGTATGATGGGCGGTGATATCAAGGTGGAGAGTCAGAAGGGAGTCGGCTCCCGCTTCACCGTCACGATCTATCTGAAATTTCGCGATGCGGAAGAGATCCCCTATGAGAAATTTGTGGATCTCCCGGTACTGGTGGCTGATGACGATGAACTGAGTCTGGAATCCTGCTGCGGCATGCTCAATGATTTCGGCATGTTGGCCGAAGGTGTCAGCAGCGGTGCCGAGGCCCTGGATCGTGTGATGAAACGTCATGAGGCGAAAGAGGATTATTTTGCCTGCCTTCTCGACTGGAAGATGCCCGGCATGGACGGCATTGCCGCTGTCCGGGCGATCCGGCAGGCTGTCGGGCGGGATGTGCCGATCATTATCATTTCCGCCTATGACTGGTCCGATATCGAGCAGGAGGCCCGGGAGGCCGGCGCCAATGCCTTCATCAGCAAGCCGCTGTTCCGTTCAAGGCTGGCCAGAACCTTCTCGGCACTGGTGGGGGAAGAGGAGATCCTGACGGATGTGCCGCTGTCGGTTCTGGGACGTCTGGACCTGACGGGCCGCCGGGCCCTTCTGGTGGAGGATAACGATCTGAATGCCGAGATAGCCGCCGAGATCCTCGGGATGACGGGCATACAGGTGGAAAGGGTCGTGGACGGCCTGATGGCCGTGGACAGGATGGACGATTGTCCGGAAGGCTATTATGATATCATTTTCATGGATATCCAGATGCCGGTGATGAACGGCTACGATGCCGCCCGGGCCATCCGCGCCATGGACCGCCGCTATTGCCGGGAGGTACCCATTATCGCCATGACAGCCAATGCCTTCGCCGAGGATGTCCAGGCGGCCAGAACCGTGGGTATGAACGGTCACATCGCGAAGCCCCTGGATTTTGTTATGCTGGCGGGCGTGCTGAAGAAGTGGCTGATGTGATGCCGCCTGAGCCGATGCCGAAGGCCCCATGCCGGCGATGATAATTCGGAGGATTTGCTTGCGTATCTGCAGAAGGCAGGCGTCCCGGCCTCGTTGGGGATTTGCTATTCGGACACCGTTTCCGAGTCGGATATTTTTTATGATTTTGCCGGAGAGTTTGAAAGAGAATGATCAGAGCCGTTAATCGTTCGGAAATACCGGCGTGTGCCGCCCTGATACGGGAAAGCTTTCTGACGGTTGCCCGTGATTTCGGTTTCACCCGGGACAACGCGCCGGATTTCACCGCTTTTGCCGCGGACGATGACATGCTGTACCGGCATTTTGATGACGAAAGCAGGAAAATGTTTGCCTTCCTGTTTGAGGACAAGATCGTCGGCTACTATTCCCTGCTGCTTTTGGATAATAACGTTTGTGAATTGAATCATCTCTGTGTCAGCCCGGCCTGCCGGCACCGCGGGATAGGGGAACAATTACTGGAACACGGGGCTGCCCTGGCCCAAAGCCTGGGGATGTCAAAAATCGAGATCGGTATTGTTGAAGAAAATGTCCGATTAAGACAGTGGTATGAAAGTCACGGCTTCACCCATGTCAAAACCGAGAAATTTGATTTTTTCCCCTTCACCTGCGGCTATATGGAGTATAGCCTTCAGCAGGACACAAAGCAGGATACAGAATAAGTATCTCGTGTTTGGAATGATTATACGCACTTTCTTTTCCGGAAGAGAAATAAGGGAGTCGAAAGCAAAATGAGGCTCATTCTGTTTATGACCAGCATGCCAAAAACAAATGCGCGAGTACTGAAATTCAGATGAAAAAATCCGGCTTTACTGCCGGATTTTTCCTATTTACGATCTTTGTTTTTCCTCGATAAGGCGGGTGTTTTCTTTATGTCTATCTCAAGCTGCATTTCCAACATCTGCTGCTTGAGCGAATCAATCTGTCTGCAGTCCCTTATCTGTTTATGTTCTCTCCAGCAGCTCACCGCCCGGCAGGAGATAGCCCTTTTGACGCAGGGCTTTCTCGACTTCGTCCAGGGTGGCGGTGTCATCGGCCAGAATGCGGTGATAATGGTAACCGGAGGTGGTGTTTTTGAGCGGGCCCGAAGCGCTGGCCTTCAGCTTGCCGATAAAGTCGCTGACGTCCCGGCGGGAGGCGAGATGGAGGGGTGCCTCAATATGCCCGTAGACATGGTGGTTGACCATGACGTTATCCACGACGGCGCCCAGATCCACGATGGTCAGCAGCTCATCCTCCATGGCCTCATCGGTGTGGGCTACTTTGAGGAGGCGGCTTTCTTTTTCCTTTTTCAGAAGGAGATAGCCCCGGTTAGTGGAGAGGATATCATAACCGGCGGCCCGGATCAGCGCGATATCCTGCACGATGACCTGACGGCTGATGTCAAAATCGGCGGCCAGTCTTTTGGCCGGCACAGGCACACGGCTGCTCTCTATGATACGGATGATTTCCCTGCGGCGTTCGTCACCTGTC
>JAQXFO010000057.1 GCA_029005135.1 Lachnospiraceae bacterium
ACGAAGCCGGGTACGGCTTCGTGGCGACCGGCGATAACAGCCATATGGCCTTGTGGCTGGCTCTTCTCTTTGTGAGCGGAGCCGGCGTGATCGGAACAACCGTTTACGGCAGGAAGAAAAGAGCGAAATAATTTTTATTAGCCGAACAGATGAAAGGGCGCATTTCTATACGGGAGTAATCCCGCAGCTGCGTTTTGCGTCACGGCGTTCTGAACAAGGGTCGGCATTCTTAGCAACGATTGACGTCTATCCTCTTAAGGCAAAAGGCATGATCTCTGTCGTCACGCCTTTTGCCTGTTCTGCGTTTTATAAATACCGCTCAGAGCATGAGGACAGTTTGATTTTTTGAAAATACTGTATATAATAGCACTCGTAAGCTAAAGAGCTGTGAACACAGCTCTTTTCATATTATTGTCACACATCATCTATAACAAGTTTATATACAGGAGGTTGCATACTATGACAAAGATTGACATTGTCTCCGGCTTTCTCGGAGCAGGCAAGACAACACTGATTAAAAAGCTTCTGGCCGGTCCCCTCAAGGGCCAGCAGATCGTCCTTATTGAAAATGAATTCGGCGAGATCGGTATCGACGGCGGCTTTATGAAGGATGCCGGCATCGAGATCCGGGAAATGAATTCCGGCTGCATCTGCTGCTCCCTGGTGGGCGATTTCGCCACAGCCCTGAAAGAAGTGATCGATACCTATCATCCGCAGCGTATTGTGATCGAGCCATCCGGCGTCGGCAAACTGTCTGACGTCATCAAGGCCGTTCAGGACCTGGGCATTGACGGCGTGGAGCTGAGCAGCTTCACCACCGTGGCCGATGTCAACAAGCTGAAGATGTATATTCAGAACTTCGGTGAATTCTACAACAATCAGATCCAGTATGCCCGGACCATCGTGCTCAGCCGTACCGATACACCGGAGGCCACTGACGAGAAGGTCAAGGCGGCTGTCGAACTTATTCGCAGCATTAACCCGGAATCGGTCATCATCACCACTCCGATCGAGAAGCTGGATGCCGGCGTCATCATGCACGCCATCGAAAACGGCCGCTCCGATGAGGACGAACTCTTCGAGCAGATCAAGGAAGAAGTAGCCCACCACCATCACCATCATCACCACGATCACGACGGCGAGTGCTGCTGCGGCCATGACCACGACCACGATCACGAGCATCATCACCATGATCATGACGGCGAATGCTGCTGCGGCCATGACCACGATCACGACCACGAGCATCATCATCACCATCACGATCACGACGGCGAGTGCTGCTGCGGCCATGACCACGATCACGACCATGATCATGACCACGAGCAGCACCATCACGATCACGACGGCGAATGCTGCAGCGGCCATCATCACGATCACGACCATGATCATGATGCCGACGAGGTCTTCACCAGCTGGGGCAGTGAGACAGCCAGAAAGTACAGCCGCGATGAGATCGAAGGCATCATGAAGGCGCTGTCCGCCGACAAGGCTTACGGTACAGTCCTTCGCGCCAAGGGTATGGTCGACGGCAAGGACGGCTCATGGATCTATTTCGATATGGTGCCGGAAGAATACGAGGTCAGAAACGGTATGCCGCAGATCACCGGTAAGTTCTGCGTGATCGGTGCTGATCTTGATGAGAAGAAGCTGGCAGAACTCTTTGCCTGAAGGAGAGGACTATGTTTGACTGCGATATTCCCGTTTACCTGATCACGGGATTTCTGGAAAGCGGCAAAACGACCTTTATGAACAATACCCTGACGCAGCCGTATTTTGCTATCCGCGGCCGTACGCTGGTGATTGCCGGCGAACAGGGCGAAGTGGGCTACGATCTGAAGACGCTGAAGCGTCGTCACAACACGGATGTGGTTTTCATCGACAAGCCGGAGGATTTCACAGAGTCGGCCCTGAAGAATCTTGACAAGAAGTACAAGCCGGACCGTGTTATCATCGAATTCAACCCCCTCTGGAGTGTGAAAAAACTTTATGACATGAAGCTGCCGAGCTACTGGGATATGGCTCAGCACATCGTGATCATCGACGCGTCCTCCTTCCGGATCTACAGCCAGAATATGATGCCCCTGATCACGGAAATGATCGGCGGTGCCGATATGGTGGTGTTCAACCGCGCCGACGAAAAGCAGCCGCTGGCGAATTTCCGCCGCAGCATCAAGGTCTCCAACGGTGCGGCCCAGATCATTTTCGAAGGCAGGGACGGTGAGCAGATCAACATTTTCCAGGACAGCATGCCTTTTGACCTCGAGGCACCGGTCATCGACATTGCCGATGAGGATTTCGGCATCTGGTATGTGGATATGATGGATAATCTTGAACGTTATCTGGGAAAGACAGTCCATTTCCGCGGTCAGGTGCTGAAGAGCCGCAACAGGGATGCCGATTTCTTTGTGCCGGGCCGTCAGGCCATGACCTGCTGCGCCGAGGATATGCAGTTTATCGGATATGTCTGCCAATGGCCTCAGACGCCGCAGCTTGCGGAAGGCGAGTGGGTCGAGATCACCGGCACCATCCACGAGGAATTTTCGGTGGTCTACAAGGATAAGGGCCCTGTCATCACGGTGGAATCTTTGACAAAGGCAGACAAACCCCAGTCGGAACTGGTATACTTTACTTGACGAGCCTCCTGAAAAGGCTCATCACCCGGATATTGTCAGGAATAAGGAGAAGACCTATGAAAATTGCGGTTATGGAATCCCTGGCCGTCAGCGAAGAGAAGCTGAACGCCCTGAAGGCTCCCTTTGAGGCAGCCGGCCACACCTTTGTGTCCTATGAGAGAACGACGGATGTCGACACCCTGATCAGCGAGGCTGAAGGGGCAGAAGCCATGATTCTGGCTAATATGCCCATGCCGGCTGCTGTCATTGAAAAATGCCCCGATCTCAAGTTTATCGATGTGGCCTTTACAGGCGTGGATCATGTGGGCCTTGACGCCTGCAGAAAGGCCGGCATCAAGGTCAGCAACGCTTCCGGCTATTCCAATGAAGCCGTGCCGGAACTGGTGCTGGGTATGGTGCTGTCTCTTCTTCGCAATATGCGCGAGGTCGAAGAGCGCTGCCGCAGCCTGGGCACCAAGGCCGGCCTTGTGGGCAGTGAGCTGAAGGGCAAGACAGTCGGTATCGTCGGTCTCGGCAATATCGGAACCCGTTCCGCCGAGCTGTTCCATGCCTTTGACGCCGCCGTGCTGGCCAGCAGCCGGACGGTCCATGCCAATGTGCCGGATTATGTGACGCAGGTGTCTCTGGATACCCTGCTTCAGAGGTCCGATATCGTTGTACTGCACTGCCCGCTGACGCCGGAGACCCGCGGCCTTATCAATAAGGAAAAGCTGGCACTCATGAAGCCGTCGGCCATGCTGATCAATGTAGCCAGAGGCCCGGTGGTCGTCGCTGCCGATCTGGCGGAAGCTCTCCGCGACGGTGTGATCGCCTGTGCCGGCATCGATGTCTTTGACAAGGAACCGGCTCTGGATGCGGATGAACCGCTTCTTTCGGCACCGCACACCCTGCTGACACCTCATGTGGCTTTCGCGACGAAGGAATCCATGGATATCCGCGCAGAGATCGTTTTCGAGAATCTGAAGGCTTATATGGAAGGCCGTCAGATCAATACAATCCTGTAAAGACTTCAGCGGCATCATTTTTATGGATTATTTGTGAAAAAATGTCAGACAATGCCGGCGTGTGATAAGATGATGACATACTAAACTGATGTCACGGAGGAGACTCTATGTTTTGCAGTAATTGCGGTAAAGAACTGGCGGAAGGGACGCGCTTCTGTCCCAACTGCGGTACACCGGTGACAAGGCCGGAGGGCAGTGCCTCGAATGCGCAGGCGAATCCCTTTGAACAGAACGATTATACCAGTGCGGGCGAGGCCGGCCGGAATTCCGGCAGTAATCCGTCGGGCGGCGGCTATCAGTCCGGCGACAGCTATCAGTCCGGTGACGGCTATCAGTCAGGCGGCTATCAGTATGACAACAGCTGGCAGAACGACAACCCGGTGATTCCGAACCGCAGCGTTGCGCTCTATATCGTCCTGACGATCATTACCTGCGGCCTCTTCGGTATCTACTGGCTGGTGGTGTTGGTCAACGATCTCAATACGGTCACGAATGAGCCGGGCGAGACAAGCGGTATCGCTGTCCTTCTTCTGGGCTGGGTTACCTGCAATATCTACAACATTTACTGGCTGTACAAGGCCGGCAACCGTCTGGATGCGCTGAAAGCCGCCAACGGGGAAGCCAGGGAGAACCGCGGTATCATTTATCTGATTCTCAGCCTCTTCGGTCTGAATCTGGTGGCCTGGGCCATGATCCAGAATGATCTCAACAAGCTGGCCGACGTGTCCTATTGATGACGGCGCGGGACAGACATAACACAACAACGATGAAAAACCGGCTGCGGCGATGTTTTGCGGCCGGTTTTTTTATCATGGCGGTCGTGGCGGGACAGCTGATCCTGCATCACTTTGGGATGGGTATTCCCTGCTTCTTCCGCGCGGTGACGGGACTTCAGTGTCCGGGCTGCGGCGTGACGCACATGGCCGCGGCCCTGCTGCGGGGAGATGTCCGCGGCGCTTTCGAGGCCAATGCCGGCGTGATGGTGATCCTGGTGCCCCTGGGAGTGGTCCTTTTGAAGCAGTGCGTCGGCTATATCCGGCACGGGCGAACACGCATGAGCCGGACCGAGAACGGGATACTGGCGGTAATGGCCGTGATACTGTTTGCCTTCGCCGTGCTGCGCAACATAGGCAGGTAATATCGGAGCGATAAGACGGATGATCAGAAAAAAACGAGTAGAAAAAGTCCTAATCAGCGGTCTTCTGGCCGTCACGCTGATCCTGGGATCGGCGGTGACGGCTGCGGCGGAGCCGGAGGATAACGGTGAAAGCGGCGGCACCGGCTCAGAGGCCGGGACGGTGCTCTATTTTGTGCCTCATCAGGACGATGAGATCCTGACCTTTGCCGGCGGCATTTTGGAAGATCTGGCGGCGGGGTTTGATGTGCAGGTGGTTCTGTGCACGGACGGCCGCAGCTCGACCGCTTTCCAGAAGCTGAGGGAGGAGGATATTGCCCTGTCTCTGCCGGGTTTTATCGAGGAGAGAGATAAGGAATTTCGCGACAGCCTGAAGGCCCTGGGAGTGCCGGATGAGAATATCCATATTCCGGAGGACCGTCTGGTGGACAGAACCGTTTCCTACCATGAAGACAGGCTGCGGGAAATGATGCTGCGATATATCCGGGCGTATCCGGAGGCCCGGGTCTGTACGGAGACGATGCTGGCGGATCATCCGGACCATGCGGCGATAGGGCAGGCTGCGGCCAACCTGTACCGGGAGGGGGAGATCACGTCACTGCGGCTCTATGCCGACAGCTATGACTACACCCATGACCGGAGCCTGCCGACACTGCACACGGTGATGGCAGAGCCGGACGAGGAGGCACTGGCCAGGGTGGCGGCAGCCTGTGATGTGTATCAGATCTACGATCCGACAAATGGCCGGTATGCCATTGGTTCCTACTCGGTGGAGGAACGTTTTTTCGCGGTACGGGAGGATCCCACCGGTTACTGTTATGATTTGGACGGCATCACCACGGTCCGTTACGGCGGCAGTCAGCGCTACGAGACGGCGGCCTATGCCGCCGACGGTACCGCGGTGGGGACGGCCGATGAGGACCGGGTGCCGAATTTCAAGGGTGTTGACGTCGAGATTGCGGACGGGGAGACAGTGCCGGATTCCGATAAAGTCATCGTGACAGCGACAGCTATCACGGCACCCCATAACGGCCGCGGCACCGCGCCGGACAGCCATGGGAGCCGGGAGTCGGCAGGCGGCACGCTGGTCATTGCCTGCGGCACCAACTTTCCGGATGCGCTTTCCGCCAGCTCCCTGGGATGCGAAATTATGTTAACCAAAAAAGACCGGCTTTCGCCGGAAGCTAAGGCGGAGATATTAAGGACGCTGCCTGGACGTGTTATCGTCATCGGTGCGTCGGCCGCGGTGTCGGAGGATGTCTTCCGGGCGATCCGGAATATCGCCGCTTCGGTGACGGCGGATGAGAAGGCGGCCATGACAGGGCTGTCAGCAGAAGAAGCCGCGGAACGGACTTTTGTCTATCAGCCGACGGTTCTTCGCTGCGGCGGACGCAATCGCTACGAGACGGCGGCCGCGGTGGCAGTGCTGAAAGAGACCCTCGGCATCACCTCGGCCACCCAGACTGCCATCGTGACAACGGGACTCAATTTTGCCGATGCCGTGTCCATCGCCCCCTATGCGGCGGCGACGGGAAGCCCCATCCTTTTGACGGGCAAGGGCGAGCTCAACGCGGCGTCGCTTTCTGCGATCCTGGCCCTCGGCGACAACTGCCGCACGGTTCTGATCATCGGGGCCGAGGCTGTCGTGCCGGACTGTGTCCGGGTCACTCTTGAGGAGGCCGGCAAGACGGTGATCCGCCTGGCCGGCAGCAACCGATATGAGACCTCGGCGGCGGTGGCCTCCTATTGTGTGGAGGAGGCCGGCATGGCGATAAACGGCTTTTATGCGGCTGTCGGTTCGAATTTCCCGGATGCGCTGATCGCCGGACCCATTGCCGGCAACGACAACAGTGTTGTGCTGCTGTGCAGCGCAGGGGCTGCGTCCCTGTGTACCGCGGATCTGGCGGCGTCCTATCGTCATACGATGGCCGGTGAGCGGCATTTTACCATCATGGGGCACTATAATGTCGTCACAGCCGCGACGGAGGAACGTTTTATCGCTGCTCTGGGCTGAGGTTCAGAAGGGTGTGATAACAAAAGCCCAGGTGGCGCTCTTGCCGGAAGGAAGGGAGACCAGACCGGTCTTGTGCTCAAAACGGTCGTCATCGCCCAGGACGGAGCTGTGGGCGATCCAGGGCTCCAGCGCGGCAAAGGGGGCATTTCCGGCGGACCAGAGGCCGAGATAATCGAAGCCGTCGAAGGTCAGGGTGACGCCGCGGCCGCTTTTAAGTCCGGTGAGGGTGATGGTGTTGTCCGGCACCTCGGTGAGCATGAGGGCGTCCCGGGCAAAGAGGTCGTGAGAAAGCGTCAGGGTGTCGCGGCCGTCGAAGACAGCCACGGTATCGGCTGGGTCAAAGAGCCCTTCGGCATTCAGCCTCATGGACGAGAAACAGCAGGGCCGCGTCAGGCGCAGCTCATAATCCTCGAAGGTTTCTTCTTCCGTCAGAGGCACACGGAAGGCGGGGTGACCGCCGACGGCGAAGGGAAGCGGCACCGTGCCGGGATTGGTGACGGTAAAGAGCGTCATCACGCCGCCCTCACCCGTGATGCCGTAGGTCATATTCAGGCGGAAGCGGAAGGGATACTGACAGCGGGTTTCCTCGCTGTCTGTCAGCTCATAAGTGACGGAGAAGTCAGAGGTACTGCGGCAGCGATGCTCGCAGAGGCGCGCCAGGCCGTGGCGTTTCATGCGGCAGAGGCCCTCGGCGGACATCAGCCCTTCGGAAGGCAGGCATCCGACGATGGGGAAGAGCACCGGCGCCCGGCCGGCCCAGTAGGCGGGATCCCCCTGCCAGAGGTATTCGAGACCGTTTTTGCGGATGGAACGGAGCTCGCCTCCCCGGGTGTCGCAGCAGATCGTGATATCGCCGCGGGTTAATTCGGTTAACATAATAATCTCCTTTTGCCGTCTTCCTGACATTTCCCCTGTCAGGAAGCTTTTGTTTTGTTATAATAGGTTATCATAACGCTTGTCAAGCTGTCCTCCTGCGAGTTCACGGAGGAAGGAAGGAAAGACTTTTTTATGAATTCTCTGGAACTGAAATACGGCTGCAATCCGGATCAGAAACCCTCCCGGATCTACATGGCCGATGGCTCAGATCTGCCGGTGACGGTGCTCAACGGCAGACCCGGATATATCAATTTTCTGGATGCCCTCAATGCCTGGCAGCTCGTCAGCGAACTGAAGGCTGCGGTGGGCCTGCCGGCGGCGGCCTCCTTCAAGCATGTCAGCCCTGCCGGAGCGGCGGTGGGGATTCCCCTGAACGAGGCCCTTCGGAAGGCCTGCTTTGTGGATGACATCACCGGTCTTGACGACAGCCCCCTGGCCTGCGCTTATGCCCGGGCCCGCGGCGCCGACCGCATGTCCTCCTTCGGCGATTTCATCGCTCTGTCGGATGTCTGCGATGAGACGACGGCCCGCCTGATCAGCCGCGAGGTCTCGGATGGGGTCATCGCCCCGGGGTATGACGCGGCGGCGCTGGAGATTCTGATGAAGAAGAAAAAGGGTGCTTATCCGATTCTTCAGATGGATGAGGCCTATGTGCCGGATCCGGTGGAACGCCGCCAGGTCTTCGGCATCACCTTCGAGCAGGGCCGTCACGAAGCACCGGTCACCCGGGACAGGCTTTCGAATATCGTGACAGAGAAGAAAGACCTGCCTGATGAGGCCGTCAGGGATATGCTGATCGCCCTCATCACGCTGAAATACACCCAGTCCAATTCCGTCTGCTTTGCCGTTGACGGGCAGAGCATCGGCGTCGGCGCCGGTCAGCAGTCCCGCATTCACTGTACGCGGCTGGCGGCCTCCAAAGCGGATCTGTGGTGGCTTCGTCAGAGCGACAAGGTCCTTTCTCTGGATTTTGCCGACGGCGTCAAGCGCCCGGACAAGAACAATGCCATCGATATGTATCTGGGAGAGGACGCCGATGACCTGCTGGCAGACGGCGTCTGGCAGCAGTATTTCAGAACACGTCCCGAGCCCTTCACGGCGGAAGAAAAGAAAGCCTATCTGGCCTGTCATGCCCACGGGGTGACGCTGGCTTCTGACGCCTTCTTTCCCTTCTCGGACAACACCGAGCGCGGCGCCCGCAGCGGGGCGGCCTATGTGGTCCAGCCGGGCGGCTCTATCCGCGATGATGCGGTGATCGATTCCTGCAACCGCCACGGCATGGTCATGTGTTTCACCGGCCTTCGCCTGTTCCATCATTGACGATGACCTGCCGGGAGATCCTTTACCGCGTGGCCCCGGGCGAAGGCGGCCGGACGGTGCGCGACATTATGAAACATGAACTGGGGCTGGTGAACCATGATATCAGCCGGGCAAAATACCGAAAGGACGGCATTCGTCTGAACGGAGAGCGGGTCTATGTGACGGCGGTGACGGCGGATGGCGACGTGCTGATGATCCGCCTGGAGGATGATACCGTCTCATCCACCGTGCCGACACCGGGACCTCTGGCGATCCTCTATGAGGATGAGGACCTGCTGGCGGTGAACAAACCCGCCGGGCTTGTGGTGCATCCTTCCCATGGCCATTATCGTGATACCCTGGGCAACTATGCGGCGGCCTATTATGCTCACAAGGGCGAGAGGCACGATATACGCACCATAGGGCGGTTGGACAAGGATACCTCGGGGATCCTTATCTACGGCAAGACGCGAACCGCTGTCCACCACCTGAACAGGCAGACAGCTCTGGGACGGCACAGCAAGACGTATCTGGCCCTGGCGGAGGGACATTTTCAGGAAAAATGCGGCCGGTTTGATGGTCCCATCGGCCGGGTGCCGGGGGCCAGGCTTCTGCGGGAGGTCAGGGCCGACGGCGACGAAGCCCATACCTTCTACGAGGTGCTGGCAGAGGCCGACAGCTTTTCCCTCGTCCGGGTCCGCATCACCACGGGACGCACCCATCAGATCCGCGTCCATATGGCTGCCGCCGGGCATCCCCTTCTTGGGGATCCTCTCTACGGCGGCGATCAGACTGTTTTGAACCGGGCGGCGCTGCATTGTCATGAGGCGGTCTTTGATACGGTCTTTTCAGGCCGGAAGACAGCGCTTCGTGCCGCTCTGCCGCCGGATATGGCCGCCTGCCTGCCGCCTTCTCTGGCAGCGTCGCTGGGCGAGCCGACAAGGGAGTACGTTTATGAACCGGAAGATCTGTCAGCATCTGAGTGAAGCTGTCCGTATTCCGACAGTTTCCTTTTTTGATCCCGACCGGGAGGATGAGGCAGCCTTTGAGCGCTTTGACGCCTTCCTGCGCCGGGCGTATCCGGCTGTTTTTGAAAAGGGCACCTGCGAGAGAGTCGGCCGCCGGGGGTATCTCATCACCCTCACCGGCGGTGACGGTCCGACCGCGGTGCTGATGGCCCACTACGATGTGGTACCGGCCGATCCCGCCAAGTGGACGGAGGATCCCTTCTCCGGCAGGATCACCGATACCGGCGTGTGGGGCCGGGGCACTCTCGATACCAAGGGGACACTGATCGCCATTCTGGAGGCGGCGGAAGAACGCCTTGAAAGCGGCCGAAGGCCGAAGGGCACGCTGTATCTGGCCTTTTCCGGCGAGGAGGAGGTGGAGGGTGAATCAGCCCATGATATCGCCCGTCTCCTGAAGGCACGCGGTATCCGGCCGGCCTTTGTTCTGGATGAGGGCGGCGCCGTCATCCCGGAGGGCCTGCCGGGGGTTCCCGGCGAAGCGGCCATGATCGGCATTGCCGAGAAGGGTGTCATCAATGTCCGCCTGACCCTGACGGGACAGGGCGGTCATGCCTCGACACCGCCGCAGCATACCCTGGCGGGCCGCATGGCCAAAGCAGCCTGTGCCATTGAAAAACATCGCTTCAGACCGCGTCTGACACCGCCCGTCATTGCCATGTTTGAGGATATCGGGCGGCGCCGCGGCGGCCTGACAGGTTTTCTTTTCCGCCATGTGCGCCTGTATGCGCGTCCGGTGGCTTTGCTGGCGGTCCGTCTGGGCGGGACCTTCCGGGCTATGGTCAGTACGACGGCGGCCGTGACGATGATGAGCGGCTCGCCTTCCTACAATGTGCTGCCGGATACGGCGGCTTTGGGGCTGAACCTGAGACTGCTGCCCGGGGATGACCTGGAGGCGGTTATCGGTGAACTCCGGAAGGCCGTCGATGACCCGGCGATCCGTTTTGATGTGATCTCGGGCAGTCTTCCGTCACCGGTCTCGGTGATCGGTGATGAGGCCTGGCAGCTGCTGACACAGGTGACGTCGGAGGTGTGGCCGGGGGCCATGACCGCTCCCTATACGCTGAACGGCGGCACCGATTCACGTTTCTATCATGAGATCTCGGATCATGTCTACAAATTCACGCCGATCCGGGAAACAAAAGCCGATCGGGAAACGATCCACGGGATCGACGAACACATTCGTCTGGAGGATCTTGACAGGCTGGTTGATTTTTACCGACGCCTGATCAGCCGCCTCTGACTCAGGAGGCACGGCATTGTTAAAGGACTGTTTAAGGAGATAGCTATGAAAAAACGCATGCTGGCAGCTCTGCTGGCCCTATTCATGGTTCTTGGCCTGTTCAACGCCGGCGTTCTTGCCGAACCGCTGATGAACGCCGCGGAGGATGCCGCCCTGGAGGCCGGCATCTACACGATCCGCTCTGTCAAGGCACCGTCGATTGTCTGGTCGGTGCCCGACGGCGTCACGGCGGATACCGAGCTTGTTCTGGAGGAAGAGGACGGCAGCCGGGAACAGAAATTTGTCGTCACCCCGCTGGGGGGAGGCCTCTATGCGATCACGAATTATGCTACGGGAATGTCGCTGGATATTCCGGGGCAGAGTACGGCTAAGCGGACGCTGATCCATCAGCACCGCTGCAACCAGACTGTCGCTCAGCAGTTCCGCATCCTCAGGGCGGAGGACGGCAGCCTGCAGATCCTGCCCGCTTATACGGATCTGGTGTTTGATGTTAAGGACGGCCTTGCGGAAGCCGGCGGCCGTCTTCAGATCTATAAGGCCAACGGCACCGAGGCACAGTACTTTATCTTCGAAAAGGCAGAGCCGGAAGCCATGGCGGCCGGCTATTATCTGCTGCGGAGTGCGTCTTCACCGGCTTATGTGCTGACGATCGGCGGCACTGTGACCGCTTCCCGGGCCGATGTGCGTCTGGAGACCTACCGCTCCTCGGCGGCGCAGAAATTCGTGGTGTCGGAATCCCGCGAGGGTTTTCTGATCTCACCGGCCGCTTCCTGGCTGGCCCTTGATGTCCGCGGCGGCACCATGGCTTCCGGCACGGCGGTGCAGCAGTATGTCTATAATGATACCATCGCTCAGAAATGGCAGTTTATCGCCAATGACGACGGAACCTTCAGCATCATCTCTTCCAAGGATACGTCTTACTATCTGACGATGGGACAGGCCGGCGCTTCTTCGGCGGTGACCATCGAGAAGAAGCTTGACGGCAGCGGCGCGGCACGACAGAAGTTCCGTCCGGAGCTGTTTGACGGCGGCCGCACGATGCCGGACGGCGCCTTTTCCCTGGCGTCCTATGATAACACCGGCCTCGTTCTGGATGTGGCCGGCGGCTCCTATGACAACCGGGCCAACATTCAGCTCTACAAGTCGAACGACACCAATGCCCAGAAATTCTACTGTGTCTACCAGGGCGACGGTCTCTACAGTCTGAAAAATGCCAAATCCGGGAAGGTTCTCGACGTGAGCGGCGGCAGTACGGCTGACAGGACCAACGTGCAGCAGTATAAGCCGAACGGCACCCCGGCACAGAAATGGCGCTTTGTCAGTGCCGGCGGCGGTGCCTATTATCTGACATCGGCTCTGAATGACGCATCCCGGCTGGATATTGCCCATGGTCAGGCGGTCAGCAAGGCCAATATTCAGCTCTATCATGCCAACAGTGATTCCAATGCTCAGCTTTTTGTGCCGATACCCGTGAAAGTGGTGCCGGAGAAGGTCCGCCACAAGGTGGCCATTGATGCCGGCCATCAGGGTATCCTCAACACAGGAACCGAGCCCATCGGCCCGGGCTCAACGACGATGAAGCGGAAGGTGACGACCGGTACCCACGGCAATTGGTCGGGCCTTGATGAATCGGTTCTCAATCTTCAGGTGGCACTGAAGCTGAAGGCAGAGCTCATCGCCCGGGGCTATGACGTCTATATGATCCGTGAGTCCCAGAACGTGAACATCAGCAATGCCGAGAGGGCTCAGCTGGCCACACAGGCCGGTGCCGAGATCCTGGTGCGGATTCATGCCAATTCTTCAACCAACGCCTCGGTCAGAGGGGCGATGGCTTACCAGCCCTCTTCCGCCAATCCCTTCCTGAGCGCATCGGTTATAGCCGGGAGCCAGAGGCTCACATCGCTGCTGCTGCAGGGCGAATGCGCCGTGACAGGTCTGCCGAATCGCGGTATACTGACAGGCGATGATATGACAGGCATCAATTGGTCGACGATGCCGGTCTCGATTATTGAGATGGGCTTCATGAGCAACCGGGAGGATGACCTCTATATGGCCTCCGAGGCCGGACAGAATGCCATTGTGAAGGGACTGGCCAACGGCATTGATGCTTATTTCGGTTAACGAGGATAAGACAGCGGCCTTGTGCCGCCGGGACAGGAGACAGTTATGTTGGATATAACCATACGGGAAGCTATTGAGAGGACGGTACGGGATGCCAGCCGCATCATTACGGAAGCGGCCAGGACCCGGGAGGTCTTTATGGCAAAGGAGGGCCATGCCAATTACGTGACGGTCTATGACCGGCGCGTTCAGGAATATCTGTTTGATAAGCTGCATCGGATCATGCCGGAAGCCGCTTTCTTCGGTGAAGAGGAAGGGCACGATGTGTTCCGCGAGGAATACCGCCGGGGATGGCTGTTCGTCATCGATCCCATTGACGGCACCAGCAATTTTATCAACGGGTATTTTCCGTCTGTGATATCCTGCGGCCTGTTTCTTGACGGGAAACCATATCTCGGGATCGTCTACAACCCCTTCAATGATGAACTGTTCCGGGCGGAGAGAGGACAGGGCGCCTTCCTGAACGACCGTCCGATACGTGTTTCGGACAAGCATCTCCGGGACGGTCTGGTGGGCTTCGGGACATCGCCTTATTATGAAGAACTCCATGAGAAGACCTGGAAGCTCTGCGCCGGTTATCTGGAACGTTGTGTGGACTTGCGCCGTTCCGGTTCCGCAGCCTGGGATCTCTGCCAGGTGGCCGCGGGCAAACTGACGCTGTTTTTTGAAATGAAGCTGGGCCTCTATGATTTTGCCGCCGGTGCGGTCATCGTCGAAGAAGCCGGCGGTACCTTTGTCAACATGGATGGAGAGCCGGTCAGTTTTGACGGCCAATCGTCGGTGCTGGCCTATGGCAGCGGCGTGCTGCCGGAAGAAATACTTGATAACAGGAGTGTATTATGAATCCCTATGTACTTAGCTGCTGTTCGACAGCCGATCTGACAAAAGACAAGTTGGAAGAGAGACAGATCCGTTACGTCTGCTTCCATTTCATCCTCGACGGCGAGGAATTTGAAGACAATATGGGAGAGTCATTGCCGACGGAGGAACTGTACCGCCGCATGGTGGCCGGCGCTGATGCCAAGACCTCCCAGGTAACGGTGGAGGCGTATCGGTCGCATTTCGAAAGACTGCTGGCGGCGGGTAACGATGTGCTGCACATCGCCTTCTCCAGCGGCCTTTCCGGCTCTTACAATTCCGCCAGACTGGCGGCAGAGGAGCTGCGATCCCGTTATCCCGAACGCAAGCTGTATGTGGTCGATTCTCTGGCCGCCTCCAGCGGCTACGGTCTGATCATGGAAACCCTGGCTGATATGCGCGATGCGGGCAGGTCCATCGACGAGCTGCGTGACTGGATCGAAGAGAATCGTCTGAGACTGCATCACTGGTTCTTCTCAACGGATCTTTCCTTCTATATTAAAGGCGGCCGAATCTCGAAGACCGCCGGCATGGTGGGCACCCTGCTCAATATCTGCCCGCTTCTCAATATGGACAATCTGGGCAGACTTCAGCCCAGGGAAAAGATCCGTACCAAGAAAAAGGTCATCCGCCGCATCGTCGAGAAGATGACCGAACACGCCGAAAACGGCACGGACTACAGCGGCAAATGCTTCCTCAGCCATTCGGTCTGCCCGGAGGATGCCAAAGCCGTGGCCGCCCTTGTTGAGGCTCAGTTCCCCAACCTCGACGGTCCCGTCAGGGTCTTCCCCATCGGCGCCACCATCGGCAGCCACACCGGTCCCGGCACCGTGGCCCTGTTCTTCTGGGGCGATGTCAGAAAGGATTAAGCCGGTACGCGGCGTCAGGTTCGTTATATAAGCATGAAAGCACAAAAAAAGATCGCTGCCCGTCAAGGGACAGCGATCTCTGCTTCTCACAGGTTTTACAGAAGACGAATGTTCTGTTCGGCACACTCACGGCGCATCTCCTCGGGCCAGATCGAGGCCTGAACCTCGCCCACATGGACGCGGCCCAGAAGCAGCATGCAGATACGGGACTGGCCGATGCCGCCGCCGATCGAATAGGGCAGTTCCCCGTTCAAAAGGGCCTTGTGGAAGGGCAGGATAGCCCGATCTGTACAGTTGGCATGCTTCAGCTGAGCCTTCAGCGCCTCCTCGTCGACGCGGATACCCATGGAAGAGACCTCGAGGGCGCAGTTAAGCGGCTCGAACCAGAAGATGATATCGCCGTTCAGGTTCCAGTCATCATAGTCCGGGGCACGGCCGTCATGGGGCTCACCGTCGGCCAGGGGCCAGCCGATCTTCTGAAGGAAGATGGCGCCGTATTCTTTAGCGGCAGCATTTTCACGCTCCTTGCGTGTCATATCCGGATAGCGTTTTTCCAGCTCCTCCGTTGTCAGGAAGGTGATCTCCTCCGGCAATTTATAGACGGCTTCCGGATAGCGGTACCAGACCTCGTGCTCCATATGCTTGATGACCTGGAAAATGTCGCGGACGACAGCTTTGAGCTTCTCTTCGGTGCGGTCTTCGCGGCTGATGGCCATCTCCCAGTCCCACTGATCGACGTAGACGGAGTGGAGATTATCCAGGTCCTCGTCGCGGCGGATAGCATTCATGTTGGTGTAAAGGCCTTCGTTCGGACGGAAGCCGTACATCTTCAGCGCAAGGCGCTTCCATTTGGCCAGGGACTGGACGACCTCGACGGTCTTGCCCGGGATGGCCTTGATATCGAATTCGACAGGCCGCTCGACACCGTTCAGATTGTCGTTGAGACCGGTGGTCTTCTCGACAAAGAGCGGGGCGGAGATCCGTTCGAGATTCATTTTTTTACTGAATTCCTTGTCAAACAGGTCGTGGATAAATTTGATGGCAGCCTGGGTGGTGCGTACGTCCATATGAGGATCGTAGTTCTCCGGCACTTTGAATGTCATAGATAAGCCCTCATTTCCGAAAATATAGTCATCCATAATTGAAAAACAGATATTCAAATCTTACGACGGCGACAGGGCGAAAGCAACTCTTTTTTGTCGGTTTTTTAGAAAAAGTTCACAGCCGGTTCTCTTGTAATCCGGCGGAGATGTTCTATAATACGTCACATGGAAAATATAAAATTACTTTCAAAATTTATAAAAGAATTCAAAAAAGATGCTGTTGTGACGCCGGTATTCATGATCGTCGAGGTTCTGATGGAGACGCTTCTGCCGTTTCTGATGGCGATGATCGTGGACGACGGCGTCAATGCCGGTGACATGGGGGCGATCCTCAGGGCCGGTCTCCTTATGGTGCTCTGCGCCTTTGTCGGTCTTCTTTGCGGTATCGGCGGCGGTATCTACGGCGCGAAGGCATCCGCCGGCTTTGCCCGTAATCTGCGGAGTGCCATGTTTGCCCGTATCCAGGATTTCTCCTTTGCCGAGATCGACAAGTACAACACCTCAGGCCTGGTAACGCGTCTGACCACGGATGTCACGAATGTGCAGAACGCCTTTCAGATGATCCTGCGCATCGCCGTGAGGGCTCCCATCAGCCTGGTGTGTGCCATGGTCATGACCTTCATCATCAGCCCGCGCATTGCCTCGATCTACCTGATCGCGGCCCTTATGCTGTCGGTGATACTGTATTTCCTGATGAGTCGGGCGACACGGTATTTCCGTCAGGTCTTTGCTCACTACGACAATCTTAATGAGAGCGTGGAGGAGAACCTGACCGGCATCCGCCTCGTCAAGGTCAGTGTCCGTGAAGAATATGAGAACAACAAGTTTGTTCGGGCCGTTACGAAGCTCTATGAGCTCTTCTGCAAAGCGGAGAGTCATGTGGTTCTGGTGATGCCGATCATGAATCTGACCGTCTACGGCTGTATCATCCTGATCTCCTGGCTGGGGGCTCATATGGTGGTCGGCGGCAGCCTGACCACGGGCAATCTGATGTCGGTGCTGACCTATTGCATGAACATTCTCATGAGCCTCATGATGGTTGCCATGGTCTTTGTCATGATCACGATGTCGATCGCGTCGATCAACCGCATCGCCGAGATCCTGAGACAGGAGACTTCCATCGCCGAGCCCGCCGCGCCTGTTATGACGGTGGCAGACGGCAGCGTTGATTTCGAGGATGTGGACTTCAGCTATCGCCGCGACAGCCGCACGGCCGTTCTCAAGGATGTCACACTCCATATCCGCAGCGGTGAGTTCGTCGGCATCATCGGCGGCACCGGCTCGGCCAAATCCTCGCTGGTCAACCTGATCAGCCGCCTTTACGACGCCACCCAGGGCTATGTCCGGGTCGGCGGCGTCGACGTCAGCGAATACGACATCAAGACACTGCGCGACAATGTGGCGGTGGTTCTTCAGAAAAATGTCCTTTTTGCCGGCACAATCCTCGATAATCTCCGCTGGGGCAATCCCGACGCAACGGAGGAGGCATGCCGGGAGGCCTGCCGCATCGCCTGTGCCGATGAGTTTATCAGCCGGATGCCCGACGGGTATCTGACGCACATCGAGCAGGGCGGCTCCAATGTCTCCGGCGGACAGAAACAGCGCCTCTGTATCGCCAGAGCCCTGCTGAAGAAGCCGAAGATCCTGATCCTTGATGACAGCACCTCGGCCGTGGATACCGCTACCGAAAATCGTATCCGCGAGGGCATGGAGGCCTATATCCCGGGAACAACCAAGATCGTGATAACCCAGCGCGTCAGCGCAGTCCGTAATGCCGACCGCGTCATTGTCATGAATGACGGCCGGGTCGACGCTTTCGATACGCCCGACAATCTGATGAAGACCAACCGGATCTTCCGGGAGGTCTGGGAAGCCCAGATGTCCGCGGGTGGTGATTTTGACGAGAAGGGAGATGAGACGGATGGCTGAAAACCGAAGTATGCGCGGTCCCATGGGACCCGGTCACGGCCGCCGTGTCAGCGGCGGTGTCAAGGTGGAGAATCCCGGCCGTATCCTGAAGAGGATCGCCGGATATCTGTTCCGCTATTACCCGGTACAGCTGATCCTGGTGGCCCTGTGCATCGTTATCAATGTGGCCGCCTCGATTCAGGGTACGCTCTTTATCAAGACACTCATCGATGATTACATCGCCCCGATGATCGGGCAGACCACGCCGGATTACGGTCCTCTGCTGGGCGCCATCACCCGGGTGGCGGTCTTCTATGCCGCCGGCGCCGCCGCGGCCTATTGTCAGAACAAGCTGATGATCTATGTGGCCCAGGGGACGCTCCTGAGAATCCGCAAGGAGCTTTTCGCGAAAATGGAATCGCTGCCGATCCGGTATTTTGATACTCATCCCCGCGGTGACATCATGTCGATCTACACCAATGACGTGGATACCCTGCGTCAGATGATCAGCCAGTCCATGACCCAGTTCCTCTCCAGCGGCATCACCATCATCAGCGTGACGGTCAGTATGCTGACGCTGAGCCTGCCGCTGACCCTGGTCACCTTCGCGATGGTGGGCCTGATGCTCCTGTCGACGGCCAGGGTTGCCGGCCAGTCCAGCCGGAATTTTGTTCGCCAGCAGAAGAGTCTGGGAGAGCTGAACGGCTATATCGAAGAAATGATGGCCGGCCAGAAGGTGGTCAAGGTTTTCACCCGCGAAGAAGCGGTGCGGGAGCATTTTGAAAATCTCAACAATGAACTCTACGATGCCGCTGCCAGAGCAAACGGCTTTGCCAATATTCTGGGGCCGATCAATGCTCAGCTGGGCAACTTAAGCTATGTGGTCTGTGCCATCGTCGGCGGCGCCATGGCCCTGTTATCCGGCGGTTCGCTTCTGACCGTCGGGGCTCTGGCCAGTTTCCTGACCTTCAACAAGAGCTTCAATATGCCCATCAACCAGGTCAGCCAGCAGCTGAATGCCATCGTCATGGCCCTGGCGGGCGCCGACAGGATCTTCCGCCTGATGGACGAAGATCCGGAGACGGATGACGGGTATGTGACACTGGTGCCCTGCGCTGAGGAAAACGGCACGCTCGCGGAGAAAAGCACACGTACCGGCAGCTGGGCCTGGAAACATGTTCACAAGGACGGGACACTGGAATACAAACCTCTTCGCGGTGAGATCGTCATGGATCATGTGGACTTCGGTTATAACCCCGATAAGACGATTCTGCACGACATTGAGCTGTACGCCAAGCCGGGGCAGAAGATCGCCTTTGTCGGCTCCACCGGCGCCGGCAAGACGACGATCATGAATCTCATCACACGTTTCTATGACATCCAGGACGGCAAGATCCGTTACGACGGCATTAACATCAATAAGATCAAAAAGGCCGACCTGCGGCGTTCTCTCGGTATGGTTCTTCAGGATACCCACCTCTTCACGGGAACTGTCCGGGAAAATATCCGCTTCGGCAATCTGGAGGCCTCTGACGAGGATATCATCCGGGCTGCCAAACTGGCCAATGCCGACAGCTTCATCAATCGTCTGCCGGACGGCTACGACACGATGCTGACCGAGGGCGGTACCAACCTGTCCCAGGGTCAGCGCCAGCTTCTGGCCATTGCCCGGGCGGCCATCGCCGATGCGCCGGTCCTTATCCTGGACGAGGCCACCTCCTCCATCGATTCCCGTACCGAGAAGATCGTCCAGGACGGCATGGACAAGCTGATGAAGGGCCGCACCACCTTTGTTATTGCCCACCGCCTGTCCACGATCCAGAACTCGGACTGCATCATGGTAATGGAAAACGGCCGCATCATCGAGCGGGGCACCCATGACAGCCTGCTGGCCCAGAAGGGCAAATACTATGAACTGTACACCGGCAAAAGCGTGGTCGCCTGATAACGGCAGACGGAACAGGCAGGGAGAAAAGCATGAAGAATACGAATTTACGAACAGTCTCCGGAAGACGGCATAAAGCCGTCATGCCGGCCGTTCTGGTTCTGGTCCTGGGCCTTGTGGTCCTGACGGCAGCCGGCTGCGGGAAAAAAACAAGAAGTGAGGGTTATACCATCAGCAAGGATACCCTGTCCGTCGTGCTTCAGGGGAATCCGACGACCGGGTACTCCTGGGGCTGTCAGATATCCGATGAAAATGTCATCGCCTTTGACAGTGACATCTACGAGACAGCCGCCGTCGGCGACAGCGTCACCGGGGCCGGCGGCTTCGACACCCTGACCTTCAGAACCGTCGGCGAAGGTACAGCCGAGATCACGCTGACCTACGGTCGCCAGTGGGAGGGAGGCGAGACCCAGCGCGTGGAGACGATTGCGGTCGCGGTGGATGCTGATAGGAGAATCACGGCGGTGACGGCTCTGACGCTGACAGAGCTGGCCTCCTGATTAACGCCTTGAGTTATGTCTTGATGCGGTGTCTGAAGCGGCGAAAAATGACGCAGGATACTCAAAAAAACCAAGAATGTTACGTAAATGTTACTAAAAATTACAAAAAGACTTTAATATATTAAATATATGTGTTATAATCCCTGCATCTCGTGTACCACGAAAGGCAGGGATTTTATGTTTTTTGATAAGAAGAAAATGGCGGTGACAGCGCTGATCATGGCGGCTGTTATGGCCTGTCCTGTTCTGGCCGATACACAGACCGATCTCGATAATGCCAGGGCCGTGAAGGCACAGCAGGAACAGTCACTGAACGACATGAACGCCGTCATCGCGCAGCTCCGGAAGGAAAAGGATGACAAAGAAGCTTACCTTGAGGATCTCAACGAGCAGATCGCTGCTCTTGATGCCCGTCTGAATGAGCTGAGTGCGGCCATCGAGGAGACAGAAGCCTCAATCGCCGAGACCGATGAGGCGGTGCGGGAGGCCCGCGGAGACGAAGAGGACCAGTATGACAACATGAAGGTCCGCATCCGGTATATGTACGAGAACAGCCAGACAAGTCTTCTGTCGGCCATCATCGGCTCCCGGAATCTGCCCGAGCTTCTCAACAGCATCGAAGAAGTCCGGGCGATTGAAGCCTATGACAGGGAAAGTCTGGCCGCCTTCAAGGAAGCGCGGATGGCAGTCGAAGAAAAGGAACTGCAGCTTCTTGAGAAGAAGGCCTCCCTGGAGGATCTGAAAGCGGAACAGGAAGAGCAGCAGGCTGCCGTCAGGCTTCTGGCCGACGAGACAGCCTCTCAGGTCAGTGCCTATCTTGCCCAGATCGATGAGCAGGCTGCCGGAGCCGAGGCTATGAAGGCCGAGATCCTGGCGACTCAGTCTCAGATCGAGACTCTGGTGGCCAGAAAGGCCGCCGAGGAAGAGGCAGCCCGAAAAGCCGCTGAAGCTGAGGCCGCCCGCATCGCGGCGGAGAAAAAGGCGGCTGAAGAAGCGGCCAGAAAAGCTGCCGAGGCAGAAGAGGCCCGGCGGGCCGCCGAAGAAGCGGCGGCGAAGGAAGCCGTCTCCCAGACACCGGCCGCCTCAGAGGACAGGGAAGAGACGCTGTCCGGCAGTTATCAGTATTCCCAGAGTGATCTGGAACTTCTGTGGGCCATCGTGGCCCAGGAAGATGACAAGAGCTACACCGGTGCCCTGGCGGTCGTGACCTGTGCCGTTAACCGGGCCGCCCGCAATTACGGCGGGCACGGCAGCGATCCCTTAAGCCAGCTGAAGGCCCCGGGACAATTCTGTTATTCTCCCTCGATCTCAAGCAGCGCTTACTGGCAGCGGCGTCTCAACGGCAATGTGCCGTCTTATGTCAAACAGGCCGTAGCCGACTGCCTGCAAAACGGCATCCGCAATCACAACTTCATCTATTTCCGGAGCCGCGGAGCCGCCGGCCGGACTCAGATCGGTGCGAACTGGTACTTCTGAGAAAGCGCTGAGAAAAAAGTTTTTTCAAAAAATCAAAAAAAGCGCTTTACAAGCGAAAATCTTTCTGGTAATATATTCCTTGCTTGAGACATGGAAGGTTAGCTCAGCTGGGAGAGCATTCGCTTGACGTGTGAAAGGTCACAGGTTCGAATCCTGCACCTTCCATTAAGCAGAACCCGGCAGTCATGATGACTGCCGGGTTTTTTCTATTACTCAGAACGGCGCCGCACCGGGAGTTTCTCCCCTCAAGTCATTGATTCCGGATGTGTCAGAAAACGCCTTGCCGCATTTTCTGTATACCATTGAGAAACATTGGAACCATTATAAAGAACGCTTAATACTAACGTCAATAATAATCATAGCAAAATAATAGGAAAAAGGCGCGCTGAAAAAAACAGTGAAAAATGAAAAAAAGTTTTGCATTTTTAACGGAAGGTGCTATAATAGCCAGTGGAAGATTAGCTCAGCGGGAGAGCACTCGCTTCACGTGTGAGGGGTCGCAGGTTCAAACCCTGTATCTTCCATTTTTTTATGCCTTTTTTGGCAGCCTGGCGACTGATGGCGCATCCTAAGGGGATCCTGACAAAGGGTCTCCTTTTTTTCTGCTATTGCGCTATAATGAAATCATAGTGGTAATCATGGCTGTCAAATAACGCAGAATCCCGGCGTCAGGCCGGGACAGTGAAAGGAAAGGATCTCATTAACCTATGAAACCTGCGAAAAAGATCGTGCTGACAGGCATCATTTTTGTCGTCATCGCGGCAGTGCTGTTCTGGGTCATGCTGCCGCCCATCAATCTTCAGGCTCAGAGCTTCTATATGTGGCTGTTTTTCTCGCTGCTTCTGACGGCGCTTCTGACCGGGCCCTTCATGCGGCGGGATCGTCAGAGCCGTTTCGACACGCAGTTTGACCCCCGCAATCCGGCTTCCTTCTTTGCCTCTGTGTTCGGTTCCAGGCAGGAGACGATGGGAAAGGGCCGCTTCCGCCTGTCCCTGATGACTCTGGCCGGTGCGGTCATCCTTATCATGCTGCTGTGCCACGTCCTGTCGCTGGATATTTTCCACGCAAAAACCTACGCTAACCGTATCGTGCCGGTGGACGGCGAGGCGGCCGACCTGCCGACCTCGGAGGATGTGGATCATATCTCCCTGATGGATACCGACAGCGCCCGTATCCTGGGCAACCGTGTGATCGGCTCTCTGTCGGATGTGGTTTCGCAGTTTGAAGTCTCAGAGGATTACAACACCCTGGTCTGCCAGGACAAGGTGATCAAGGTGGTACCCCTCGATTACGGCGGTTTCTTCAAATTCGTCAACAATTACAGAAACGGTACGCCGGGTTATGTCAAGGTGGATACCCAGTCCTTCGATGCCACCTTCGTGCGTCTTGAGAAGGGACTCCGCTACACGCCGAACGGCTATTTCTTCAAAAATCTGGCCCGCCACGTTCGTTTGATGCACCCGACAGCCATTATCGACAGCGCCCGTTTCGAGATCGACGAGGACGGCAACCCCTACTGGGTCAACACCGTCTACGGCCGCAAGTTCCTCTTTGGCGGCGATGTCGTCAAGGGCGCCATCGTGACGGATCCCTACACGGGTCAGAGCGATTATTATAAGCTGGCCGATATTCCGGACTGGGTGGACATCGTCTTCACCGGCAATTTCACCACCACGCTGTACGATTCTTACGGCATGCTCCGCAACGGCTGGCTCAACTCGGTGATCAGCCAGAAGGGCTGCCTCAAAACGACCGATGATTTTGGTTATCTGGCTAAAGGCAAGGATATCTATATCTACACCGGCATCACCTCGGTGGCCGCCGATCAGTCCAACCTGGGCTTCATCATGGTCAATGCCCGCACCGGTGACTGTACCTACGTGGCCTGCGCCGGTGCCGAGGAGTATTCGGCGATGTCGGCAGCCCAGGGTGCGCTGCAGAATTACGGCTATCGCGCCTCCTTCCCGTCCCTGGTCACCGTCGACGGCGTGCCGACCTACGTGATGGTGCTGAAGGATACCGCCGGTCTTATTAAGGACTATGCCGCCGTCAATGTGA
This sequence comes from Lachnospiraceae bacterium, assembly GCA_029005135.1. GTDB lineage: Bacteria > Bacillota > Clostridia > Lachnospirales > Lachnospiraceae > Chordicoccus. The sequence continues at coordinate 24,068 of JAQXFO010000057.1, forward strand.
CGAATTACACGATCGTTTCGACCGGTGCCAGCCTGGATGCGGCTCTGGCGGATTACAGAACCCTTTTGAAGCGGGATAATATCGCGGTGGAAGAGGATGAGGAAAATGCTGTCACGGCAGATATTGTGGTGGATCGCCTGAGCCTTGCCTCCACCGGCGGCGATACCTGGGCTTACCTCATCACCGCCGATGATACCATCTACAAGATCGCGGTGGCCGCTGATGAGAGAGTTGTGGCTCTGGAGGCCGGGGATAAGGTCACGGTGACCTACGCGGCCGTCAGGGCAGAGGATGAGGTGATACCGCTCATGTCGCTGACGATCCGATAAAAAAGACATAGAAAAAAGAGACCGGTGAGGTCTCTTTTTTCTATTGTATTATGAGGAAGGAGTCAATGAAAAAGAAGAAGTTGTTTTTCTTTTGTCTATGGTTACATCATAAAGGGAGACTGTGAGAACAGTATGGAGAGGGTAAGAAATTTTCGTAAATAAAAAATGGACAGAGTGTGAACGACAGCCGGTGTTTGACTTCACCGGTTTTTGCTTTTATGATGGACAGGAGGTGACGCTATGATCGATCGTGATGCTATGCTCGAGCTGACACGCCGGATGACGCCGGAGCGCACCTGCCTGAGACGGATGGCGGGGGCTTATTTTGACGAAAACGGTGAGCTTGACAACACATTTAACATATTTGTCCGCGGTCTGAAGCCGGCGGAACTGGCAAAGAACCTGGCCATCGCCAAGGCGATCCCCTTCGGAAGGACCAATGACCAGCTGAAGGAATACCGTTTTCGTGAGGGCGCGAAGGCAGGGGACAGCTTCGCCAGACTCCTGATGGGGATCCGTTCCTGTGCCCTGGAGAATGATCTTCTGCTGGAGGTTCTCTATGAACAGATCGGTCTTCACTACGTGGCCTTCGGGCCCTTTGCCTTCAGTCTGTTTCACGGTGTCTTCGATATCCCGGGCAAGGCGAAGGACAAGAGCTATCTCTATGACGGCGACCGGGTGTATGAATTCCTGATCGGCGGCATTTGTCCGCTGACAGACCGTTATGAGATGGGGGAGCCCGACTATGGGTTTCTCTATCCGGCCTACGCGGAGAGGAGTGCGATCCTCAACGCCATCGACATATTTGAAAAGGATCCGAAGAATCCGCAGCAGGATATGACACAGACCCTTCTGGGATAGAGGACTCGCTTCCGGCCGGGACCGGAAGATAAAGGATGATAAGGAGGAGCGATATTATGGCAGCACTGACACTGGTGATCATGGCCGCGGGCATGGGCAGCCGCTACGGCGGACTCAAGCAGATCGACCCCGTCGACGGGGACGGCCACATCATTATGGACTTTTCGGCCTATGACGCGATGGCAGCCGGCTTTGACCGCATCGTGTTTGTCATTAAGAAAGAAAATGAAGATGACTTCCGCCGGGTGATCGGCGACCGTCTGGCGGAAAAGATTGAGGTCCGGTACGCGTATCAGGATATCCGGGATCTGCCGGCGGGCTTTTCCGTGCCGGAAGGGCGGGTGAAGCCCTGGGGTACCGGACAGGCCCTCCTGTGCTGTGCCGATCTCGTGGACGGCCCCTGTGCCGTCATCAATGCCGACGATTATTACGGCCCCGCGGCTTTTCGTCTGGTAGCCGACTATCTGAGAAGCCATCGGGATGACGACAAATACCGCTACGTGATGGCGGGCTTTCGTCTCGACAGGACCCTCACGGACAACGGCTCCGTCTCCCGGGGCGTCTGCACCGTGGACGAGGCGGGCTGCCTGACGGATGTGACTGAGCGAACCCGCATCGAGAAGAGGCCTGACGGGCCGGCATTTTCGGAAGACGGCGGCCGGACCTGGCAGAGCCTGCCGGGGGAAATGCCGGTTTCGATGAATATGTGGGGCTTCGGGGCGAGCATTTTCCCGGAACTTCGGGCGCGCTTTGCGGCTTTCCTGACGGAGACGCTGTCGGTCAATCCGCTGAAGGGCGAATACTATCTGCCCTTTGTCGTCAATGAGCTTCTCAAGGAGGGCAAGGCCTCGGTCCGGGTCCTTCGAACGCCCGATCAGTGGTACGGCGTGACCTACCGCGAGGATAAGGCGGTCGTCACGGCGGCGCTGACGGCGATGGAGGCGGAGGGCCTCTACCGTTTCTGACTAAAAATAGAAGAAACAGCTGTACAGAAGAGAGGATAATACCATGCTGAAAGTACTGACCATCGGCAGCAGCACGATAACCGATACGATGCGGGAGGCCATTGCCATGACACCCGGCATCGTCCATACCGCCGTTTATTCCCGGGATCCGGCCCGGGCGGCAGCCTATGCGGCCCGCTGCGGCGTCTCAATCTATGGGACGGACAAGGCGGCGCTGATGGCGGATGACAATGTGAACACCGTCTATGTGGCCTCGCCGAACAGCTGCCACTATGCGGATGCGCGTCTGGCACTGCTGTCGGGGTGCCACGTTATTGTGGAGAAGCCCTTCACCGATACGCCGGAGGAGGCAGCCGAGCTTTTTGCCCTGGCGGAGGAGAGGGGACTGTTTCTCATGGAAGCCATCAGTACGATCCATATGCCGGTCTTCGCGGCGGTCAGAAGCTGGCTTGGCCGCATCGGCACGGTGACGCTGGCCTCCTTCAATTACAGTCAGTATTCCAGCCGCTATACGGCTTATCAGGAGGGACATGTCACCAATGTCTTCGATACGGCCTTCCGGGGCGGGGCGCTCCGGGACATCAATATCTATAATCTTCATGTGATGACGGCCCTTTTCGGCCGTCCGCTGACCGCCTCCTACGGCGCCAACCGGGGCTTTAACGGGGTGGACACCTCCGGCATCGTGACGGCGGACTACGGCTCTATGAAGGCAGTCTGCCTGGGGTCCAAGGACTGCAACGGCGACGACCGGGTCTCAATCCAGGGAACACTGGGCCGTATCGCGGTGACGGATGCCGGCAATCGCTGGCACAGCGCCGAGCTGATTCTCCGGGACGGCACACGGGAAAGTGTCTCCTCCGATCCGACGGTCAACCGCCTGACCTATGAAACGGCAGATTTTACGGGGATGACGGAGAAGGAAGACAGGGCTGCCTATGAGGCCCTGAAGAAGGAAACCCTGGATGTGATGGCACTTCTGGCCATGGCGGAGGCATCATGATCCGGCTCATCGGCTTTGACCTGGACGGCACTCTGCTGACCGATGATAAGCGGGTTACACCCAGGACCCGGGCGGTGCTGGCCTCCTGCGCGGCTCGGGGCATCGCTCTTGTGCCGGTGACGGGACGTCCCTTCAGCGCGATACCCGGGGAAGTGCTGGCGCTTCCCGGTGTTCGCTATGCTGCCGCGGCCTCGGGAGCGGATATCCGGGATCTTCTGACGGGGGAAATCCTTAACCGGGATGTGATCCCGACGGCAACGGCACTGACGATCCTCCGGGCGCTGGAGGAGGCCGGCTTTCTCGATATGGCCTTCATTGACGGTGTCGGCTATGCCGAAAGCGCCAATCTCGAAAAGGCGATCGCCTGGGCTCCCGATGAGGGAACCCGGCAGTATCTGAAGCATAACCGCACGCCGGTAGCGGATCTGAGGGAATACGTGGCTGATCAGGCGTGCGGTATCGAGAAATTTACTGTGACCTTTCCCCGTGACTGCCGGGGCGAGCAGATCGGGGTGGAACGGGCCCTTGAGGTTCTGAAGCCCTATGCGGATCTCATCCATGTGGTCTGCGGCAGAAATATCAGCCTTGAGGCGGGGAGCGCAACGGCGGACAAGGGACGGGCACTGACGCTCCTCGGCGAAAGACTCGGCATCCCGCAGGCCGAAATCATGGCCATCGGTGACAGCGGCAATGACATCGATATGCGCCGAAGCGCCGGGATCTTCGCGGCCATGGGCAATGCGGAGGCAGCGCTAAAGGCTGCGGCTGATTTTGTGACCCTGACCAATGAGGAAGACGGCGCGGCGGCAGCCATCCTGCGGGCGGTGCCGGAGCTGAACCTGAGCCCAAAAGCACAAAATGAAACAAAATTGTAACAAATAGGTTAATAAAACTTGATTTCTGGAAATAATAATGATAAAATTCCTCTTGTGTTAATCTACATTTTCGCCAATTGAGTGAAAAGGTAAGTAATAAGGGGATTTTTCATGAGAAAAAAACTGATCTGTATGATGCTGGCAGGAGCGATGGTTGTGGGGATGACCGTGAGCGCTTTTGCCGATCAGGAAGAGGATATCCGCAATCAGAAGGCAGCCGCGGAAGCGCAGCTGGGGGATACCTACAGCAGTCTCGACGCATTGGCAGCCAAACAGAAGGAACTGCAGGATCAGATCTCGGCCGTGAACGCCGACCTGGTGGACCTGCTGGTTCAGATCAGCCAGGCCGAGCAGGACATCGAGTCGACCAAGGGCCTGATCTCGACGACCGAAGGCCAGATCGATTATACACAGGAATCGCTTGAGGCCGAGAATGACAAGAAGGATCAGCAGTACCGCGATATGGTCAACCGTATCCAGTACATTTACGAAAAAGGCGGTACCGCCGGCTGGACGACCATCCTTCTGAAGGCCGATTCCCTGGCGAACTTCCTGAACCGTGCCGAGTATACGACACAGTTGGAAAATGCCGACCGCAACGCGCTGAATGCCTATGAAGCGACCATCGCCCAGATCGAGCAGACGGAAGCGGAGCTTCAGGTTCAGAAGACCATGCTGGAAGAGCAGCAGAGAAGCCTGGAAGCCCAGGAGGCCATGCTGGAAGAGCAGAAGGCCAATCTGGAGACCGAGCTGGCCAACAAGCAGGCTCAGGACGCCGATTACGCCAATCAGATCGAAGAAGCCAAGGCTCAGGCCAGAGCTATCGAATCGCTGATTGCTCAGCAGCAGGCCGAGCTGGAACGCATCGAAGCCGAGAAGGAAGCGGCCCGCCGAGCGGCCGAGGAAGAAGCCGCCCGTCAGGAAGCGGCCCGTAAGGCCGCGGAGGAAGAGGCAGCCCGTCAGGCCGCCATCAGCGGCGCCGGTTCATCCTCCGGCAGCAGCGGCACCGTCTCCGGCGGCTCCTCCGGCGATCAGATCGTGGCCTATGCCTGCCAGTTCATCGGCAATCCCTACGTCTGGGGCGGCAACTCCCTGACACACGGCATCGACTGCAGCCACTTCGTCTGGCAGGTCCTCAGGAACTGCGGCGTCTACAGCGGCGGCTACATGACCTCAGGCTACTGGGCCACAGCCGGCAGACCGGTCGGCTCCCTGGCGGAAGCCCAGGCCGGCGACGTCATCGTTTATTCCGGTCATGTTGCGATTTACGACGGAAATGGTATGATTGTGGAAGCTAAAGGTGCTGCCTGGGGAATCACACATGATCGCCGGGCAGATTGCAGAGGCATCGTGGCCATTCGTCGATTCACATGATAATGACATTTTGACTCATACACGCACCGAAGAACCTTTCGCTTACGGCGAAAGGTTTTTCGCATGAGAACAGCTTTTTTCCGGAGGTATGTCATGACACTTCAGCAGCTGATCTATGCCGTCACTGTTGCCGAGGAGGGATCTATCAATAAGGCGGCCCAGAACCTGTTCATTTCCCAGTCCTCACTTTCCCAGAGTCTGATGAAGCTGGAGGAGGAGATTTCCCTGACCATTTTCCGGCGGACGAACCGCGGTATCGAGAAGACGCCGGAGGGTGAGGAGTTCCTGACCTACGCCCGTCAGATCGTGGACCAGTACCGGCTGGCCGAGGCACGTTATGTGGATAAAAAGGAGACGCGGCGCAGCTTCTCCGTCTCCTGTCAGCACTATACCTTTGCGGTGAAGGCTTTTGTTGAAATGGCGCGGCGCTTCCGGCCGGATGAGTATGCCTTCGGTATCTATGAGGGAAGAACCTCTGAGGTCATCGATAATGTCCGCCATGCCAAAAGCGAGCTGGGCATTCTGTATATCGACGATTTCAACGAATCCATCATCCGGCGGCTTCTTGCCGGCAACGAGCTGGAGTTCACCGAGCTTTTCCCGTGCCGCACCTACGTCTATATGGCGGCGGCCAATCCCCTGTCGGAACGGGAGGTGCTGACGCTGGAGGATCTGAAGCCCTATCCCTGCCTGGCCTTTGATCAGGGCAGCAATACTCCCTTTGCCATGGCGGAGGAGGTGTTCAGCACGTATCATTACCGCCAGATCATCAAGGTCTCAGACCGGGCTACCATGCTCAACCTGATGATCGGTCTCAATGGCTACACCCTCTGTTCCGGCATTATCTGTGAAGAACTGAACGGTTCGGATTATGTGGCGGTGCCCCTGGCTTCTGACAGTGTGATGCATATCGGCTATATCAGCCGGTCCGGTGTGCGGCTGAGCCATCTGGGGCTTATGTATCTGGAGGAACTTAAGAAGTTCCGTCCTCTGGCCTGAGACGCCGCAGGGAACACCGGTTCATTGATGGGCAAAGTGAAATCATAGAAAAACACCTGATATTAATGGGGACGATTTAAAAGGCCTGTTATCGGTAATTCCGATAACAGGCCTTTGTTTTTATGAATTAACACCTTTTATCAAATTCATACTAATATACTATACATAAGGAACGCACCTTAACGACTCAGAATCACCATTTAAGACTATGATAACCACAAGGGGGTAATTACTATGGCAACCGTGACAAAAGAATTCAGAGACGCATGGCAGTTTGAAACCAAGGCTCTTCATATCGGTCAGGAATCACCGGATCCGGCATCCGATGCCAGAGCCGTTCCGATCTATCAGACCACCTCATATGTTTTCAGAAACTCTCAGCATGCTGCCGATCGTTTCGGTCTGGCGGATGCCGGCAATATCTACGGCCGTCTGACCAACTCCACACAGGGCGTCTTCGAAGACCGCATCGCGGCCCTGGAAGGCGGTGTGGGCGGTCTGGCTCTGGCCTCCGGCGCGGCAGCCGTCACCTATACGATCCAGGCCCTGGCAACCGCCGGTGAGCACATTGTCGCTCAGAAGACCATCTACGGCGGTTCCTCCAACCTGCTGGCACACACACTGCCGCTCTACGGCGTCAGCACCACCTTCGTTAATATTCACGACGAAGCTGAAGTGGAAGCGGCGATTCAGGATAATACCAAGGCCATCTACATCGAGACACTGGGCAATCCGAATTCGGATATTCCGGATATCGACGCCATCGCGGCCATTGCTCATCGCCACGGTCTTCCGCTGGTCATCGACAACACTTTCGGCACGCCGTTCCTGATCCGCCCGATCGAACACGGTGCTGATATCGTTATCCACTCGGCGACGAAGTTCATCGGCGGTCACGGTACCACACTTGGCGGCGTTATCGTCGACAGCGGAAACTTCGACTGGGCCGCTTCGGGCCGTTACCCGTGGATCTCCGAGCCGAATCCGAGCTATCACGGCGTCCGCTTCACCGCAGCCGCCGGCAAGGCTGCCTTCGTGACGTATGTCCGGGCTATTCTCCTGCGTGACACCGGCGCGACGATATCACCCTTCAATGCCTTCCTGCTGCTGCAGGGCACCGAGACACTGTCCCTCCGTCTGGAAAGACATGCCGAGAATACGAAGAAGGTCGTCGAATATCTGGCCAATCATCCGAAGGTTGACAGTGTCAATCATCCGTCTCTGCCGGATCATCCGGATCATGCTCTCTATGAGAAATACTTCCCGAACGGCGGTGCTTCCATCTTCACCTTCGAGATCAAGGGCGGCAAGGAAGAGGCTTACCGTTTCATCGACAACCTGCAGATCTTCTCCCTGCTGGCCAACGTGGCCGACGTCAAGTCCCTGGTTATCCACCCGGCAACCACGACCCACAGCCAGTGCACCGAGGAAGAACTGGCCGAGCAGAACATCAAGCCGAATACCATCCGCCTGTCCATCGGTACCGAGAATATTAAGGACATCCTGGCGGATCTGGATCAGGCCTTCAATGCCTGAGAAAACGGTTCAGGGGGGCAGCCTTTATGCAACCCTCACAAAAAATAGTTTTGACCTTGTCGGAACGGTCCCTGAGAGTTTATAGTATAAGTACTCACTGATGCCGGAGGGCATCCGGGAGGGAGTCTGGGGAGACTTAATAAGGGATCATCATCAATGACAAGACAGGAATTGTATGCCCGGCGGCAGCGTAAGAAGAAGGCCGCCGGCAGGAAAAAGATAATCATGGCCGGGATCAGCCTTCTGCTGATCCTGGCTGTTGTGCTTGTGGTCAAAGCCGGCATTGCCGCCGGCCGGCGCGATGCCGCCGAGGAACCGGCGCCGACGGCGCTGCCCGAAGAGGTACGGGAAGCGGGCGATACGGCATCCCTCCTGTCTGTGGAGACCGAGACGGGCAATACCGGCTGGAATATGGACGGCGGCCGCTGGTGGTACAAAACCGCGGATAATGCCCGCTACGTCAGCGGTTGGAAGACCATCGACGGCGACCGCTACTATTTTGACGAGGAAGGCTATACGCTGACAGGCTGGCATATCCTTGACGACGGCAGCTACTGCTGCTTCAGCGACAGCGGGATCTACAAGCCCGACGAGCCGGTGAAATACGTGGCCCTGACCTTTGACGACGGGCCCTCCCGGGAGACGGCGGGCGTGCTGGATGTGCTGGAGGCCAACAAGGTGAAGGCCACCTTCTTCGTGGTCTGCAAGATGGCGGCCCAGGACGAGGAGACGAAGAATAACCTGATCCGGGCCTACAACCTGGGCATGGAACTGGGCAGTCATACCTGGGATCACACCACCCTGGTCAATCAGCCGGCGGAGGTCATCAGCAGCGTGATGCAGCAGAACGACGCCTATCTGCAGCAGCTCTTCGGTTATACGCCGGCGCTGATGCGCCCCACGGGCGGCGGCATCGATGACACCGTCTCCGCCACAGTAGGCAAGCCCATGATCCTCTGGAACGTGGACACGCTGGACTGGGATACCCGGGATCCGGCGCAGACGATTGCCGCGGCGACGACGAACATCAAGGACGGCTCCATTATCCTGATGCATGATATTTACAGCGAGACTGTGGAGGCCGTGCAGACGATCGTGCCGACGCTCCTGTCGGAGGGCTATATGCTGGTGACCGTCAGCGAACTGGCGGCCATCAAAGGTGTGACGATGCAGCCCGGTGTGGCCTACGGCAGCTTTACGGCAGAATCCTGAGAGACAGCTGTGGGACAATTTCTATAAGATTCCTGAGTATTTCTATCCCCCGGGGTGGCTTGTGCCGCCGCCGGGGGTTTTATACAATGAGAGCCGGTTACAAGACAAAAACATGTCAGGAGGACAGCGTTATGCATATGGCGGATGCGCTTCTGTCACCGCCGGTAGCTGGGGCGATGGCGGTGCTGTCAGCCGGAGCGGCCGCAGCGGCTCTCCGGGAATACCGGCGAGAGGACGGCACCGGCAGTCTGACGCCGGGAAGAAGGCTGCCGGAGATGGCGATTATGTCGGCACTGGTCTTTGCCGGTCAGATGATCAATTATACGATACCGGGGACGGGCTCCTCGGGCCATATCGGCGGCGGCTTCCTGCTGGCGGCGATACTCGGCCCGTCGGCGGGCTTTCTCAGTATGATCGCGGTGCTGACGATCCAGTGCCTTTTCTTCGCGGACGGCGGCCTGATGGCCCTGGGCGCGAATATCTGGAATATGGGCTTTTACGGCTGTTTTGCCGGTTATTACCTGATCTACCGGCCGCTGATGCGGCGGCGTTTTCCCGAGGGGTTAAAGCCGGAAGAGGCCGTTCACCGTGTGCGGCGGCGTCTGATGGCGGCCTCGGTCCTGGGCTGCGTGGTCTCGCTCCAGCTCGGTGCCTTTTCGGTGGTGCTGGAGACATCCCTTTCCGGGATCACGGCTCTGCCCTTCGGCGCCTTTGCGGCTCTGATGCAGCCGATCCATCTGGCCATCGGCCTGGTGGAGGGGGTGATCACCGGCACCGTGCTGGGCTTCCTCTACAGTGCCCGGCCCGAGCTGATCCGGGAGGATCCTCTGGCGTGCAGAGAACCGGGGCAGGCACAGGGAAAGACGCAGGGGCAGGCACAGGTGCAGGGACAGCAGGCGCGGCATTCAAGACGCGCGGTGCTGGCGGTCCTTCTGTTTTCGGCCCTGGTGATCGGCGGCGGATTGTCCCTTGTGGCAAGCTCAGCGCCCGACGGTCTGGAATGGTCCCTCTTCGGCAGTGAGGAACGGGACAATATGGCCCTTGACGAGGATAACTTCGGCATCGACAGCGCCGCAGCCGACCGGGCGGCGGCACTGCAGGAGAAGACGGCCCTCATGCCGGATTACGCCTTTGCCTCGGATCCGGATAATCCGCTGGGCACGACGGCGGCGGGCCTTCTGGGCGTCCTTCTGGCCGCGGCAGCCGTCACCGGCATCGGCACCCTTGTCCGGCGCCGGCACAGGGTTTGATTTCTCAGTCCCCGATGCTTTATAATAAGCTGTCGGAAGCAGAAAGACAGACGGAGAAAAGCGATGCCGGATAACAGGACATTGAGCGGCGGCGAAGCGCCGGCGCAGGAGCACGAATATCGTCACGAGCGGATGCAGGCGCCTGGCAGCGGCCATGGGCACGGTCACGATCACAGTCATGATCAGAGTCACGATCATGAGGGTGGTCACGGCCATGATGGCGGCCACGGCCACGTTCACAGCCATACCCAGACACAGGCGGTGAAGAATCGCCTCGCCCGGGCAGCGGGCCACCTGGAAAAGGTACGCCGTATGGTGGACGAGGGAGCCGACTGTGCCGAGGTGCTGGTGCAGCTGGCGGCGGTGAGGGCGGCCCTCAACAACACGGCCAAGGTGATCCTTAAGGATCATATCGAGCACTGCGTCGTGGACGCGGCGGTCCATGGCGATCAGGCCGTCATCGACGATCTGAACAAAGCGATAGAGAGATTTCTGGAATGAGAAAGACAGGGCAGGCGGCAGACATCCGGCTGCCCTTTTGACAGGTGAGATGGATAAGACACGACGTGCCCAGAGGGATATGCGCACAATTGAAGACCTTCACCGGATCGCGTCGCCCGTCAAGGCGATAGCGCCGGGACTTCGTCTCCTGATGGGCCTTTCCGTCATCCTGACGGCGGTGTCATTTCCGGCGTACGACCTGCTGGGACCGGCGGCGATGCTGCTGTTTCCCCTGACGGGCTTTGCGGTCTCGCTGATTCCGCCGGGGCTGTGCTTCTACCGCCTGAGGTATGTGATGCCTTTTGTGCTGGCGGTGGGGCTTTTCAATCCGCTCTTTGACCGGCAGATCATCGCTGTTGTCGGTGGTATCGGCCTCAGCGGCGGCGTCATTTCCATGATCACCCTGATCCTCAAGGGCCTGGTGTGCCTGATGACGGGCTTCTGGATGAGCGCGGCAGTGAGCTGCGAGGAAATGGCCCGGGCCCTCACGGCGATCCGCTGTCCGCGAATTCTTGTCACGCTGTTGGTGCTGACGCGGCGGTACATCAGCGTGCTGGCGGAGGAGGCGTCGATCATGCAGGAGGCATATCGGCTCAGGGCCCCGGCACACAAGGGGATACATGTGAGCGCCTGGGGGTCATTTTTAGGACAGCTCATCCTACGCAGTCTTGACCGGGCGGAACGGCTCTACGAAAGCCTGCAGCTGCGGGGCTTTGACGGCAGCTTCCCGCCCCTTGATACGGACGGCAGGAAACGGTCTTTTTCGGCTCAGGCAGCGGGGATCGGCGTCATCGCGGCAGCGGCGGCGGTGAGATGGCTGTTCTGACAGCGTGCGGTATAAGACAGGGAAAAATGGAGAAAAGATACGATGATAAGACAGATGAGGGCTTCCG
>JAQXFO010000058.1 GCA_029005135.1 Lachnospiraceae bacterium
GGCAGCTCATGTGGCTCGATGATATATCCCCACTGTTTGTCCTGCGATTCGGACGCTTTTTTATATGTCAAATACAAAACTGGCCCCTGTAATTTCGTCTTTTTTATAAATATTTCTTGCTTTTTTCCCTGACTCTTCCGATAATATTTAACGGTAACTGCGTTTTTGGGTTTTGATCCGCGTTATCAATTTCAGGGAAGAGGGTTCCAGTATGTACGATATTAAAGCACTGTACGAAGCGTCTTCTGTCGAAGAAGCCGTCGCTCTTCTGACGGCACACCCGCAGGCGATCATCATTGCCGGCGGCAGCGATGTGCTCGTCAAGATGCGTGAAGGCGCGCTGGCCGGCGCCGAGCTTGTCAGCATTTATATGATCGACGCGCTTCGTGGCGTTTCCATGGATGAGGACGGTACGATCCGCATCGGTTCTCTGACCAGTTTTTCTCACCTCGAGAAAGATCCCATCATCAATGCCTGTATCCCCGTTCTGGGCGAAGCGGCCGGCACGGTCGGTTCTCCCCAGATCCGTGCTATCGGCACGATCGGCGGCAATTCCTGCAATGGTGTGACCTCGGCCGATACTGCCTCCACACTGCAGGCTCTGGATGCCGTTGTCGAACTGACCGGTCCCGAAGGCGTCCGCACGGTTTCGATCCGGGATTTCTACATCAAAGCCAAGGTGGTCGATATTCGTCCCGGCGAACTCCAGACAGCCATCCTGATTCCGGAGGACTCCTATAAGAACTGCTTCGGGCACTACATCAAGTACGCCATGCGCAACGCACTGGATATTGCCACGACCGGCTGTTCCGTCAATGTCCGCCTCTCGGGCGACAAGAAGACCTTCGACCGCGTCCGCGCCGGCTTCGGCGTCACCGCCCCCGTCCCGATGCGTGCCGCGAAGGCCGAGGCCTTCATCAATGGCAAGGCCGTTACCGCGGCCAACATCCGGGCCTTCGCCCGGGAGATCCTGTCCGACATCACACCCCGCGACAGCTGGCGCGCCTCTAAGGAGTTCCGCGAGCACGCCGCCTGTGTGATGGCCGAACGCGCTCTTAAGAAATCCGTTCTGATGGCAGGAGGTACGATCGATGAAGAAACAGTATAAGCTTGTCAGCTTTACGCTGAACGGCAAAAGCGTGGAGAAAATGATTGACGTCAGGATGTCCCTGACCGACATGCTCCGCGACGATTTCCGCACCACCTCCGTCAAGAAGGGCTGTGCCGTCGGCGAATGCGGCTCCTGCAGCGTCATTATCAATGGTGAAGCCTTCAACAGCTGCATTTACCTGGCAGTCTGGGCCGAAGGCAAGGACATCTGGACGCTGGAAGGCCTTCTCGGCCCCAACGGCGAGCTGTCCGATATCCAGCAGGCCTTTATCGACGAAGCCGCGATCCAGTGCGGTTACTGTACACCAGGCTTCATTATGACTGCCTGGGAAATCCTCCAGACCGGCCGCGAGTATTCCGATGACGAGCTGAGGCGGGCACTTTCGGGCCACCTGTGCCGCTGCACCGGCTACGAAAATATCTTCCGTGCCGTCAAGAAGACGATGCTGCGCCGGCTCGGCAAAAACGAAGAAGCCGACCGTGTCACCAGCGAAGGCCTCAATGATATTGCGGAGGTCAAACCCTTCGACTAAAGGCCACTTTTTTAAGCAGTCTTTCAAAAGCAGATGACTTTTCAAACAGGAAGTCATCTGCTTTTTTGAATTAGAATAAAATTATAAGTTTCGTTGGTTTTCTTCCTATCGTTTTTGTGATAGATGACAAAAAGCTCCGTGCTTTTTTCAGATTCATTGACATTTTTAAACAACTATCATATGATAAATAAGTCTAAAATCATGCAGTCTGGCAACATGCTTAGGTGTGTGAGGCCGTCAAAAGCTACACCATGTACTGTTCGCCAAAGAAAGGAGAACAAAATTGGCTTTTTACGAAGAATTACAGGAAAGTATGCTTGACGGTGACGATGAGAGAGCGGTAGAGATCACAGAAGCTGCCCTCGCAGACGGTATGGATCCGATGGATGTTATCCAGAAGAACATGGTTCCGATCCTCGACGATATCGGTGAACAGTTCTCAAGACTGGAACTGTTCCTGCCGGATCTGATCATGGCCGCCGATGTTGCCACCGCTGTTAAGGACGTTATCGCTGCCAAACTGACCAAGGCTGACGGCGAGTCCGCCGGTAAGATCGTTATCGGTACGGTTCAGGGCGACGTCCATGACATCGGTAAGAACATTGTCGCGACCCTGCTTGAAGTCAACGGTTTTGAGGTCCACGATCTGGGCAACGATGTCAAGCCCTTCGACTTCATTAACGAAGCCCGGGAAGTCGGTGCTGATCTTATCTGCCTGTCCTCTCTTCTGACAACCTCCATGCCGTACATGGAAGACGTTCTGAAATCTCTGAACGGTCTCGGTATCCGTGACCAGTTCAAGGTCATCGTCGGCGGTGGTCCTGTTTCTGCCGAATGGGCTGCCTCCATCGGCGCTGACGGCTACAGCGAAGACGCCAACGAAGCCGTCGAACTCTGCAGAAAAATTATGTCAGAAAAGAAAGGGGCTTAAGACAGCATGAAATCTCATACACGTTTATTAACCGTTCTGGATCGTATGGATAACGGCCCGATCATGGAAGAGGCCGATTTCGATAAACTGATCTCCAAGACAGTTCGTCAGCTGATTAAAAAGTACGGTCTGAAGAGAAATCCGGAAGACGCTATCCTGACAGAAGACGACATGGCTGACCGTTTCTTCCAGGCCGGTCTGGAGCTGGCTGAGACAGCCGGTGTTTACTGCACCGATACTCATTCCCGCATGATCTTCTCCCGTGACGAGATCCTGCAGGCCCTGCGCTGGGCTCCGGATTCCGTGACCTACGGTTCCGGTCTGGATCAGTGCACCATCGTTTCCCGTAAGGTCGAAGATCCGCGCAAGCCGATCATCTGCGGCGGCGGCTTCGGTACACCGATTCCGGAAGAATGGTTCTCCACCGTTATGGAAAGCTACGCCAAGGAACCGATCGTCGACACGATCGTTGGCTGCAACTTCTACACCACACACGGCCGCACGCCGAAGACAAGAAGCCCGTGGGAAGTCCTGCTGGCCTGGCGTGAGGTCGAGCTGACAAAGGCTGCCACCCAGAGAGCCGGCCGTCCGGGCATGGGTATCGGTGTTGTCGAGAATGCTGTTTCCGAGATCGGCGAGCTGTCCGGTACATCCTTCGGCGGCTTCCCGCAGCAGGATTGGCATCACACCTGCTTTGTTTCCGAACTTAAGACAAATTACGGCCTGCTGATCAAGGTGGCTCACCTCGTCAGAACCGGCTGCATCATCCACAGCTTCTACAACTCCATCCTCGGCGGTTATGCCGGTGGTCCGGAGGGCGTCGTTATCTGCTCTGTCGCCGGTATCATCATGGAATGTGTCGTCAACATGGCCACCACATTCTCGATCTGCCCGACACATCCGTTCTACAACTGCGATACCGCTCCGGAACTTGTCTGGGCTGCTTCCGCTGTTCAGCAGGCTATGAAGAGAAATACACACCTGCTGACAACCGTTATGACCTCCCCGGTCTCCGGCCCGATGACAGAGTCCCTGCTGTACGAATGCGCCGCCATGGCCACGGCCGCCACAGTCTCCGGTGCCTCCCGTATCGACGGTGTCCGTTCCGCTGTCGGCGTTCAGATCCTGCACGTCACCGGTCTGGAAGTCCGCTTCAACGGTGAGATCGCCCACGCTGCCGCCGGCGTTTCCCGTAAGGATGCCAATGAGATGATCAAGGAATTCGAATCTCATTACGTCCCGTATCTTGACAAAAAACCGATCGGAAAGAGTTTCCTGGAAGCCTACGATCCGATCAAAGTCGAACCGGTTCAGGAATGGCTCGAGATGTACGAGAAAGTCAAAGAAAACGTTGCTCGCATCGGCCTGAAGATGAACCACTAATCTGTCACCGCACCAGATTCAAACGGGAGTCCCAGGGGGACTCCCGTTTTTGTACCATTTTCTTACAATGTTTGTAGGAATTAACCAAATTCTTTTTGAATTTGACCCTAAAAAAATGCGGAGGTGTTATTTATGAAGACACTGCTTGTTAAGAATATCAAAGCCCTGGTTTCCTGCGACGCCCAGGACAAGGTATATGAAAATGTCAACCTGTACTGTGTCGACGGTCTCATTAAGGCCATCGGTCCGGAAGAACCGGAAGCCGACACCGTTATCGACGGCACAGGCATGCTTTGTTACCCGGGCCTTATCAACGCCCATCACCATCTGTATCAGTTCTTCTCACGCAATCTTCCGCAGGTCCAGAACATGGAACTGTTTGACTGGCTGAAAACACTTTACGAGATCTGGAAACGCCTGAACACCGATACGATTTATCTGTCATCCAAAACAGGTATGGGCGAGCTGATGAAAAACGGCTGCACCACCTGTTTCGACCACCACTATGTCTTCCCGCACAATGCCGGCGATCTGATCGGTGCTCAGTGGGAAGCTGCCAAAGATCTGGGCATCCGCATGCATTTCTCACGCGGAAGCATGGATCTGAGCAAGAAAGACGGCGGTCTGCCGCCGGATTCTGTCGTCCAGTCCGTCGATGAGATCATGAAGGACAGCGTTACCCTGATTGAAAAGTATCAGGACAATTCCTTCCAGTCTATGCACCGCATCGCTCTGGCTCCCTGCTCACCCTTCTCCGTCTCCGCCGACCTGCTGCGTGAAAGTGCCGTTCTGGCCCGTGAATACGGCGTCCGCCTGCACACACATCTGGCCGAGACAAAGGATGAGGAAAACTACACACTGGAAAGAGTCGGCCTGCGTCCGCTGGCTTACATGGAGACCCTCGGCTGGATCGGCAATGACGTCTGGTATGCTCACGGCATCCATTTCAATGACGAAGAGCTGAAGCTCCTGGCCGAAACCGGTACCGGTGTCTGCCACTGCCCGATCTCCAACATGAAACTCTCCTCCGGTATTGCCCGCATTCCGGAAATGCTGGATATGGATATGCCGGTCGGTCTCGGTGTCGACGGCTCTGCCTCCAATGACGGCTCCAACCTTCTGGAAGAGATCCGTGTCGCTTACCTGCTGCATCGTCTCAACTCCAGCAAAAAAGCCCCGAGCGGCTACGACATTCTCAAGATAGCCACGATGGGCAGCGCCCGTCTGCTGGGCCGTGAGAAGGAGATCGGCTCCATCGAAGTCGGCAAGTGTGCTGACTTCTTCATGATCGACAGCAACCGCCTTGAGCTGATCGGTACCTACTGCGATCCGATGTCGGTCCTCGGCACCGTCGGTGTCAAGGGCGCCGTGGATTACACGGTCGTGAACGGCCGCGTCACGGTTGAGCACGGCCATATCGCCGGCGTTGACGAAGCCCGGCTCGTCGAAGACGCCAACAACGAAGTCAAGCGCTTCCTGAGCGCAGACTGATACCACCCCAAACCGGGTCTTAAGGCCCTGCCGCAAGACCCGGTCTCTGATGCTTTACGACATTATCTGTACCAGCATCACAAAAAACCCCTGCGAAGCGAACTGAACAGAACGCTTCGCAGGGTTTTTTATCGGTTACGGGAGCTTATTCGGCCTTTTTGACGGTTGGTCCGTCGAACAGACCGGCATCGCGGAAGGCTTCATAGAGGACTTTCGGCGTCATCGGGATCTTGTAGAGGCTGACACCTGTGGCAGCCAGGATCGCGTTGCGGATGGCCGGAGCACCGCCGATGGCCGGCGGCTCTCCCAGGGAACGGTTGCCGAAGGGCGTCTTCGGTTCAACCGTTTCGACAAAGGCGGCATTCAGACGCGGGTGATCCATAAAGGTGGGAAGCTTATAATCCAGGAAGTTACCGTTTAAGCAGCGGCCGGTCTTCGGATCATGGAGCAGTTCCTCCTGCAGGCCGTAGCCAATGGCCATGGACATACCGCCGTGGACCTGGGCTTCGGCCAGAGCCGGATTGATGATCTTGCCGCAGTCGTGAACATTCAGCATGTTCAGGAGTCTGACACGGCACATCGGGATATCCACCTCAACCTCGGCAAAGGTACAGCCGTAGTTGAAGGCATTGGCCTTGACATCGGCGGTACTCTCGGCGGTCAGCTGCTCGGAACGCTGACGGTTGTAGATCGACCATTCGGACAGATCTTTCAGAGAGATCAGCACACGGCCGTCGCGTTTTGTCACGATATTGCCGTCGACACAGTCAAGCACGTTCTTGGCATAGCCGGTTTTACGTTCGGCCGCCTCCAGAATCTTGTCTTTGAGGATGCCGCCGGTCTGGGCGATCGAGAAGCTGCCGACAAAGGTCTGGCGGGAAGCAAAGGCACCGAAGCCGATGGGCGTATGATCGGTGTCCTGTGTCGAGACGATATGAATGTCCTTCAGCGGTACACCGATGACATCTGCCGCCATCTGGGAGAAGGCGGTATCGGCACCCTGGCCGATCTCGGTCTCGGCCATAATGACCTGGACAGAACCGTCCTGGTTGAGGATCATATGGCAGGTGTCCGTCTCCACGCTGACAGGCCAGACACCGGAGGTGTACCAGAAGACGGCCATGCCGACGCCTCGCCGGACTTCGCCGGTCTGATGGGCATAGCGCTGCTGCTTTTCGCGATAACGGAACAGCTCGGCGCCCTTATCGATACACAGGGACAGACCGTCCTCGAAGACCTCGTTCTTCGTGAAGTCGTCCTTGAAGCCGACGTTCATCATATTTTTCTTGCGGAATTCCAGCGAATCGAAGCCCATCTCCCGGCAGATCGTCTCGATCTGAGTCTCCACGCAGAACAGAGCCTGAGGGAAGCCATAGGCACGCATTGCGCCCGATGGCTGAGTGTTGGTAAATACCGAGTGGGCCTCCACCTTGCAGGCATCGCAGGGATACAGGTTCATAAAAGCGCCGACGGCATTTTCCGTGACACCGTGGCCGTGGGAGGTATAGCCTCCCTGATGGCCCCACATTTCCATGTAACGGGCCGCGATAGTGCCGTTTTCTCTGACATGCGTCACGATATGGATATCGTAGCAGTGACGGACACGGGTATTGCAGAAGGTCTCTTCGCGGGTGGTGTCGATCTTGACGCAGCGGCCGCCCACCTGAGTGCAGAGCCAGGCGCAGAGCGGTTCGTAGAGAACGTCCTGCTTGTTGCCGAAGCCGCCGCCGATATACGGCTTGACGACACGGATCATGCCCCATTCAACGCCCAGCGCCTGAGCGACGCAGCGGCGGACGATATGCGGAATCTGCGTGGAAGCCACGACGGTGATCTTCTCTTTTTCCTGATAAGCGAAACAGACACCGTTTTCCAGATGACAATGCTGGACGCGGGGGATCGCATACCAGTCGTCAAACACATGCAGACCCTCTTCCTTCGTCACGGTGTCATAATCGCCGTAGGCGCTGAAGGTCTCACCGCAGATATTGCGGCTGCGGTGCTCAAAAAGCTGCGGGGCGTCTTCTTTGATGGCATCCTGCGCCTTGAGCATGAAGGGCAGTTCTTCATACTCAACGCGGATAGCGCGCAGCGCCTGATCAGCGGCCACGGAATCCTCCGCGATAACAGCGGCAATGTCATCACCGTACAGACGGATATGACGGTTCAAAAGATGGCGGTCCATATTGCTGTGATCGGCTTCCGGATCCCAGGCATGTCCATCGGTGGAGAACAGGTAGTCCGGCACGTCAAAGCAGGTCAGGATTTTGATGACCCCCGGCACCTTCATAGCTTCTTCGATGTCAATGCTCTTCACAAAGCCGTGAGCAATCTCGGCATGATAAACCTTCGCGATAAGAGCATTGGACGGGCAGATATCATCCGTGAATTTCGCGCGGCCCGTGACCTTCTCCAGGGCATCGACTCTCTTGACACTCTTTCCTACTTCCATTAGCTATCCTCATCTTCTCAGCCGCAAAAGCTGACTGTATTTTAATGTCACATCTTACATAAGATTACGTTTTTTTTTATATTTTCGCAATATTTTTTGTAAACAATTCCAAAAAAACTATCCTTTTTCGTCTCAAGCCTCATCCGCTTCGGACAGCAGGGCCTGATAAATATCCCTCTTTGTCACGCCTCGGTCGGCAGCGGCGGCTTTCATCGCCTCCTTATGCCCCAGTCCCTGCTCCTCATACAGAGCCACATGGGCGGCGACGCTCATCGTCTCAAAGGCCGCCTGCTTTTCCCGGGCCAGATCATCGGGATCGCGCCCCGACAGGACGAGGACGTATTCTCCCCGGGGTTCTTTTGTCTTATAAAGGTCAGCCGCCTCGGTCAGTTCCAGGATCTCCGTCGTCTCAAAACGCTTTGTCAGTTCCCGGCAGACGGCGATCCGCCTCCTGCCCAGGGCCCCGGCCAGATCCCCCAATGTTTTCGCCAGACGGTGGGGCGCTTCATAGAAAATGACCGTGCGCATCTCCGTCTTCAGACTCTCCAGAACCCGCGCCTTTTCCTTATTATCCTGCGGCAGGAAGCCTTCAAAAATAAAACGGCGGCTGTCGGCCCCCGACAGAAGCAGCGCTGTCAGCGCCGCGTTGGCCCCCGGCACGACGGTGATCGTAATGCCGGCCTCACGGCAAGCCTCCGTCAGACAGGAACCGGGATCCGATATCAGAGGCAGGCCCGCGTCCGATATCAGGGCCACATTCCTGCCGGACAGCAGTACATCCACAAGATAGGGGCTCTTCTCTTTTTCATTGTATTTGTGATAGGCGGTCACCGGCGTCGTGATGCCGTAATGCCGGAGAAGCGGAGCACTTGTCCGCGTGTCCTCGCAGGCGATGAGATCCGCCTCCTTCAGAATCCGGAGGCCCCGCAGGGTCATATCCTCCAGATTGCCGATGGGTGTTGCCACCAGATATAAGATACCGGCCATATCATTCTCCGTAAAAATGCCGGACCTCCGGCGTGTAGGTGCCGTCCCGGTCATAGATGATCAGTGAGGGCTCAGCCGCAAGTCCCGGCCGGCCGCCCTTGACAGCCTCCATCAGAATAAGAGACGGAGCTTCCCCCTCACGGGAGCAGACCATTTTCAGACGCTTCACCGCCAGATGATATCGATCCGCCAGAGCGCAGATCTCAGCCAGGCGTTCCGGCAAATGCACCAGATAGAGGCGGCCCCGGCTCTTCAGAACCCGGGAGGCCTCGCGGATCACGTCCTCCAGCGTGCAATACAGCTCGTGGCGGGCCGCTGCCTTCTCGCCGTAACTGAGCCGGCCTGAACCGGTCCGCCGGTAGGGCGGGTTGCAGGTCACCACATCAAAACGATCCCGGCCGAAGAGGGCCGAGGCTTCCTTCAGATCACCGCGAACGATCGTGATCATTGCCTCCAGACGATTCCAGGCAACGTTTTCCTCTGCCAGTACGGCCGGTCCTTCCTGCAGTTCCAGACCTGTGATGTGGATCCCTTCCGGGGCATCGACGCTGAGCAGCACCGGTATGATGCCGTTGCCGCAGCCCATGTCCAGGATGCTGTCCCCGGGCCTCAGAGAGGCATAATGCGCAAGCAGAACGGCATCGATGCCGAAGCAGAACCCCTCCGGGTCCTGCCACAGCATACGGCCGTTCTGCAGATCATCCAGTCGTTTCCTGTGATTCATTGGGATTGGCTTTCTTCTTATGATGACGGCGGCGCCGTCTCTTCTTTGGCGTTTCGTCACCGGCAGAAGCCTGGTTCGCCGCCTCGGCCCGGGCACGTCTCGCTTCTTCGCGTTCGGCCTCCTCCGCCTGCTGGTTCTCGAGGGCCTTACGGACGGCCTGACGGAACTTTTTCTGCTCGCGGGAGACATTTTCCGCTTTATCCTTGCCGGCAGCGTCACGGCCGTCACGGTTTTCACGGTCCTCCTGCGCCTCGCGGCCGCTGCGTCCCTTATCGCGGCTGTTGTCGCGGGACTTGTCGCGGTTTTTATCGCGGCGGCGTTCGCGAGACTTCTTCTCGCCGTCCTTTTCTTCTGCCTTCTCACCGGTCTTGTCGCCGCTTCGGCCCTTGACCGGGCCTTTCTCGCGGCGCTCCTCCGCCTCATCGGTCAAAGCCTCCAGTTCCTTCGTCAGCTCCGGGGCCTCGGCAGCCTCCGCCTTGCGGCGGCCTTTTTTGCCGTGAGAGAGGACCTTGATCTCGGAGACGGGGTATTCCACGATCTCCTTCTCATCCTCATCCACATCGACCACGATCTTCACCAGCTGACGCAGGATATTGACCGACTGCACCTCGCCCAGGCGGCCGTCCGGGATCTCGGCGACCTCGCCTTTGACCGGCAGGCCCTTCTTCAGATCAGCATAGGTTTCGGCTTCGTTGCGCAGACAGCACATCAGGCGGCCGCAGCAGCCCGAGATCTTGGCCGGATTAAGCGACAGGTTCTGCTCCTTGGCCATCTTGATCGAGACCGGCGCAAATTCTTCCAGGAAGGTATGGCAGCACAGCGGCCGGCCGCAGACACCCATTCCGCCGAGGATCTTGGTCTCATCGCGCACGCCGATCTGGCGCAGCTCGATGCGGCGGCGGAAGATGCCGGCCAGATCCTTGACCAGCTCCCGGAAGTCGATCCGGCCGTCAGCCGTGAAATAAAACAGGATCTTGCTGTCGTCAAAGGCATACTCCGTGGCGATCAGCTTCATATCAAGTCCGTGCTCGAGGATCTTCTCCTTGCAGATACGGAAGGCTTCCTTTTCCTTTTCGCGATTGCTCATCTCCCGAGCCGTATCCTCGGCCGTGGCGATACGCAGCACGCCCTTGAGGGGGGCCTTGAGCTTCTCATCGGCATAATTCATCGGCGCCATGATAACGCGGCCGTATTCAATGCCCCGGGCTGTCTCAACGATGACAGCGTCATTATATTTGATATCGAATCCGCTCGGATCGAAATAATAAGCCTTGCCGGCATGGCGGAAACGAACACCTATAATCTTAGCCATTTAAATTCTCCCTGATCGACAGAAGGAGCAGTTCCATCGTCAGCTCGAAGCTGACATTGGCTCTGAGACGCGCGCCCGCCTTGTCCAGACTCTCCAGGATCTCCTGAATGCCGTGGTACGAGGCCTTTTCTGCCTGTTCTCTGATATCACTGATTTCTTTTTTAAAAATGAGTCTGTCGATCTCGCGGGTCGCCTTGTACATCAGCACGTCCCGGAACCAGATGGTCAGCATATCCAGGTATTCCTGAATATTCTGCTTCTCGGCAGTGAGGATCCTGATAAAATCCACCAGCTCGACAGTAGAAGCCTCCTCAATGCGGCGAAGCAGAATGACGATACGCTCCGTCATCATCATGAACTCTTCACTCAGCACGGCTTCCCTGGCACGACCGATATTGCCCTGGGAAAAGGCTGCCGCTATCTCGGCCTCATAGTCCGGCAGGCTGTGCTGCCTGATGAGAAACTCCTTGACAGCCGTCCGGCTCAGCGGCCGGATATCCAGCACCGTGCACCGGGAGACTATCGTCGGCAGAAGGGCCTCCGCGGAGACGGACAGCAGCAGGAAGACGGCATAGGCCGGCGGCTCCTCCAGCGTCTTGAGAAGGGCGTTCTGGGCCTGAACGTTCATCTTGTCCGCATCAGGAATGATGTAGATCTTATACGGGCTCTCATAAGGCTTCAGCGCCGCCGTGTTCACCACCTGTTCCCGAATCTCATCAACGGTGATCACGCCGCTTTTTTCATGGGTAACATAGATGATATCCGGATGGCTCTGATGGCGGGCTTTGCGGCAGGATTCGCAGACCAGACAGGCATCGTCGAGGCTCTCCCGGCACTCCAGTGCCATGGCGAAGGCCCCGGCCATCATACGCCGGCCGGATCCCTTTTCCCCTGTCAGGAGATACGCATGGGAAACGCGTCCCTGACGAATGGCCTCCTTCAGGTGTCCGATGATATCCTGATGCCCGATGATCTCGCTAAAGCACTGTGCCATCGCCGACCCTCCACAAAAACAGACTCCGGCGGATAGGTCTTATCCGCCATGATTACCCTTTATCTTAACACAGAACGGATAGCTTCTTCAAGTTCACGCCGGCAGCTCTCTTCATCCCCGTTATTGTCGAAACGCCGGTCGATACCGGCTGCCGCCAGCTTTTCCGAGGCAAAATCCGCCGCATCCGCCAGAAAACGGCGGCAGACCTCCTCGTAGTTCGGCACTGCCTGCCGCTTTTCCCGGTCAAGAGCCCGCTGCAGCCGCGTGCCGTCATCCACCTCGATGAAAAGGGGCACCACGGCCTCTTCTCCCAGGCAGGCACGAAGCCGGCAGAAGGACTCCGGCGTGCCGATTCCCAGAAGAGACCGCCGGCGCAAAAGGAGCGCCTCATCGGCCACCGTCGCATAAGTCCAGGGGCCGGCTACCGTCGCATAGGTTCTCTCTTCGATGATCAGGCCCTTGTCTCTGAGTTCCTGCAGTTTCGTCTCGTCGATAAAATGATACTCCCGGCCGTCCTCCTCACCCTCGCGGCGGGGCCGCGTGGTATAGATGACCAGCCGGTCCAGGGGAAGATCGCTCTCCGTTATCAGAAGCCGGAACATCCGGTCCTTGCCGGATGCGCTTTTTCCCATCAGATAAAACAGTTTGCCCACGGCTCTGTCCTCTCTTCCTGTGTTATCACCCGCCTGACAGCCATCAAAGAGCTGAGCTGTCCGTCAATGTCCCGTCGATCGCCAGCAGGGCGTCGCCCAGGCGGCGGAAGCCCTCTTCCGTATCCGCTGCCGAGGTCATCGCCAGAGCGTAATCGGCGGTGGTTTTTTCCATAATCAGATGATAGCGGCTCCGAAGTTCCTCCGCAAGAACCGCTCCCGTCAGCGGTCTGCCGTTGATGGCGGCGCCGCCGGTCTCAATCACCAGTTTCGACGGCTCCGCCTGAGGTGACTCGAAGAGGTGCAGGTGCCGAAGCCGCCCCAGACGGGCTCTTAAGGCCCTGAGAGCGCCGACATAGGGATCAAAGAGGGATTCCCCCTCTGCCATCATAAGATGAAGACAGGCGGTTATAGAGGCCAGCAGGATATAGGAGGGGCTGGAGCTTTCATAGATATCCATGTAGTGCATCAGCCTTTCGGTCGGCACACGTCCCGTCACATTGTGAAGAAGCGAGGTCTGAGTCAGAGACGGCAGCGTCTTGTGAACACTGTGGATCACCAGGTCGGCGCCCTGTCCGATGGCGGATTCAGGGAAGGCCGGATGCCGGGAAAAATGAGCCCCGTGAGCCTCGTCGACGATCAGCACTGCCTCCCGGCGGTGAACCTCTCCGGCGATGGCACGGATATCGGAGAAGACGCCCTCGTAGGTCGGTGATGTGATGACCACCGCCGAGGCCGGGCTGCCTTCCCGGCGGGCCCTGTCCAGGGTTTCCCCAACTGAAGAGGGCACGATCGGCCCCGGTATGCCCGGGCGAAGCATAGGCGGTGTCAGCGTGATCATTTTCAGGTGTCTTATCTCCGCCGCATGGGGGATCGATCGGTGACAGTTTCCGGCGGCAATCAGACAGCCGCCGTCGGGAACGGCCGCACTGACCGCGGCCAGATTGGAGGCCGTGGAGCCGTTGACCGAAAAAATCGTCGCCGCCGTGCCGTAGAAGGCGGCGGCCCGGTCCATCTCCTCTTTCAGGATGCCCGTCGGTTCGTGGAGATCGTCAAAGCCCGGGATCTCCGTGATATCGACACCGGCCAGGGAAAAATTCCCGCTGAGAAAGGGATTGAGCGTGCCCCGCTTGTGTCCGGGCATATGGAAGCCGTAATCATCCGTCAGATGATAGGCTGTTAAGCAGTCTTCAAGATACATCGTCTTCCGTCCCGTCAGATCTTAAAGCGGTAGCCGACACCCCAGATCGTCTCGATATACTGCGGCTTGGCGGTATCAAATTCAATCTTCTCACGAATCTTCTTAATATGGACCGTGACTGTGGCGATGTCGCCGATGGACTCCATATTCCATATCTTGCGGAAAAGTTCTTCCTTGCTGAAAACATGGTTCGGATTCTCCGCCAAAAAAGTCAGAAGATCAAATTCCTTCGTCGTGAACTGTGTCTCCACGTCATTGACCCAGACGCGGCGGGCCGTCGTATCAATCTTGAGGCCTCGAATCTTGATCACATGATTCTTCGGGACACGGCTGGACATCAGGCGGTCATACTGGGCCAGATGGGCCTTGACTCTGGCCACCAGCTCCGACGGGGAGAAGGGCTTGGTCATATAGTCATCGGCGCCGAAACCAAGACCGCGGATCTTATCGATATCGTCCTTCTTGGCCGATACCATGATGATGGGCGTATTCTTCTCATCACGAATCCGGCGGCAGATCTCAAACCCGTCCATACCGGGCAGCATCAGATCCAGGATATACAGGTCATAATCTCCCTTCAGAGCTTCGTTCAGGCCCTGAAGGCCGTCATTTTCGATAACCACCTCAAAGCCGGAAAGTTCCAGATAATCCTTCTCCAGTTCAGCAATCGCCTCTTCATCTTCAATAATCAGGATCTTACTCATACTGCCTCCTTATATTTTCTCAGAACAAAACACATCGTGGTGCCCTCGCCTTCGCGGCTGGACGCCCAGACCCGCCCGCCGTGATCCTCCAGGATCTTGCGGACGATGGACAGGCCGATACCGGAGCCGCCCTGACCGGAATGGCGTGAGGCGTCCGTCCGGTAGAAGCGGTCAAAGATATGCAGCAGGTCCTTCGCGGCGATACCGCGGCCGTTGTCCTCGATCTCCACCTGGATATCGTCGCCATTGTCCAGGACACGCAGATCGATATGCTTCTCGGGCTTATCCATATATTTCAGCGCATTGCTGATAATGTTGCTGATCACACGGTGGATCTGCTCAGCATCGGCGATGACGCGCGTCTCCGCCGGCACGCGGTTGACATAGGAAAACCGCACCTTCTTCTGCTCCATCTCGATGCGCAGCTCCTCCGCCGCATCGCTGAAAAAGTCGTGGACGGAGATCGTATTGAAGTTATAGGGGATCCGGTTGGTATCGATCTTGGAATAGAAGGTCAGTTCATTGATCAGATGATCCATCTCATTGGCCTTGTTGTAGATCGTCCGGATATAACGTTCCATCTTCTCCGGCGTATCCGCGACCCCATCCATCAGGCCTTCCACATAGCCCTTGACGGCGGTGATCGGCGTCTTCAGATCGTGGGAGATATTCGATATCAGCTCACGGTTTTCCTGGTCAAACTTCGTCGATTCCTCATTGGCCGTTTTGAGCCGCTTGCGCATCTCCTCAAAGTCTTCGCAGAGCTCGCGGATCTCCATCGGGCCTTCGGGCTGGATGGAAAAGTCCAGTTCCCCGTCACGGATGCTGTGGGTCGCTTTTGTCAGCTTGATAAGCGGAGACGAAATGGAGCTGTAGATCCACAGGCTCATGATGATGGCCGTGATGATCAGGATGATGACCATATAGAACAGCGCCGCCGCGATGAAGGAACGCATCTCGGGATCCAGGTTAGACACGTCGATGCCGTAGCGGGCGCGGATCTCATGGGCGCGCAGCCCCACGACGCCGAACATCATGATGGCACTCAGCGCCAGCGGGAGAATGATGATCAGAAGAAAAGATATGAACAAACGCGTACTGAGCTTCAAGGGTTTCACCTCCGTGCGTGTATTATATCATAGAAAACGAAGAAAAAAGCACCGCCGCCTCGGTCAGGGCGGGGTGCTTGTCTCATTTAAGATAATTTTAAGAATCGCAGAGGATCAGTCCAGATACTTTTTCAGATCATCAACGCGGTCGGTGTGTTCCCAGGGCAGATCCACATCGGTGCGGCCGAAATGACCGTAGGCAGCTGTCTGACTGTAGATCGGACGGCGCAGATCCAGCTTGCGGATGATGGCTGCCGGGCGGAAATCGAATTCCTCCTGAATAATCCGGGACAGGACGTCATCAGCCAGCCTGCCGGTACCCATGGTGTTCACAAAAACTGACATCGGGCGGGCCACACCAATGGCATAGGAGACCTCGATCTCGCATTCATCGGCCAGACCGGCGGCCACGATGTTCTTGGCAACATAGCGGGCAAAGTAAGCGGCTGAACGGTCGACCTTTGTCGGATCCTTGCCGGAGAAGGCGCCGCCGCCGTGACGGGCATAGCCGCCATAGGTGTCGACAATGATCTTGCGGCCTGTCAGACCGGAGTCACCGTGCGGACCGCCGATAACAAAACGGCCTGTCGGGTTGATGAAAATACGCGTGTTGTCATCGATCATGCCCTCCGGCACCACCGGGTCGATGACGCAGCGGCGGATATCCTCGTGAATCTGCTTCTGTGTCACATCCGGATCGTGCTGTGTGGAGACGACGATGGCTTCCAGACGGACCGGCTTGCCTTTCTCGTCATACTCGACGGTCACCTGAGTCTTGCCGTCCGGACGCAGGTACGGCAGCGTCCCGTTCTTGCGGACCTCTGTCAGGCGAAGGGCCAGGTGATGAGCCAGAGATATCGGATAAGGCATCAGCTCCGGCGTCTGATTGGAGGCATAACCGAACATCATGCCCTGGTCACCGGCACCGTTTTCTTCGATTTCAGCCTCCGTCATCTCACTTTCCTTCAGTTCCAGGGCCTTATCGACGCCCATGGCGATGTCAGCCGACTGCTTGTCCAGCGTTACGACGACGGCGCAGGTATCGGCATCAAAGCCGGTGGCGGCATCGTCATAGCCGATACCGCGGATCGTATCCCGGACGATCTGCTGAATATCGACCTCGGCCTTGGAGGTGATCTCACCCATGACCATGACGATACCGGTGGTCGTACAGGTCTCACAGGCCACGCGGCTCATCGGGTCGCCGGCCAGATAGGCATCCAGAACGGCATCCGAGATCTGATCGCAGACCTTATCCGGATGACCTTCTGTTACCGATTCGGATGTAAATAATAATTTTCCCATAATTATCCTTTCTCTTTAACAGACAGCTTGGCACCTATGTCTTTTCGTATTAAGCCCCGCCGGGATCTTCCGGCATAAAAAATGTCCGCACAGCGAGCGGACATTTGATTTCTGGTTATCCCTTATTGTTCGATTGCTCGCTCAGGTTGGCACCAATTCTTATCGAAAGGTTGCCGCGGCTTCACAGATCCTTTGTATCTCCACCGTCTCTTAATAAGGCAAGACATATTTTATTGTGTATTCAAAAATAGCATCTCGCAGGCCTTACGTCAACCCCGTTTTCGACAATCCGGCCCCGGCTTACTGTCCGGCCGCTTCCAGAAGCACCTTCAGATCCTCCACGGTAAAATCGTAGGCGGCACCGCAGAAACCGCAGCTCAGCGTGACGGTCTTCCCTTCGCGGATCATCTCTTCAATCTCGTGCCGTCCCACCGCCAGCAGCGAGCGAGTCACCCGGGAACGAGAGCATTGGCAGTAGTACTCCGCCTTCTGTTTATCGCGGATCACCGGATCCAGACCCTCAAGCACGCGCTCAAGAATAGCCTCCGGTGTGAAGCCCTCTCTGAGAAGACCCGTCACGGAGCTGATCCGGCTCAGGTTATTCTCCAGGGCGGCGATCACTTCCTCCGGCGTATCAGGCATCAGCTGAATGATAAAGCCGCCGGCCTCCCGGACCGTGTTGTCGTGATTCATCAGCACGCCCAGACCGACCACCGAGGGTGTCTGCTCACTCTCGGCAAAATACGCCGTCAGATCCTCGGCGATCTCTCCGGTGAAAATGGACACCTCACCCACATAGGGCTCCTTGAGGCCCGTATCGCGGATGACGCGCAGGATACCGCCGCCCACGGCGCCTCCCACGTCCAGTTTGCCCTCCGCCGACGGCGGCAGCATAACGCCGGGATTATTGACATAACCCTTGACCCGGCCGCGGGAATCTCCCGTCACGGTGATGCCTCCGATCGGGCCGTCGCAGTCGAAGGTGATGGTCATAAGATCCGAATCATTTTTCATGGTCAGGCCCATCATGGCAGCCGCCGTCAGCGTCCTTCCGAGAGCCGCTGTAGCCACCGGGCTCAGGTTGTGGATGCGCCGTGCCTCCTCTGCCACGCCGCGGGTCGTGGCGGCAAAAGCACGCACCGCGTCATCGGCCGCAGTAGCCCTGATAAGATAATCGTCCATCGTCATAACCCCTTTCCGTCAAAGGCGGGAATAAAGCTCTCATCAGCTGTCTTCCCCTCCTGATAATAGATATTTTCCATGCCTCTATCAAGAGCCGCCTGAAGGACCCGGCGGTATTCCCGCTTCGTCACGCGCCGCGACAGGTCCGGCGCCGCCGCTTCAATGCCGGGCATCGGCGTATATTGATTCATAAGGCTGATCAGAATATCATCGCCATAGGTTTTGTTGAGATAATCGAGGATGCGGATCGCGTCCTTTGTGTGTCCCGGCAGGATCAGATGCCTGACGATCACACCCCGCCTCAGCATGCCCCGTTCATCAAAGACCGGCGGACCCGCCTGATGCACCATCGCCTCGATGGCCGCCCGGGCCGTCTCCGGATAGTCCGGCGCCCGGCACAGCCGGTCCGCCAAAACCGGGTCATCGTATTTGTAATCCGGCAGATAGATATCCACCGTTCCCTCCAGGGCAAGGATGGTCTCCCGCTTCTCATAGGCGGCCGTATTGTAGACGATCGGGATCGTCAGGCCGCGCCGGCGGGCCTTTGCCGTCACGGCAATGATCGTCGGGACATAGTGGGTCGGCGTCACATAATTGATGTTGTTGGCCCCCTGAGCCTGGAGTTCGAGAAGGATCTCTGTCAGGCGCTCCTCCGTCACCTCCTGCCCGTCATGTCCGAGGGCGATGGGGCGGTTCTGACAAAAAAGACAGCCCAGCGGGCAGCCCGAAAAAAAGACGGCCCCCGAGCCTTCCTTTCCCGAGAGGCAGGGTTCTTCCCACATATGAAGAGCAGCCCGCGCGGCAACGATCCTGCTCGTCATGCCGCATCGGCCTGCTCTGTTGTGTGTCCGTTCGGCGCCGCAGTCTCTGGCACAGAGACGGCAGCTGTCATAATCTGGTATCATAGGACTGTCCTGTGCCGGGTTCAGGCCTGCTCCCGATTCGGGGCCTTCACCGGAATGCCCAGCGCTTTGATGGCCTCGATCACGATCTCGGCCTGCTTTTCTCCGGAAATGTCACTGACCACGGAGGTACCGTCCTTCAGTTCCACCACCACCATCTGCATATTCAGATGATCGCCCGCCGTGCAGGCGCCGCAGGAGACCAGCTGGACCCGGCGGTAGGCGTTGACCACCTCCGAAAAGGGCAGGTAATATGTCGTCAGCAGCTTTCTGAAGAAAAAGTAACGGCTGCCGATACCGGTCTTGCCGTACATGATGACATTTTTAAAATCTGCCGCGGCTTCTTCCGAGGCGTAGGCCTCGCGATAAGGAACCAATTTGGTCATAATTACCCCACTTTCAACTTAAACTTCTGAATGTCGCGCTCACTGGTGACGGTCTCGATCTCCGCCCCCAGGGATCTCAGCTTGGCATCGAAATCCTCATAGCCGCGCTTGATATAGCCGATATCATCCACGATGGTAAAGCCCTCTGCCGTCAGGCCGGCCACGACCAGCGCCGCACCCGCCCGCAGGTCAGGGGCCGAGATCTGAGCCGCTGTCAGCTTGTCGACGCCGTCGATGATGGCGGTATTGCCCTCTACCTTAATGGAGGCACCCATACGGGCCAGTTCGTCAACATATTTAAACCGGTTCTCGAAAATGCTCTCCGTCACGATGCTGGTGCCTTCGGCCAGAGCCAGAAGCACGCCGATCTGCGGCTGCATATCCGTCGGGAATCCCGGATAGGGCTGCGTCTTGACATGGGCCCTGTTCAGGCGGTGCTTGGCCACGACGCGCAGGGAGTCATCGCCGCCTTCCACCTCGCAGCCGATCTCCTCGAGCTTGGCCCGCATGGCTTCAAGATGCTTCGGGATCACATTTCTCAGAACCACATCTCCCCGCGTGGCCGCTGCCGCCACCATAAAGGTACCGGCCTCAATCATATCGGGCACGATGCTGTATGTGGTGCCGTGGAGCTTCTCAACGCCGTTGATGCGGATGACATCCGTACCGGCGCCCTTGATGTTGGCACCCATACTGTTGAGGAAGTTGGCGACGTCCACCACATGCGGCTCCTTGGCTGCATTTTCAATGATGGTCCGTCCCGAAGCCATCGACGCGGCGATCATGATATTGATCGTGGCACCGACCGAGACGATATCCAGGAAAATGTGCGCGCCGTGCATGCAGTCACAGCCGGCGATCACATTGCCGTAGCGCAGGTCAACCTTGACGCCCATGGCGCGGAACCCCTTCAGATGAAGATCGATGGGCCTGCTGCCGATATTGCAGCCGCCGGGAAGCGGAACCTCCGCCTTTTTGTATTTGCCCAGAAGAGAGCCCAGCAGATAATAGGAAGCCCGGATCTTCTTCATCGATTCAAGATCAACGCCGCATTCGCTGATCGTTGATCCGTTGATTTTTACGGTATGACGATCGACCCGCACGATGCGGGCACCGATCTTCTCTATAGCCTCGAGCAGGACGTTGATGTCATTGACATCCGGAATGTTCTCCAGCGTCACTGTCTCATCGGACATAATGGCAGCCGAGATGATCGGCAGAGCCGCGTTTTTCGCGCCGCTGATATCGATCTCGCCCACAAGCGGGATGCCGCCCTTGATAATGTACTGTTCCATAGAACCTCAGTAGTCTCCCCGAATCTCAGCGCTCAACCCCTTAAGCGCATCTACCATAATCCTATCGCATAGTTAAGTTTTTGTAAATAAATTTTAACATTTTCAGTACAAATGCTCAGCGGCGGCGGTGCGGAAGCGTCCTTTTTTTCTTCTTTTCCACACTGAAGCCGAAGGTGCCGAGACGATCTCCCACCTTCCGGTATTCTCCGTGGGAATAGACGATCAGGCGGGCATCGTTGAGGTGCAGACGAGCCTTCTCATCGAGATAAGCCTCATCCACATGCACCGCTGCCACCTTCGCCATAAACATCGTATGCGAGCCCAGATCCCGTGACTCCGTCACCACGCACTCCAGACTGACAGGCGAGGCTTTGACCATCGGACAGCTGATATGCCGGGCCTCCTCCTTCTCCAGAGCCATTGCCGCGAACTTATCCTCATCACGGCCCGAACGGACACCGCAGTAATCCGTGGCACGGGCCAGTGCCTCCGTGGTCAGATTGATCACAAAACAGCCGCTGCGGGTTATGTAATCATAGGTCAGCCGCGACGGGCGCACCGACACACTGACCATCACCGGGTCGGAACAGATCGTCCCGGCCCAGGCCGCCGTCATAATATCATCCTCGCCCTCCGGGGAGCGGCTCGTCACCAGCACCACCGGCAGGGGATAGAGCATATTGCCGCTCTTCCATTCCACACGCGCCATACATCACTCCTGTTGTCATTCTGTCCTGAGCCGATGCCTTCCGCCGCAGGGCCGGGCACACCGCTCAGCTGTTCTGCAGCCGTTCCATGAAAGAAGGAATCAGCTGCTTCTTGCGGGAAACGACATCCGCCAGCTGGCAGCTGCCGCCCGACGGTCTTACGCCAAAGGCCTCTTCGATCAGCGTCTCGGCACCGCTGCCGCAGTAAAGCAATTCCGTACTGCGGCTCAGGATATCGGTCAGCATGAAGAAGATCATCGACATCCCGTTCTTGCCCTTCTCCTGTTCCATGATGGGTTCCAGACGCGCCCTCACATCGGCCAGACTCTCCGCCGACAGCGAGCTGATCTGCCCGACACCGAAGGTCGTGCCGTCAAAAACAAACTTCTTGAAATCCTGATAGAAGATCTCCTCCGCCGCTTTGCCGGCAAAATTCGATCCGGCCCGGAACATTTCCCGGGCAAAGGGCTCGATCGCCACACCGGCGATGGCCGCCAGTTCCTCTGCCGCCAGCTTGTCCCGGAAGGTGCAGGTCGGCGACCGGAACATCAGCGTATCGGAAATGATCGCCGCCAGCAGGATACCGGCAATCTTCGGTTCGATCTCCACGCGCTTTTCCCGGAAAAGTCCCGCCACGATCGTCGCCGTGCAGCCCACCGGCTCACCGCGGAAAACAATCGGCTGCAGTGTCTCCACGGTGCCGATGCGGTGATGATCGATGATCTCCAGGATCTCGGCCTGATCCAGGTTGTCGACAGCCTGGGAGACCTCGGAATGATCCACCAGAATCACCTTCTTCTTTTCCACATTGATCAGGTTCCGGCGGGAAATCGTGCCGACGTAGGCATTTTTCCGGTTGAGCACCGGGAAATCCCGATGGCGCAGCCGTCCCATTGTCTCTTTGATATCATCAAGGTAATCGTCCATGTGGAAGGACACGATGCCGTCCTTCGTCATCAGTCTCTCTACAGGAATGCTCTGGTCGATAAGACGTGCCGTCTGATACGTATCCAGCGGCGTCACGATGATCACACAGTCGGCCGCATTGGCGGCATCGATGACCCGCTGCGACGGCTCGGCGCCCATGGAAATGACCAGACAGCTGGCGCCGCCCTCGATGGCCATCAGCTGGGCATCCTCCCGGTTGCTCAGGATCACCAGATCATCGGGATCCATGACCTCCCGCATTCTCTCAGGCTGGGCCGCGCCCACCAGAGCCTTGCCCCGGACAAAATAGCCGTGCTCATTGCCGGCCGCCACATGACCGTCCAGTGTTCTGGCGATGGCCCGGTACTGGGTCCGGCCCTCGGCCATCATGGTCTGGGCCTTGACATTCATATAGTGCTTGGCGATATCGCCCACCGTGATAAGCCCCTTCAGATGGTTGTCACCGTCGGTAAGCGGCAGCGTCATCGTCCCGGCCTCCGCCATTTTATCCCAGGCCTCGCGCACCGTGATACGGCAGTCGGCTCCCGGAGTCCGATGCAGCTGAAGATCCTTAACCTGCGCGCCGACATTGGGCATATAGGCCGGCGCCGCGACATGAAAATAATTCAGGACAAATTCCGTCTCCTCATTAAGCTGGCCGGCAGCCCGTGCCAGATAATGGCCCTCATCCGTCCTGTTTTTCAGCCAGGCGTAGGCGATGGCGGTGCAGATCGAATCGGTATCGGGATTCTTGTGACCGATCACATAGACCGGCTTTTTCTCATTCTGTGTCATCATGGACAGTCGTTATCTCTTTTCCCAGGATCAGCCGCCGTTTTTCGGCCCGGCTCATCTGTTTGATATGGCATTCCCGGCTCATGGCCGCCTGCTTATCGGACCATATTTCCGCATAAACAGGCCGGACGGGCCGCCGCGTTCTGGTATAGCGGGCTCCCCGTCCGTCATTATGAGCGCGGATGCGCTTCGGGAGGTCGTTGGTCCAGCCGGTATACAAGGTGCCGTCAGCGCATTCGACAATATAAGTCACACAAGCCCCTGACGGGATCCCGGCCACCGTGGCGGCGGTATGGATTGCCAGCGGCTCGTTCATGTCATAACCAGCTCGACCGGACAATGATCCGAGCCGAAGATCTCCGTGTGGATGGCTGCAGACACCAGGCGATCCTCCAGCAACGAGGACACAATCACATAGTCGATGCGCCACCCCGCGTTCTTTTCGCGGGCGCGGAAACGATAGGACCACCACGAATAGACATCGGGAGTATCCGGATAAAAATACCGCCACGTGTCGATAAAGCCGCTGTCCAGCAATGTCGTCATGCAGGCCCGTTCTTCATCGGTAAAGCCGGCATTACGGCGGTTCGTCTTCGGATTCTTAAGGTCCAGTTCGCGATGGGCGACGTTTAAATCGCCGCAAAAAACAACAGGTCGTGTCTCCTCCAGCTGTTTCAGATACGCCAGAAATGCCGTTTCCCAGGCCATGCGATAATCCAGCCGCCTCAGCTCATCCTGTGAGTTCGGTGTGTAGACGGTAACCACATGGTACTCGGGGAAGGTCAGCGTGATGACGCGTCCTTCATGGTCGAACTCATCGACCCCGATACCATAACGCACCGCTTCCGGCTCCCGCCTTGTGAAAACTGCCGTCCCGGAGTAGCCCTTTTTCTCGGCGTAATTATAGTACTGCCGGTACCCGGGCAGTTCCAGAGTCAGCTGTCCCTCCTGCAGCTTCGTCTCCTGCAGGCAGAAAATATCCGCGTCCAGGCTTTCAAAGGACGCCATAAAATCCTTCTTCATCACGGCCCTCAGACCGTTAACATTCCACGAGACCAGTTTCACGCGTCGGCATCCTCGTATTCCGTGATATCTTCGAAATCGTCAAAGTCCTCAAAATCATCGAACAGCTCATCGTCACAGCCCTTCTTTTTGAAGACATACAGCACGACAGCCGCGATCAGGGCCGCACCGGCAGCGATTGCCAGAACAATGAGACAGGTTTTCAGCAGTGACTGTTTTTTCATAAGAGATCTCCTTTCTCCGAAGCCGCCCGATATCAGCGCTCCGGCAGTGTGTTCTCATCAAGTACGATGGTAAAGGGACCGGCATTGACCAGGGAGACAGCCATATCGCCGCCGAAAACGCCGCCTTTGACAACGGGCATCAGTTCCCGGCCTTTTTCCAGCATATACTCATAGAGCGGCTCCGCCATGTCCGGCCGTCCCGCGTTGATAAAGCTCGGCCTGCTGCCCTTGCGGCAGTCCGCCATGAGTGTAAACTGCGGGATCATCAGAACCTCGCCGCCGACATCCTTAAGGCTGAGATTGGTCTTGCCCTCGCTGTCCTCAAATATCCTCAATTTGCTGATCTTGTCAAGATAGCGATCGGCCGTTGCCCGGGTATCGTCACCGCCGATGCCGACCAGCAGAAGCAGCCCCGGCCCGATGCT
Source organism: Lachnospiraceae bacterium (assembly GCA_029005135.1). Lineage (GTDB taxonomy): Bacteria > Bacillota > Clostridia > Lachnospirales > Lachnospiraceae > Chordicoccus. The sequence goes on from JAQXFO010000058.1 coordinate 24,753, forward strand.
GTTGATCAGCCGGCCGCTCTCCGTCACCGAGGCCTCCCGCACTCTCTGTATCACGATTCTCATAACATGATATCCTCCGTCTGCCGCCTGACGGCAGAACTCACAGTTAATTGTATTTTACTTGATTCATGTCCCGAGCGCAATTAACGCCGCCGCAGAAATCCGATCCTTTCGCCGGCGATGTCGTCAAAAGATGTTCTTTTTTGTGCTCTTTCTACAAAAAGTTTAGTTAAAATTTGACAGTTCAGCCGTCAGCAGCTATAATTCCCCACATAGAGCCGTACGAAGCCGCCGCACGACGGCCGCACTGGCGCTTTACAGGAGGAATACGTATGAAAAAAACAGACGAACTGACAATAAAGGCCGTCAAGAGCGCGCTTGAGGCCAAAGACACCGCAGAGAAAGCCACCCGCGCCGTCAAAAAATCCGCCGACAAGGCCGTGAAGGCCGCCGCCGGCAAAGCCGCCCGCCTGACCGAAGAGAATCCCGCCCTCAAGGACGCTGAAAAAGCCGTCAGGAAAGCGGCTGACAAAGTATCCAAAGACGTGACCGCCACAGCCAAAACCGTCCGTAAGACAGCCAAAAAGGCCGTCAAAGCGGCCACTGTCGAGCAGTCCGTCGTCATTGAGTATGCCGGCCGTCAGATCTCAGCCGCCGCCGTCATGGCCGCCTGCGAAAAAGACTACGCCGACAGATACGGCAAGAAGGCTGTTAAGTCTGTCACAGTCTACATCAAACCGGAAGAAAACTGTGCCTACTACGTTATCAACGGCGAAGGCTCCGACGATTACCGCATCGAACTCAGCTGAGATACCGGCACTGACGCCGACGGCTCTTCAGGGCCATTAAGCCAGGCTCATCTGTCAAAAAAAGAGAGAAGTCCCGAACTTCTCTCTTTTTTTATGCGTCCTTTTTTCAACAGACTTCTTTATGCCGATGTCTGCCGGCCCCGGGCCGGCCTTTTGTGCCTCCTCTCAGAAGGTATAGCCGCCATAGTAAGAATAGCTGTCGACATAGTCAAAGTTACCGGTATAAGCGACGTCCGTCGGATCGATGGCGGTGGAACCCGTCATCTTCGGCTGCGGAATCAGATCGATCGTCAGCGTATGGCCTCTGTCGGAAATATTGGCATAGGTGCCGACCTTGCAGAACATGTAGATCCAATACGCATTCCGGACGGCGGCACGCATGCAGCCGTGGGAGGCGCGCTGACCCAGAAGGTTATAGGTACCCGTATCCACATTCCAGGTGTTGCTTTTGCCGCAGGCCACGGAGTGAATGTACTCGCCGTCGGCGTAATTGAGCAGCGAAGTGTACTGACCGTAGGACGGGCCCATCAGCTCGGTCCAGTTGCTCTGAGCCTTGATCGTCGTCTGGCCCGGATTTGTCACATTCGGTGCCAGGCCGGGAGAGATCTTGAAGGCAAAGACCGGTACATTGAAAGCGTTGGTACCCGGCCACATCGCGTAAACAATGATATAGCAGTTGACCGTATCAACGAAGATACCGTAGGTGGCATCCACACCCTGACGGGTCGTGATGACGTAGGAATCATCGCCGTAAGCCTTATTGGTTCTGACTGAGCGTGTCGACTTGCCCCAGATTTTCGTTGAATTCCACAGATAGGGTCTGGCGTCCATCGCCGCGCCGCTCTTGCCGTTGAAGTAGTAATAATACCCGGCCTTGCAGCGTGTGCCGGAAACGTAAGCCTTATGCCAGCCCTGCCACAGAACACCGTTGGCGTCCACAAAGGCATTGCCGATATACGAGCTCTTCAGGGCACTCCCGTTCCGATAGTAGTAAGTCTGATCACCGACCACCTGCCAGCCGTTGGCCACCTGCGATTTGGTCAGATACCATTTGGCGGCGTCACTCTTCTCGGCAGTCAGGCCCACCATGGTCATATTTTCGGTGGAGCCGCCCTCCGGAACCATGTAAAGGCCGTCAGCGGACTTGATATAATAGGTGCCGTCACCGGCCGATTCATACGTCCAGGTGTAGGCCGATGTCTGCTGAATAACCTTGCTGCCGGAAGCACCGAGGTATTTGGCCGATTTGACATTCGCGAAGGTCACCGTATTGTCGGAGAAGACCGCGTTGAATTTCTGAGACGTAATATCCTTCTTTGTAAAAAGCTGATACTGTATGCCTTCGGCGGAAGAACGGGCCGGCAGATCGAAAGTGGCTGTTCTGTCACTCTTCAGCGCCGAAGCGATCTCGTAGACGCCGTTGGTCAGCGGAGCCATATCGCTGTCGGCGATGACCCACAGCTGAGCCTTGGAATCATAGTTTTCCTGATAGATCTGGATATTCTGTCTCTCTTCCGAAATACCGTGATTGACATCCAGACACATCGCCTTTTTGCCATTCAGAAGAAGCGGAGTATAGATACGATAATACCCATCCTTCGTAACTTTGATCGTCCAGATCTGAGCCGTGGTGTTGTTGCGCTTGTAGATCTGTACATTCGTTTTGTTGACCGCATTGCCGCCGGCCACGTCGATGGCCATCATCGTGGCGGCATTAAGAACGTAATACTGGCTGTTTCCCAGCGGATAGAGATAGAAACGCTCGGTATCCCTGTTCTGAGCCGTCACCAGTTCAATGTTGTCGCGGGCAATCATATTGGAACGCGACACCGCCATCACACGGCCGCTGGTATCGCTGCTGTCGGTCGTATCAAGAGCGGTATGGAATTCATAGATGCCGGCCGGCAGATCGGCATTCGCCAGATTTCTGTCGCTGTATTCGAAGATCCATTTCTGGGAAGCCAGATTCTGCCAGTTGCCCAGTGCCACGTTGGCGCCGTTCTCTGCCGTATCGCTCTCCACCGTAAAGCAGGTAGAGGCACTCAGGCACTTGATCATACAGGTGCCGTCAGCCTGCTTCAGAATCTGATAAGACTGAGCCACCGTGCCGTTGGCCTTGTGCTGACGCAGGTTGGTTCCCGCCGCATAGCGTGCGGTATCGGCATCGACAGCCATGGTATAAGCCGTCCAGGGTGTCAGCGTATAATAGCCGTTGGCCCTATCGACCTTGGTCAGATAGAAAAGCTGCGCCTCATTGACATCATCCTCACCGACTTCATAGATGTCGAGATTAGAATCCGCCACCTTATTCGTCACGCCCAATGTGATATCAAGAGCATAATTCTCATCCATGGAAGAGCGGATACGGTACCAGCCTTCCTTCAGATCGGCATCCTCTGCCGTCGGCGCGGCTGTCTTCACCGCCTTCCAGCGCTGAGAAGCCTCATTGGTCCAGGCTGCCAGTTCCACATTGGCGCCATTGGCCGCCTCGCCCTTTACCGCAAGGCAGGTGTCGCCGATGGTGGTCTGTATCTCATAGACATCCGCCTCTTCCGTTGAAACAAAATAGAATCTCTGTGCTCCTGTATTGTTGCTCCGGTGCTGGCGGACATTGGTTCCCGGTGCCGTCATGGCCGTATCGATGTCCAGACAGAAACGGGAATTGCCGTAAGGAGTCAGGCTGTACTGACTCTCACCGCAGGATGCCACATAGAAGAGCATGGCATTCATCACGCCGTTCTTCAGAGAATAAATATCGGCATTGGCATCGGCGGTCACAGAGCCGGCACCCTTTTCAATATCCAGTGCAAACTGTTCTGAGCCGTCAGTCAGTTCGGAGACAAAATAGTACCAGCCCTCTTCGAGTTCGGTATTGACGCCGGCATCGCGATTGAGTGCTGAGGCTTCATTATCCGCGATCAGCATAAGGCCCGCCGGAATGCCGTCCGTATGCATCACCGCATCCGTCTCACCGGCGAAGTCTGCCGCCGTCTCTTCCAGAGCCTTCAGGACATAGCCGCTCCTGAAATAGAACTCATTGTTATCGGCATCCGTCAGGGAGAAAGCGCCGGAAGCCACCGCGACCGGTGCCTCATCCATATTGAAAGCGATCTGAGCCGGATTGGCAAAAGCGCAGAAAGCTTCACTCTCAAGAGTCTTCAGGGTTTGCGGCAGGATGACCGTCTGAAGATGTCGACATCCGTAGAAAGCCCGGGTTCCGATCTCTGTCGTGCCGTTGGGCACAACGAAATTGACCTTATCAAGGCCTGACGGATAAAGAACCAGGCGCATGCCGTCCTCCAACTTCTCGTAGAGAACACCGTCGATTATTGTGAAGACACAGTCTTCTACATCATTGTCAAAAGTGATGGTTTCAAGATCAGTCAGCATGGCGCCGCTGAGATCGATGGCGGTAAGACCGGCTGGCAGTGTCAAGGATTCGACACCGGCACAGCCGGCCAGCGCATCGGCAGCAATGCCGGTGACGCGGTAAACATCCCCAAAGGGATCCTTCACCTCGGCCGGAATCACAATATCCCCTTCGGGAATACCAACGCTCTGGAGCTCACAGGTCGTCCAGTCCGTCACGCGATAGGTCATACCTTCATATTCAAAAGAAGAACCGGCCGGATCCATCTCTTCATCATAAAAAACAGAATCCGACGGGGATGTTGTCACAATATCACCATTGCCGGCAGCATAAACACCCGCTGACATAAACTGAAGGGTCAGAACGCCGGATAACATAGCAGCTAAAAAACGTTTCTTCATTTTCACATCCTCAATTCTGATGACAATAGTTATGTTTACTATATATCAAGAGTACCACATTTTCAACCGAAATGTATGTGAAATAACTATGTAACATTCGTGAAACAGAAAAAAGCGGGTTGCGTCAAGTTTCTTCATTCCACGCACAGAAAAAAGCTCAAAGGCTTTCGCCTTTGAGCTTGAGTGCCCAGTTCCGGAATCGAACCAGAGACACGTAGATTTTCAGTCTACTGCTCTACCAACTGAGCTAACTGGGCTTGTTTTTCTTTATGAAAATAGCGGGGACAGGATTTGAACCTGCGACCTCCGGGTTATGAGCCCGACGAGCTTCCAGACTGCTCTACCCCGCGTTA
>JAQXFO010000059.1 GCA_029005135.1 Lachnospiraceae bacterium
GCCCACAGAGGGCACAATTGCCGCGTCGAATTGTAATTCGCCGTCCAACTTCAAATCGGGCGCTTTTTCCTTTGCAATGCGAACAGCTTCCGCAACCAAAGTTACGTTGTCGTGCTTGGCGCTGCCCTTTGTGGAGAAGGAAAGCATGGCGACTTTGGCCGGAACGCCGACAAGGCTCTCAAAGGATTCGGCGGAGAGCTTGGCACATTCGGCCAGCTGTTCCTTCGTCATTTCAGGATTGACGGCACAGTCGGCAAAGACGAAAAGGCCGTGTTCACCGGCTTCGCAATCCGGAACTTCCATCAGGAAGAAGCCGGAAACACTGCTGATACCCGGTTTTGTTTTCAGAAGCTGGAGCGCCGGACGGATGGTGTTGGCGGTGGAGTGGCAGGCACCGGAGACGGCACCGTCGGCATCGCCGCACTTGCACATCAGGCAGGCATAGTACATATAATCCTTTTCCATGGTCTCCCGGGCAATCTCAGGGGTCACACCTTTCTTGCCGCGCAGTTCCACGAATTTGTCGATGTATTTCTGCTTGTTGGGGTCGTCGAACGGATTAACGATGCGGGCACCGGCGATATCATAGCCTTCACTGTTGGCAGAGATCTCTTCCGGTGTGCCGATGATGATCAGATCGGCAATGCCTTCCTTAAGGATCTTCTCCGCCGCCGCGTAGGTTCTCTTGTCCATAGACTCCGGCAGAACGATCGTCTTTCTGTCGGCCTTAGCCTGTTCGTAAATCGTATCAATAAATGCCATATTCTTATATCCTTTCCTGCAAAGAATTTTTAGAGCAAAAAGCATGCTTAATAATTATACTCTTTCCCAAATTGAGTAACAAGATACTTTCTCTTTTTTCGGTGAAACTGACAGCTTACCGGCCTTTTCCTCATATGCTATACTGTAGGCATTTCGTAAATGCACTGATGATAAAGGATCCATTATGACTATTGCCGCCATTATTGCTGAATTCAACCCCTTTCACAACGGCCATAAGCTTCTGATCGACGAAGTGCGCCGTCAGACCGGTGCCGACAGCATCATCGCCCTCATGAGCGGCGATTATGTTCAGCGCGGCGTGCCGGCTGTCACCAACCGTCAGGTGCGCGCCGAGATGGCGCTCCTCAACGGCGTCGATGTGGTGCTCTCCTATCCGACCCGCTATGCCACCGCGTCGGCGGAATCCTTTGCCGCCCATGCGGTGAGGCTGATCAGCCGCCTGAACTGTGTCGATATTCTGGCTTTCGGTTCCGAATGCGGAGACAGCGAACGTCTCGCGTCCGCAGCTGCCGTTCTGGCCGAGGAAAGCGACGACTACCGCGAGCGGCTTCGGGAAGGCCTTCGGGCCGGTCTGTCTTTTCCGAAAGCCAGGGCCGAGGCTCTGCCCGCCTATGCCGATATCCTGGACGGTCCCAACAATATCCTCGGCATCGAATATATCAAGGCGATTATGAGGGAGAAATCCTCTCTTCGTCCCTTTACCATTGCCCGGCAAGGCAGTTCCCATCTTGACGATACCAGCGTACATGCGCTGTCCTCGGCGGCAGCTGTCCGCCGCGCCCTCGCCTCCGGCCATCGTATTCCCGGCCTTGAGCAGGCTCTGCCGGCCAATGCCTTCCGCATCCTTCTGGACGATATCGGCCGTTACGGTCTGACCTCGGAAAATGATTTTTCCCTTCTTCTGGCCGACAGGATCTGGCGTCTCGACAGTGCCCACATCCTGAAGCTCTTTGCCGATGTCAATCACGATCTGGCCCAGGCCATTCTGAAAAAGAGAGTTCATTTTCGTGATTTTGCCGACTTCGCCGACCGCCTGAAGAACAAGTCCCTGACCAGGACCCACATCAACCGGGCTCTGCTGCACCTGGTGCTCGATATTCGCAAGGAGACGGAAGAGAGCGACAATCTCTATGCCCATGTCCTCGGCTTTCGTAAGGAAAGCGAAGCACTTCTGGGTGTGATCAAGGACAACTGCAGTCTGCCCTTTGTGACCGGTCAGGCCAAAGCCCGCGAGCTCCTGACCGGCGAGGCACAGAAGCTCTTTCTTGAGGAGGTCCGCGTCAGCAATCTCTATGAAACCGTGCGTGCCCGCAAGGCCCGTGAGGAGATGCGCAGCGTCCTCTCCGAACCGATCATCGTCGTGGACTGACCGCGGTTATGCCTCTTATTTCAGTGAAAAGCTGTCATTGAGGATCAGCGTGCTGTAGAGAAAAAGCACATCACAGCCCGAGGGATCCACATAGTCTCCAAGAAGCGACGGCGCCATATACCGTGTATCCACCATGATGATCTCCCGATAGGCCTCGATCAGATACGGGGCCAGAGATGAGGCAAAGGAATCCCGGAAAAGAATCAGGCGCCGGTCGTTCTCCGCCAGGGGATTGCGGATCATAATGAGCGGTTCCGCCCCCGACAGATAATACTCATAGGGATCCCGGCCGTTAAGGGCCGCCTCATCGTAGACCTGACCCGTCACCCCGCTTTCGGCATACCGGACTTCCGCCTCAAGGATAGCATCATTGACATAGCGGCTCATGCTGTCCGGCTTAAGAGGCAGAGCCGACTGGCCGCTGTAAACGCCGTAAAAATCCGTCTTTACCTCTTCTGTCTTTCCCTCATCGCACAGCGTCACGCCAAGAGCCTCCGCCAGACGACCGGCCGTCTCCCCCAGGCATTCCTGCCGCCAGTGGGTATCCGTCCTGTAGTAGGAAGACGCCTCCAGCGTATCGGTGATCTTGCAATAGGCGGCCCAGGGCATCTTTTCCGCCATACGCTTCTCAAGCGCCTCGTAATCAAGCATCGGACAGCCGTACGTACCGGCCAGATAATATCCCTTATCCGGCACGATTGAGAAGACGATCCGCCCGCAATCCTTCAGATAATCCTCATATAAGGACGAAAATGACGCCGCCGCATGGTCAAGGGAAGCCTCATTAAGCGGATAGAGGACCTTGGCGGCCTGTCCTTCCGTCTCATAATAGCCGTTGATATCTTTAAGAAAGAAAAGATACCGGCCGGCGCAGGCCTTCAGCCGCCTGAAAGCATCCCTCAGGGGAAACTGATCTGCCATATAGGTCTCATACTCTTCCGCATAGCGGCCGTTGACCGCCGTCTCCAGCGTCAGTGACGGTTTCGAAGCCAGCTTCCGTCTCTCGCTGTCCGAATACGTCCCGTCCGGTTTCAAGCTGAAAGCGACCGTCAGTATGAAGATAAGGCAGGCTGCCGCTGCTGCGGCAGCGATATCCCGTCTTTTGTTATTCACCGCCGTCACCTCCCTGTCAGAATCGGAAATACAGGAACGGATTGAAGGAGCCGTCCACCAGATACGCCGTCACCAGAAGAAGTACCGCCGCCTGCCACAGGCAGCGAAGAAAGCCCCCGGCCCGACTCCCGGAAAGCGGTGTCGATACCTTTCGGACAAAGGGGGTCGCACCTATGATGCCAATCACCAGAAGGACAGCATAACTCCTCAGATAATACAGAGCCTCCGCCGATATCAGAGGCAGTCCGCCGGCCCCGAACATGGCTCCCAGATCGGCCGCAGCCTCCGCCGGCCCCGCACTGTGGAAAATGACAAAGCCGATAATCACCGCCGCCATCACATAGAGATGCGCCGCCGCAGCCGGCAGTTTGGGCAGAAGGCTGCGAAGGCCGTACTTTTCAAGGATAAGAAGCAGACCGTAGAAAAGCCCCCAGAGAATAAACTGCCAGTCAGCTCCGTGCCAGAAGCCCGTCAGCATCCAGACCACCAGAATATTCACGATATGACGCCCGGCCTTCACACGGCTGCCGCCCAGGGGGATATAGACATAATCGCGGAACCACCGGCCCAGCGTGATGTGCCAGCGGCGCCAGAATTCCGTGATACTGCGGGCGGTATAAGGATAATCAAAGTTCTCCGGAAAATGAAACCCGAACAGACGTCCCAGCCCGATGGCCATATCCGAATACCCTGAAAAGTCAAAATAGGTCTGCAGCGTGACGGCGCCGGCATACAGCCAGTAAGTCAGCACCGACGGATCGGCAGCACCCCGGCACACTCCCGCCAGTTCACCGAAGGCATTGGCCAGCAGCACCTTCTTGCCGAGACCCGTGATAAAGCGCCCCGTCCCCTCCGCCGCCAGGGCCGGTGTCACGACCCGGCTTTTCAGTTCCCCGGCAATATCACGGTAACGTACGATAGGACCGGCGATCAGCTGGGGAAACAGCGCCGTATAAGCCGCAAAATCCAAAGGATTCCGGCAGGCTTCAGCTCTCCCGTTATAGACATCGGCCGCATAGCCCACCAGCTGAAAGGTATAAAAGCTGATACCGATGGGCAGGGCGATATTGACAAGAGGCAATCCCAGACCGAGGGCATTCAGCGTACGCACGAAAAAGCCGGCGTATTTGAAATACACCAGAAAACCAAGGCTGACCGTCACCGACAGAATCAGGAACAGGCGGGACCGCGGCGTGCCGCGGGTCCTGTCGATCAACAGGCCGAAGACAAAGCCGCAGGCGATCGAAATCAGCATCACGATCAAAAATCGCGGCTCACCCCAGCCATAGAAGATCAGACTGGCGATAAGAAGGACGGCATTTTTGAACTTTTTCGGGACCGCGGCATAAAGGATCACCACGGCCGGTAAAAATCGATAGAGAAAGGTCAGACTCGAAAAAAGCATAAGACTTCCCTCCTGCCGTTTCAGTAAAAACGGACGGCCTGAAGCCGTCCGCTATGAGAGTTTTATTTTGTCACAACCTTGTCGGGGCTTCCGCCGCAGACAGTCGTGAAGGCTTTTTCAATATCATCGATGGTGACGGTATCGGCAAAGCGGCTGTCTACCATAAAGAGCACGACAACGGGGCCCTTCGTCATCACACGAAGCGTATCAGCTTCGACACAGATCCATTTGCGCTGATCGATGCCGTCAGCCATAGCCTGAGCCGTGGCAGCCGCATCGGCGGCATCCTTCACCCGCACCACAGCCAGGGAATAAGCCTGGGAGCCCATCATCGGCTCCGATACCGCGGCAGCTTCCAGCTTGGAGGCATCCTCAAGACCCAGATTGTAACGCACCGCATCAGCATCATCAAGAGCAATATCTATGGTCATCAGATTGAGATCCACGGTTTTTTCAGCGTAGATCGCGTCGATGATCTCCGAGGGCGTCCCTTCGGGGGCACTTCCCCCGGCAGCGCTGCCCTCAGCGGGCTTACTGCCGCCGCAGGCCGTCATCAGACCGGCAAGAAGCATAACGGTCAGCATAAGACACACTGTTTTTTTCATAGTTTCCTCTCCTTTCAGTTTTTAAAGCTGTGGATAGGTGCCGGAATACGGCCGCGCCGGGCGATCAGACGGCTGCAGCCGAAGGTATTGACAGGCATGACAGGGGCACTGCCCAGAAGTCCGCCGAATTCCAGACGGTCGCCGACCTGGCAGCCGATAGCCGGAATCAGGCGCACCGCCGTTGTTTTCTGGTTGACCGCACCGATGGCCATCTCATCCGCAATAATCCCGGAGATGGTATCGGCACTGACATCGCCCGGCACCGCGATCATATCAAGACCGACGGAGCAGACGCAGGTCATCGCCTCCAGCTTCTCCAGGGTCAGGGCCCCGCATTCGGCGGCTTCGATCATCCCCTGGTCCTCGCTGACCGGAATAAATGCCCCCGACAGGCCTCCGACGTAAGATGATGCCATCACGCCGCCTTTTTTCACCTGATCGTTGAGCAGGGCCAGGGCCGCCGTCGTTCCGGGAGCACCGGGATGCTCGACGCCGATGGACTTGAGTATCTCGGCAACGGAATCGCCCACCGCCGGCGTCGGAGCCAGAGACAGGTCAACGATACCGAAGGGAACCTGAAGACGTTCGGAGGCCTCCTTGGCCACCAGCTGCCCCACACGCGTGATCTTGAAGGCCGTCCTCTTGATGGTCTCACACAACTCTTCAAAATCGGCATCGCGGCAGCTCTCCAGAGCCGATTTGACGACGCCCGGACCGGAAACGCCGACGTTGATGACCGCGTCATCCTCCGTCACACCGTGAAAAGCCCCGGCCATGAAGGGATTATCGTCCGGCGCATTGCAGAATACCACAAGCTTGGCACAGCCGATGCAGTTCTCGGACACTTCAGCAGCTTCGCGGATGATCCGGCCCATCAAACGTACCGCATCCATATTGATGCCGGTCTTAGTGGAACCGACGTTGACCGAGCTGCACAGACGTTCTGTCTCGGCCAGAGCCTGCGGGATCGAACGGATCAGCAGTTCATCGGCCTTCGTCATCCCCTTGGAGACCAGGGCCGAATAGCCGCCCAGGAAATTCACGCCCACCTCATGGGCCGCGTCATCAAGCACATGGGCTATGCGGACAAAATCCGCTGTGGAATGGCAGGCGGCTGCGCCGATGAGAGCGATCGGCGTCACCGAAATACGCTTGTTGACGATGGGAATGCCGTACTCCTCTTCGATCTCCCGGCCTGTTTTGACCAGATCCCGGGCCAGGGTCGTGATGCGGCTGTAGATCTTCTCACAGAGCCTGTCCAGATCACTGTCGATGCAGGAAAGCAGAGAAATGCCCAGAGTGATGGTCCGGACATCCAGATTCTCCTGCTCGATCATTTTATTGGTTTCGTTGACTTCATAAATATTGATCATAATTCTCAGATCCTATGCATTTTGTTGAAAATGTCTTCGTGCTGTACGTGGATAGAGCAGCCGATCTCCTCACCGATCTGATGCAGCTCGTGACGGATCTCTGTCAGCTTCTTCGGCGAGCCGGACGTGTCGGCCACCATCATCATATTGAAGAAGCCGTCGACGATCGTCTGGGAAATATCCAGAATATTCACCTGGTTGTTCGCCAGATAGCTGCATACCTTCGCGATGATGCCGACCGTATCCTTACCGACAACCGTGATAATCGTTTTCTGCATGTTAATAAACCTCCTAAAAATCCACCGCTTCGCTGATGACATCGCGGTGCGCTATGCTGATATTGAAATCCTGTGAGCGATAGGGATTATCCCCCATCGTGACTTCGGCGCAGACTGTCTCCAGTGCCAGAGCCTCGTAATTATTCTCATGGCTTAAATGGCCAAGAAATATCTTTTTCATATTGTCGTGAAGAAGCCGGCACAAAAGCTGTCCTGCCGTTTCATTGGAAAGATGACCCTCATCGCCCAGAATGCGCCGCTTCAGATAATAGGGGTAGCCCCCCGCCTCCAGCATGCGGACATCGTGATTGGATTCCAGGAGAATCGTATCGAGCCCCTGAAGATTCCCGACGATGTAATCATCGTAATGTCCCAGATCGGTGGCCACCGCCGTCGATCTGCCGCCGGAGGACAGCCGATAGGCCACCGGTTCCGCCGCATCGTGGTAGATTCTGAAGGGATGGATCGTCAGGTCCCCCAGGGTAAAACCTTCATCGGCCCGGATCTCATGATAGAGTTCATCCGGGATCTTGCCCAGGGCTGTCATCCCCTTAAGGGCCTGTATCGTCCCGGCTGTGCCATAGATGGGAAGGTGATAGCGCCGTGCCAGCACCCCCAGACCACGGATATGGTCATTATGTTCATGGGTCACCAGAATCGCGCTGATATCCCGTGTCGTCTCATCAAGGGTATTCAGCCCGGCTTCGATACGTTTGCCGGATATACCCGCATCCACCAGGACAGCCGTGCTGTCGCTGCCCACATAGATGCAGTTGCCACTGGAGCCGCTGGAAATGCTGCAGAGTTTCATGAATTGAGCCTCATCTCTATCTGCCTCCTTGTGTCCTCCGGCGTGCCGCTGTTGTTAATCACAACATCCGCATGGCGTCGGAAGACCTCATCGCTGAGCTGTCTCTTCAGGATACTGTCGATCAGTGCGTCCGAATAATGACGCGAAGCCTTCAATCTTTCCCGTCTGACCGGCTCAATTGCATAAATATACCATAGTTCATCGCAGATTTCATCATAATTCTCTTCGATGAGCAGCGCCGATTCTATAACAAAGAGGGAAATGCCCTCACCGGCCGCATCCCGTATCGCCTCTTCCGTCCGTTTTCGGACAGCCGGATGGACCAGCGCCTCAATCGCCCTTTTCAGGGCCTCATCGCTGTACATGGCTTCCGCCACGGCCCGCCGGTCAAGATTGCCGTTCGCCAGCAGGCGGTTCCGGCCCACAAGAGAGACCATCGCGTCATAGAGGATCCCGCCCTTTTCCTGCATCCGGCGTGCCTCGTCGTCAAGCTTCAGGAGGCGGGCGTTTTGCTCCTTCTCCAGATAGTCAAGAACCGTACTTTTTCCGGCGCCCACACCGCCGGTTACCCCGATCACTTTCATTTTATCTTACTTGGCCTCATACCAGTCACGGCCGCTGTGGCAGTCGGTCTCCAGCGGCACCGACAGTGATGCCGCCCCGGCCATCTCTTCCCGGAGGATACGCTCAACCGCCTCGGCCTCGGCCTCCGGCGCCTCCACCAACAGTTCATCGTGGATCTGAAGGATCAGCCGCGACGACAGCTTTTCCGCCTTCAGACGCCTGTCCACACGGATCATCGCGATCTTCATAATATCGGCGGCGGTGCCCTGGATGGGGCTGTTCATCGCGACACGCTCCCCGAAGCTGCGCTGCATAAAGTTCGCCGCCGAAAGTTCCGGTATCGGCCGGCGCCGGCCGAAGAGCGAGACGGCATATCCCGTCTTCCCGGCTTTCTCCACAAGACCGCGGATAAAGCTGTGAATCGTCGGATAGGCCGCAAAATATGCCTTGATATAGGCCTCCGCCTCCTTCGGTGTGATGGAAAGTCCCTGACTTAAGCCAAAGGAGCTGATGCCGTAGATTATGCCGAAATTCACGGCCTTGGCGTTGCGGCGCTGCTGATCCGTCACCTCCTCAAAAGGCACATGGAAGACCTGTGAGGCGGTGATGCGGTGGATATCCCGGGCTTCACGGTAAGCGGCAATCAGTTCGCTGTCGCCGGACATGTGCGCCAGGATACGCAGCTCGATCTGGGAATAGTCCGCATCCACGAAGACGCAGCCCGGTGCCGGCTTGAAACAGCGGCGGATGGCCCGGCCCAGATCGTCCCGCATGGGAATATTCTGAAGATTCGGCTCCGTACTGGACAGCCTTCCCGTCGCCGTAATAGTCTGATTGAAGGTCGTGTGTATCCGTCCGTCTTCACCGATATAAGCAGACAGACCGTCGGCGTAGGTCGATTTCAGCTTGGACAGCTGACGGTATTCAAGGATATCGGCCACCATCGGCACATCGGGTGCCAGCTTTTCCAGCACACCGGCTGCCGTCGAATAGCCGGTCTTCGTTTTCTTGCCGCCGGGAAGCTTCATTTTTCCGAAAAGGATATCCCCGAGCTGCCGGGGACTGTTGAGATTGAAGGTCTCGCCGGCAGCCTCATAGATCCGGGCCGTCAGCGTCGTAATCCGCTCACCCAGCTTATCGCTGTAAGCCTTCAGCTCATCCGTATCACAGCGGATGCCCGCCGTCTCCATGGACGCCAGGACACCGGTAAGGGGCACCTCAATATCACGGAAAAGCGAAAGCATGCCCTCTTCTTCCAGTTTCTTAAGGAGGACAGGCCGCGAGGCCAGAGCTGTCCCGGCACTTAAGGCACTCAGAAGGGCGATCTTGTCCTTATCCTCCGCGGCCGATGGCTTCTTGCGTCCGAGCAGCTCCTCCGGGGACGGCAGTGTCTGCGCCAGATATTCGGCCGCGATATCAGCGTAATCGTAATCGGATTTCAGCGGATTCAGAAGATAAGCGGCAACAACGGCGTCAAAAAGATCCGCCTGCCCGGGCAGGCCGATCAGGCCGGCTGTCAGCTTCATGTGGCAGGAGGCGATTTCGGCAGCCTTACCGCAGATAGCCGACACAGTCTCAAGAATCCCGGCCTCCGTCAGATCTTCGGAGGGTCGCATAACCAGGCGCCGGCTGCTGTCGGCAAGGCAGGCCGCCAGCAGCGTTTTATCGCAAACAAAGGCAAGACCAAGACAGCTTCCTTCGCCGAAGGCCTCTCTGACACGCACCAGTCCGTCGGCGGTATCGATCACCTCGTAATCCTCTGCCGCTGCGGCGGCCGGAGCCGTCTCAAAGCGCTCAAAAAAGGTTTTAAAGCCCAGAGTTTTGAAGATCTCATATGCCTCCGGGGTATAGAGATTGCCGAGACGAAAAGCCTCCTCGTCGATATCAAAAGGTGCGTCCAGACAGATCGTGGCCAGCTGTTTGCTCAACACAGCCAGATCATAGTGATCCCGCATCGCGTTCCGGGCCTTGGCCGGTTTGATCTCGTCCACATGCGCGTGGGCCGCTTCGATGGAACCGTAGGTCTGAATCAGCTTTGTGGCCGTGACCTTACCCACACCGGGGAGCCCCGGAATATTATCAGAGCTGTCACCCATCAGGGCCTTGACATCGATAAAGGCCTTCGGTGTGACACCGTACTTCTCAATCACATCGGCGGCGTAGTAGTCCTCTCCTTCCGTTTTACCGCTTTTGGCGGCGGGTATCGAGATACGGATATGCTCCGTCGCCGTCTGCAGAAGGTCATGATCACC
This sequence comes from Lachnospiraceae bacterium, assembly GCA_029005135.1. Taxonomy (GTDB): domain Bacteria; phylum Bacillota; class Clostridia; order Lachnospirales; family Lachnospiraceae; genus Chordicoccus. Next base: position 10,554 of record JAQXFO010000059.1, read on the forward strand.
CGAGACAATCACCACCTCAAGGCCGAGCGCTTCCCCTTTGACCGCCAGTGTTCCCAGAATGTCGTCTGCCTCATAGCCTTCGCGGCTGATAATGGGGACAGCCATGGCCGTCAGAATCTGCCGCAGCAGCGGCTCCTGAACATGGAATTCCGGCGGAGCCGCCTTGCGTGTCCCCTTATAATCACCGTAAAGTTTATGCCGGAAGGTTGGTGCGGCAGAATCAAAGGCCACCGCCAGATAAGACGGCTTCTCCGTATCGAGGATCCGGAAAAGTATCCGTAAGAAACCGAAAATGGCGTTGGTCGGTGTCTTATCGGCCGCCGTCATCGGCGGCATACCGTAGAAGGCACGGAACAACAGGGAATGGCCGTCGATCAGAACCAGCTTTTCTCTCATAACAAAACCTCTTTTCTGTATCTGAGCCGCCAAAGCGGCCGATTGTCATCAAAACAGAGACATCACCCAGGCGGTAATCTGCGAAAAAAACGGCAGATCCCGGGAACCGACCTGCTCCATCAGCAGCATAAACGCCAGCAGAAGCTCCGCCGCCCCCACCAGAGCCCCGAAGATCCGGCGCCGTCTCTGATACTGCCGGTACGCATTTTCATGACGCAGCAGATCGTGCCGGAGCACAAGCCCGACATCGCTGTTATCCATGACGCGGGTTTTGTCCATCAGATCAAGGGTATAATAGATGAAGAAGTCCGTCTCCAGATCTTCATAGCAGTGCCGGCAATGCCTGACATGATGAATAAAGCCCTCCATATCCTCGATCGCCAACGTGCCGTCAATATAGGGGGATATCCTGTCTTCAGCCTCGGCACAGCTGATTTCCCGTATTCTGCCCATAGAGTTGCACCCCTTTGCCCGAAGGCACAGTTTTTTTTATTGTATGCTATTTGGCGCCTTTTCACAACAGGCGGCATCGGGAGTACCCTTTTGCCGGCTGCCTCTTTTTTCCTTTTCTTTTGCTTTCGCAGCGGTCTCACGCTACAATAAAGACGGAGGTGACGCAAGCATGCCGAGAAAGAACACACGCAACACCCGGGGCCGCATCATCTCAGCGGCCTGGAAACTTTTTTACGAAAATGGCTACGATGACACCACGATCGACGATATCATCCGGGAATCTGAGACTTCCCGCGGTTCCTTCTATCACTATTTCGACGGCAAGGATGCCCTTCTGGGAACCCTGGCCTATGTTTTTGACGAAAAATACGAAGCCCTGCAGGAAGCAGTCAACGTCATCGAGGAGCCTGTCGACAAGCTGCTCTTCCTCAATCACGAGCTTTTTGTCATGATCGAGGACGGTATCTCCCGCGACCTCCTGTCACGCCTGCTGTCAACCCAGCTGCTCGCCCATGGCGAAAAGCATCTGCTGGATCACAACCGGCTGTATTTCCGGCTCCTGCGCAGGATCTTCTCGGAGGGCCGCCGTTCGGGGCGTCTGACAAGTTCCCTTCAGGATGATGCGCTGGTCAAGGCCTACGCTCTGTGGGAAAGGGCGCTGCTCTACGACTGGTGCCTCAACGGCGGCGAGTATTCCCTGGTAAGCTACACGGACAGGATGACACCCGTCTTTATCAGGAGTCTTTTATCTTCATAATATTCGTCTTTTCATTGTACGGTTATTTTTTATTGAAAATATAAGAAATATTGCATTTTAAAGAGAACGGAGTACAGAATATATTCTGGAATACGTTCTCTATTTTGTTTATATTTTTTCTGTGCTACAATGGCTACCGATATTATTATTGAGAGGCTGCCGCTGTCGAGGCAGCCTCTGTGAGGGGGTTTTCTTATGACATCATCACAGCTTCTTATCCTGCTGACCATTATTGTGTATCTCGGCATCACTATCGTGATCGGCATCATCTTCAACCACCGCGGAGGTGCCTCCTCCGCCAGTGAATTCTATATCGGCGGCCGCGGGCTCGGCCCGATCGTCACCGCCATGAGCGCCGAAGCTTCCGATATGAGCAGCTATCTGCTCATGGGTCTGCCCGGCCTTGCCTATCTGGCCGGTCTGGCCGAGGTTACCTGGACTGCCGTCGGTCTGGCTGTCGGCACCTATCTGAATTTCCTGTTTGTCGCCCGTTACCTGCGCCGCTATTCGGCCAGACTCGGTGCCATCACAATTCCGGAATACTTTTCACGGCGCTACGGTGATGACCGTCAGGTTCTGTCGATGATCGCCGCGCTCATCATCCTTATCTTCTTCGTGCCCTACACCGCTTCGGGATTCAAGGCTGTCGGCACTCTGTTTAATTCTCTTCTGGGTATCAATTATCATGCCGCCATGATCGCCGGTGCCGTTGTTATCGTCCTCTATACGGCTCTGGGCGGTTTTAAAGCTGTCTCCACCACTGACCTTATCCAGAGCGTCATCATGTCCGCCGCCCTGGTGATTATCATCTTCTACGGCATCCATATCGCCGGCGGCTTTGACGTAGTTGCCGCCAACGCCAGAGAACTGCCCGGTTACCTCAACATTTTTGAAGGTCACGACGCCGCCTCCGGCACCGCCGGCAGTTTCGGCGCCCTGCCTGTCGTCTCAACCCTGGCCTGGGGTCTCGGATACTTCGGTATGCCGCATATCCTGCTGCGTTTCATGGCCGTTAAGGATGAGGCCATGCTGAAGACTTCCCGGCGCATAGCCTCTGTCTGGGCGGCCGTCTCCATGGCCGTCGCGATCCTGATCGGTGTGATCGGTCTGGCCATCTCCCGTTCCGGTGTGCTGCCCTTCCTTGGCACCTCCTCCGAATCCGAGACGATCATCATTCAGATGGCCAATCTGATGAGCCGAAGCAACGCTTTTATGGCCGTCATCGCCGGCATCATTCTGGCGGGCATCCTGGCCGCCACCATGTCCACCGCCGACTCCCAGCTGCTGGCCGCTTCCTCCAGCATGTCCCAGGACCTGCTGCAGGGCTTCTTCGGCATCAAGCTTGATCACAGAAAAACCATGCTGGCTGCCCGCGGCACGGTCATCCTGATCGCCGTCATCGGCGTCATCCTGGCCTGGAATCCGGAAAGCTCCGTTTTCCGTGTCGTATCCTTCGCCTGGGCCGGTTTCGGTGCCACCTTCGGTCCGACGATGCTGCTGTCTCTCTTCTGGAAACGCTCCAACCGTCAGGGTGCCCTGGCCGGCATGGTCGCCGGCGGCATCACCGTCTTCGTCTGGAAATTCCTGATCGCACCTCTGGGCGGTGTCTTCTCCATCTATGAACTGCTCCCGGCCTTCATCGTCTGCCTGGCTGTCAATGTCATCGTGACGCTTCTGACACCGGCGCCCGACAGCGCTGTCGAAAAGCTCTTTGACGAAGTTCACACCCGCTGATCTTTCATCAGCTCATCCATCAGCAAAAACGCCGTATCCGGAAGAAACCGGATACGGCGTTCTTATATATCTATGGCTTTTTCTTCCGGAACTGTTTCTGCAGTTCCCTCAAGAGGATCAATACTCTTCCTCTTCCTCTTTTTCGGAAATGTCCGTCACCGGTTTTTCAAGCCCCTCGATGACGATATGGTGCTTCTCGGCATAATCCCAGAGAGCGGCGTGGATCGCTTCCTCCGCCAGCAGGGAGCAGTGCACCTTCACCGGCGGCAGACCGTCCAGAGCCTCCATCACGGCTTTGTTCGTGACTTCCAGAGCCTCCCGGATCGTTTTGCCCTTGACCAGTTCCGTGGCCATGGAACTGGTGGCCACGGCGGCACCGCAGCCGAAGGTCTTGAATTTACAGTCCCGGATGATCCCGTTGTCATCAATATCCAGATACATCCGCATAATGTCGCCGCACTTGGCATTGCCAACCGTACCGACACCGCTGGCATTCTCGATCTCGCCGACATTTCTCGGATTCTTAAAATGATCCATGACTTTTTCGCTGTACATGGTTATCCTCCATCGGCCCGTCAGGCCTTTTCCTTTTTTACAAAATCAGTATAGAGAGGGGACATTTCCCGCAGTCTTGCGATGATCTCCTTCAGTTCGTCCACCACATAATCGATATCTTCCATGGTGGTCTCCTCTGAGAGTGTCAGACGGAGAGACCCGTGGGCGATCTCGTGGGGCAGACCGATGGCCAGCAGAACATGAGAGGGATCCAGGGAGCCGGAGGTGCAGGCTGAACCGCTGGAGCCGCAGATACCGGCCTCATCCAACAGCATCAGCATGGATTCACCTTCAATAAAGCGGAAGCAGAAGTTCGCGTTGTTCGGCAGACGCTCCGTTCTGTGGCCATTCAGGCGGGAATGCGGAATCTCGTTGAGCACACGGTAGATGAGATGGTCGCGAAGCGCGGTCTCTTTCGCCATGCGTTCTTCCATATGGGACGCCGCCAGCGCAGCTGCCTTGCCGACGCCGACAATGCCGGGGACATTCAGAGTCCCGGCACGTCTCTTTCTTTCCTGCGCGCCGCCATGGATAAAGGAGCGGATCTTCACGCCCTTGCGGATATACATCAGACCGATACCTTTGGGGCCGTTGAACTTGTGGCCGCTGGCCGACAGCATGTCGATGTTCATGGCTTCCACATCCAGCGGAATATGGCCGTAAGCCTGAACCGCATCGGTATGGAAAAGGACGCCGTGGGCGTGGGCGATGCGGCCGATTTCGGCGATGGGCTCGATGGTGCCGATCTCATTGTTGGCTGTCATGATCGAGATCAGGATCGTATCCGGACGAATGGCTTTTTCGAGGGCATCCAGAGAAATAACGCCGTTCTCATCCACATCGAGATACGTTACCTCGCAGCCCTGCTTTTCCAGATACTGACAGGTATGCAGGATGGCGTGATGCTCAATCTTACTGGTAATGATATGTTTGCCCTTGCAGGCATAGGCTTCGACCGCCGCTTTCAGCGCCCAGTTGTCGGATTCACTGCCGCCGCCTGTGAAATAAACATCCTCAGGGCGGGCATTGATCAGGGCCGCTGCGTTCTTTCTGGCTTCGTTGACGGCTTCCATACTTTTGCCGGCAAAACTGTAGATAGCCGACGGATTACTGTAGGTCTCTCTGAAAAAGGGCAGCATCGCATCGAGAACTTCTTCTTTCACCCGCGTCGTTGCCGCGTTATCCAGGTAAATCATATGCTTCATAGTATCCTTTCCACCGTTATAGACGGCTAAGGCAGTAACAATAGCAGATAGGGACGGTTGGCTTTCAACCATCCTGATATTATACCATAATAGTATATTTTTACAAACAGGCAAGAAGGAAATTATGTTTTTTTTCTGAAATCCGTGTCAAAACGGGCAGCAAAATGTCAGTCAAGGTCCTCCCGCCTCGGGGCAAGGTCCGCCGTGACGCAGACGTCATTGACACCGGATGCGGCAAGGTCCCGGGCTATGGCATCGCCCTCTTCCCTCAGGGCAGCGTCATCGGCCTTATTCAGGATAACGCCGTACTGCCGGACGCCGACGCCCTTGCGGCCGCCTCTGTCGCTGAGAGCCAGCATGACGATATCCCGCCGATCCAGCCTGTCCTCCACTGTTTTATTAAGAAGTGCCGCTGTCAGCTCCGGCCGGCACGCCGTATCAATAATGCGTTTACCCAGGCAGTCAAGGCCGCAGACCCACAGCACCCGGTCGGTCTCCGCCGGAATAACCGGTTCCGAAGCCCGGGGCGCTTTCACCGGCTGATGCTTCGCCCCGTCCGCTTCGATAAGAAGCGGCAGATCAAGTGATTTCAGATACTTATAGAAGTCATGGGAGACGGGTCCCAGCTTGCCTGACTCGCAGGGTATGCCCACCCACAGGCGTCCGAAGCGTTCCAGGATCGCCCCGGCCTCCTCCCGGGATTCCCGTCTCAGACAGAAGGGCTGATCCCAATCCTGAATATGCGTGGTGGTCATAACGATGCTCGGACAGCCCTCTGCCAGATACTGATCCTGAAAATGCCTCAGGACCGTGGTCTTGCCGCCGCCGCCTGTCGTACAGATAACGGGAGGATGGCTGCGGCTCCTGTCAAAAAGCTCATTCAACGATGACGCCGCCGATCTGATGACACCGGCAGGATCGGCCCGATAACTGATGATCATGCTGTCTCTCCTCGCCGCCGCTCTCTGCTGTCAGCGACAGAGCGCGGCTATGTCCTGATAATTGTAGCACAGAAGCGACTGAGGATAACAATTTCTTCTTTTATTTTCTGGTGAACATGCTATAATAAGTCCGTATTGTCATGCCGGCGTGTCGGAATTGGTAGACGAGACAGACTCAAAATCTGTTATCCGCAAGGGTGTGTGGGTTCGAGTCCCACCGCCGGCATTGATCACATCATCGCCATCTTAAGGAGTCAAAAAGGGCTGCTGCATCAGAACATCCTGCAGCAGCCTTATTTTTTTGTCATAATTCTCAGGATAGTCTTTATGACTCCGGCCGGGGGCGTCAGGAGTAACCGCTGATACACGGCACAAAATGAACCGTGACAGTCAAAGCCAGCCGTCAGCCGAACTGCATCGGCGTAAACCGCAGGCCATCCACAAGCTGTTCACTGTCCGTCGGGACAAAACCCAGGTGTCGATAGACCTCCACCCCGCAGGGGGACGCATTGACCGTGAAAACCTGACGGGCATAATCCTGCCTCATGGCTTCGAACAGACGCCTGCCGATTCCCCTGCGATGATAGGACGACTCCACGAAGAAGCCGCCGATGTGCTGCGGTGCACGCATGGCCAGGACACCCACCAGGATATCCCCGTCAAAGGCGCCGTAAAATGACATCTGCCGGATGCGCTCCCGGTCATCCAGACTGGCCCGGAATGCCGCGACACCTTCCGGCGGGTAAACCGGGGCTTCAAACTCAAGGAACACGCGCCAGCAAAGAGCCGATGCCGCCGGTATCTCATCTTTTGTCAGCCGGCGGACAGGATACGGCTCCGGGATGCGGGTCAGGCTGTAAAGCGTCATGTCCAGGATCTTGCCGTTTTTCACGGCATTGTTTTTCATGATGCCCTCACAGGAAAAGCCGGCCTTTTCCAAAGCCCGGCAGGAACCTGTGTTGTAAGCAAAGGGCTCGGCATAAATACGCAGGATATCGGTTTCCGCGAAGATAATCTCACAGATCTGCCGTATGGCCTCCGTCATAATGCCCTGTCCCCAGAACTCCTCCGCCAGATAGTAGCCCAGTTCCGCCGTCTTCCGGTGGATATTATCCTGACGAAACGCGCCGATACTGCCGATGACCCGATCATTTTGCGTGATAGCATAGGCAAAGGTATCGTTTTCGTCGGCAGCGAGCATGCCCGCGATATAGTCATAAGCGTCCTTCTCTGTGTAGGGAAAGGGAAGTCCGTCCCGCAGATTGTTCAGAATTCTCTCGTTATTCAAGGCTGCCGCCAGATCCGCTGCGTCCGACAGCCTCCATTTTCTTAAAATGCCGCTCATGTCTGCCTCTCCTCTCCGCTTATCTTCCCGCTTTGCGGAGTTTTTCCTCTTTATCATAATGCCTGAGTATACCGGCGGCAGATAGGCACTTTATGAATGCGTATGTGTCTGTTTTACAGATGTCTGAATCATTACCGGTTGCGTCATAGTTGGTGGCGCAACCGCTCTTTTTCACCTATGATAGACTTATCTTGAGTTTCAGGCATAGCATACAGGAGGTCTTTGCCATGCACTTTTTTTCACTTTCCATTCTTATTGTCCTGCCGTTCTTTCTGGCAGTCATCGGCGCCCTTGTCTATCTGCTTATTCTCGCCATCAAAGCACTGCGGAAATACATCCGCTCAGGGCCCGTCAGAGCAGAAAAAAAAGCCGCGGCCCGCTCACTGGGTGAGGTGATCCGCCGTCACCGCCTTGATTGCCATATGACTCAGGAATTTGTGGCCGAATCTCTCGGCGTCAGCCGGCAGGCCGTCTCGAAATGGGAATCCGGTGCTTCGGATCCCAGCACCGGCAACCTGACAGCTCTGGCCCGTCTCTTCGGCGTCACGGCGGAATCCATGTTAAAAGACATCAACGCCTGAAGGGGCGGTGATGTCTTTTTGAAGTCAGATATCGAGGCCTGCACTTTTCCGGCAATCACACCGTTCACAATGGGGTCCGGTCAGACAAGACCCGCGATCGCAGCCAGAAGCCGCTCCGAATTGGCCGGCTTCACGAGAAAGTCATCCATGCCGACGGCCGCTGCCTTCTCCCGGAACTCAGTTGTCGCGTTGGCGGTCAGGGCAATGATCGGCACGTTGGCCCGCAGCCGGTTCGGCAGAGACCGGATCGCCATAGTCGCCGCAAAACCGTCCATGACCGGCATCTCAATATCCATCAGACTCACATGATAATAGCCAGGCATCTCCCGCGACACCACAGCGGAGGCTTCACGGCCGTTTGAGGCCTCATCCACTGCCAGGCCCTTATCCACAAGAACGGCCTTCATAATCTCCCTGTTCAGCTGGTTATCATCGACGATCAGCACACGATACCCCGCCAGCACCGCCGGATCCACAGCGACGTCCCGCTTCGTCTCCGTCTCTATCGGGTCTCCGAGGGCACAGGCCAGAGTCTGATCCATGGCATTAAGAACAGGATTCAGCCGTTTGATATATTCGCTGCTGTCATCAGGATGGTTCATCGCCAGTTCCACATAACCGACAGCGTTATGCAGGGAGGTTCGCAGCTCGCGCAGGGACTTTTTCTGGAGGGCCAGGGAAGCTTCCAGTGCCTCCTGCATCTTTCCCATCACGTCCAGACGCCGGAGAAGGATTTCATGACTGATACGGGCCTCGTGCACATGACCGGTCGGATACTCCAGTTCATAGGACAAGCGGACATCCATCACACTGAGACAGGTCTGAAGTTCTTCAAGCGTCATGCTTTCTCTGGCCAGCTTTCTATATAATGAAGACGGCAGCATACCCATCTTTTTGGCCAGATCCGCTTTCGTGATTCCCATTTCCGTGCACATATTCTCGATAATCTCAGCCGTTTTCATAATCCTCACCTCATTTTTTCACACCGGGCATTGACATTATTAAGCATAATAACATTTACGACATACGGCGTAAAGAATAATGCCGCGGCAGCGCGCCATCCTCACCCAAAAGACTGATCTTTTGTTTGGAAAATTATAATTTAGATAGTACCGATTATCGTTTTGTGATAAAGTATCTATGTCTAAAAATTCACAGGTAAATATCGGCATGCTTTGTTACCTGTGGAAATCTATAGAAGTGAGGGTAATGAATGGAACCTTTGATTCAAATGGTTGGTATAACCAAAGAGTTTCCCGGTGTCAAAGCGCTGGACAACATCAGCTTTGATATCATGCCGGGCGAAGTCCATGTCCTGATCGGTGAAAACGGTGCCGGTAAATCGACACTGATGAAGATCCTCTCCGGCGTTTACACGCCGACCAGCGGCAAGATCATCTGTCACGGACACGAGTATTCCGCCCTGACGACAAAGGACTCCTACAACGAAGGCATCGCCGTCGTGTATCAGGAGCTTTCAGTCATCAATGAATTATCGATTCTCGAAAACCTTTTTGTCGGCAAGCTTCCGACAAAGAAATTCTGCGGCCTGCCGGTGGTTGACTACAAGCTGATGGCCGAAAAGGCCGAAGGCGTCCTGAAAAAGGTCGGCCTTAACCGCGATCCGAAAACGCTCGTCGGCGATCTGGCCATGCCCGAAAAACAGCTCTGCGAAATCGCCAAAGCGCTCGTCTCCGGTGCCAGGGTCATCGTTCTTGACGAACCCACCACCTCTCTTACCACTTCCGAGGTCGCCAATCTTCACGATCTGATCCGCAATCTGAAAGCCGAAGGCTGCGGCATCGTTTACATCTCCCATAAGATGAGCGAACTGCATCAGATCGGCGACCGCATCACCGTTCTGAAGGACGGCACCTATGTCGGCACCTATCCCATCCAGGATCTGACGATCGATCAGCTGGTCACACTGATGGTCGGCCGAGAAGTCAAAGGCACCTATCTGGCCGATCCCGCTCTTGATATCGAAAGCCAGCCCGTCATCTTCGAAGTCAGGAACATTTCCCGGGCCGACGGCAAATGCCGCAACATTTCCTTCCAGCTCCACAAGGGTGAGATCCTCGGCTTTGCCGGCCTTGTCGGTGCCGGCCGTACCGAGTGTATGGAAGCCATCTTCGGCGCCGTTCCCAAGAGCAGCGGCCAGGTCTTCCTGAACGGCAAAGAACTGCACATCAAGAATCCTTATACCGCTATCAAGAACGGTCTGGGCATGCTGACCGAAAACCGCCGTGAGACCGGCTTCGCCAAAAACTTTACCTGCAAACAGAACATTTCTCTGGTTCCCTTTATCAAGACCTCCACAGCCGGCGGTATCGGCGGTCTGCTGGAACTGAACAAGGAAAATGACTGGGCCGAGGAACAGAAAGCCAGCATCGGCATCAAGTGTACCAGTGTCAACCAGATGACGACAGACCTCTCCGGCGGCAATCAGCAGAAGGTCATTCTCGGCAAATGGATGGCCGCCGAGTCCGAAGTTCTGATCTTTGACGAGCCGACCAAGGGTATCGACGTCGGCAGCAAGGCTGAGATCTATCTCCTGATGCGCCGTCTGGCCAATGAGGGCAAGGGCGTTCTGATGGTCTCCTCAGAGCAGACCGAGCTTCTGAGTTCCTGTGACCGTATTGCTGTCTTCCGCGGCGGCGAACTTCAGGCTGTTCTTAAGAATTCCGAAGCCTCCGAGGAAAAAATTGTCAAGATTTCCACGAATGAATAAGAGAGGGGTTATCCATGAGTAATACAAAAGAAAAGAAAAAAGTTAATTTTGGTACACTGTGGCAGAAATACGGCACGATCGGCATTCTGGTTCTTCTTCTGGTGGTTCTGGCCATCTGCAAACCCAGTGCCCTGTTCACGCCGACATCTATCCCGCAGATCCTGAAACAGTCCTCTGTTAACATCCTTCTGGCCCTCGGCGAATTCTTCGCCATCCTGCTGGGCTTCATCGATCTGTCCGTCTCCGCCGCCTGCGGTCTGACCGGTATGGTCGCCGCCATGGCCATGGTCAACCTGGGTCTGCCCTGGGGTCTGGCCTGCATCATCGGCGTTCTGACCGGTACCCTGATCGGTGCCATTAACGGCGCTCTGATCAACTTCACCGGCCTGCATCCGTTCATCATCACGCTGGGTATGCAGACGATCTATTTCGGCGTTATGCTGGTCATCTCCGGTGCTCAAAACATTTACGGCTTCCCGGCCTCCTTCTCATCCTTCATGTCAGGTCAGATCGGCTTCCTGCCCTTCTCTGCCATCATCGCCCTTGGCGCTGCCGTTATCCTGTGGTTCATGACTACACGAACCAAACTCGGCCGCAACCTGTATGCCCTGGGCGGCAACCGTGAATCCGCCTGGTATTCCGGCATCAATATCAAGCTTCACCAGATGATCGTCTATATGATCTCCGGTACCTGCTCCGGTCTGGCCGGTGTTGTCCTTATCGGCCGTCTGAACGCCGCTGCCCCGACAGCCGGTACAGGCTACGAGACCTACGCCATCGCTGCGACAATCATCGGCGGCACCTCCTTCTTCGGCGGTGTCGGCAAGATCCCGGGCGTTGTCGTCGGCGGTCTTATCATCGGTATCATCAACTACGGTATGACCGTTCTTATGATCGACGCCTCCATGCAGAAGATCGTCATGGGTGCCCTGATCATTATCTCCGTCACCATCGACCACTTTGTCTCAACCGCTTCCAAGAAATAATCCGTCTCCCGACGGTGTCCGGGAGAGTGTCCGTTCGGTCACTCTCCCGTGATTATTTAATAAAGAAAGGATATCGCCATGAAACCGATCATTAACCCGTCCCTTATGTGCATGGACTTCCTTGACATGAAAAATCAGCTGTCCATTCTCAACAAACGAGCCGATATGTATCATTTTGACATTATGGACGGCCACTATGTCCCGAACATCACCCTGTCTCCGGACCTGGCCAAGGCCATGGCTCCGGCCTGCGACATCCCCTTCGATTTCCACCTGATGGTCACGGATCCGGCCCTGTACCTGCCGCTCTGTGAAAAGGCGGTCGCCGATATGACAAAACGCGGCATCGTCAGCTACTACTGCCCCCATGCCGAAACCATCAACGGCAGTGCCTTCCGTCTGATCGATCAGATCAAAAAGGCCGGTTTCAAAGCCGGCGTGGCCATCAATCCTGAGACACCGCTCTCCATGATCGAAGCCTATATGCATAAGCTGGACAAGATCACCTTTATGAGCGTGGATCCGGGCTTTGCCGGTCAGGCTTTCATTCCGGAAGTCCTGGATAAGGTGCGTGAAGCCAAACATCTGAAAGATGAAAACCCCGAAAAATACCATTTCATCATTGAGATCGACGGTTCCTGCAACGCCAAAACCTTCAGGCTTCTGGCCGATGCCGGCATCGAATCCTTTATCGTCGGCACCTCAGGCCTCTTCAACAACGATCCCGATCTTGAGAAAGCCTGGGATATCCTGATGGACAATTTCAACCGGGCTGTCAACGCCTAAGGAGATCTTTATGTCAAAATCCTACGCTCTCGGTATTGATATCGGCGGCACCAATATCCGCCTGGGTATCGTCGACACCGATTTTGAACTGACATCCTATGAGAGACGAAGCTCCCAGGAGCTTCTGGCCGGCGATTCCGTCAATAATCTGATCGAGGCCGTCCGTGATTATATCGCCCGCGAAGCCGCCGGCCGCACCATCTGCGGTATCTCCGTCGGCATCCCGGGGGCTGTCAGCAAAAACGGCAGTTATATCTACTCGGTTCCCTATCTCCACGGCCTTCAGGGTGTGGAGCTGGGTCATATCATGGAAGAAGCCCTCGGCATCCCGGTCTTTGTCGGCCACGATGTCATCTTCCTCCTGATGCATGATATCAAGGAAATGAACCTCGACCCCGACAAAAACAAAACCATCCTCGGCATGTATCTGGGCACGGGCCTGGGCAATGCCCTCTATCTGGACGGTCATTTCTTCAACGGCAAGCACGGGGTCACCGGAGAACTGGGACACATTCCGCTCTACGGCGTTGAGGACGTCTGCGGCTGCGGTGCCGTCGGCTGCGTGGAGACCCGCTGCTGCGGCAATGCACTGGCCAGACTGACAAAGGAGCTTTTCCCGGACTGCTTTATCGGCGACGTCTTCACGAAACACGGTAACGATCCCCGTATTCAGCAGTTTGTGAGAGAATGCGCCATCCCCATGGCCTCGGAGATCACCCTGCTCGATCCCGACTATGTAATCCTGGGCGGCGGCGTCATTTCCATGCCCGACTTCCCCATCGCCTTGCTGGAGGATGAGATCCGGCGGCGCACCCGTCACCCCCTTCCCGCGGATGATCTGGTGTTCATTCATGCGACGGACGGACAGAATAACGGCGTTATCGGCGGCGCCATGGTGATCTTTGACAGACTGAAAAAGTGAAAATTTCACAAAATGTACAAAAATTTTTCACTTGCATTCCTGTAAGACATCGCTATAATTCATAGTGTTGTTTTTGATACCTTGTGTTTAACGGCCATAGCGGCTGTTAAAATAGACAAAAGGAGAAGAAGTATGAAGAAGAAAGTATTTGCAACAATCCTTGCTGCAGCCATGACGCTTTCCAT
>JAQXFO010000060.1 GCA_029005135.1 Lachnospiraceae bacterium
GCTTCGTCATTCATTCTAAAATGACGAAGTAGCAAGACAAAATGACGACTTTGCCGTTACGCTTTGTTTTTCAGTTTCAGCCGTTTACAGTGAACCACCCCAGACCATCAGCTTTGATTCGCCAAAGCTCATCAACCTATATATCGGCTGCTTTTGTTCATTTATCAACCTTGTGTTGTGACACAGCCTTTTATAAGAGTCTACCGATAGCCTGCAAAGAAGAAGTCAGCCGATCGCGCGGACGCCCTTGTCCCGAGGAGCCCGAAGACCTGACGCAAGTCCGGGCTGAGGGGGACGAAGACGGGCGTCGAAGCGACGGCTGACTTCTTCTCATCTTCACTTATCGTCTTTTTCTATACGAAAGAGCCAACCTTCGGGCCCTTGTCCCGATCACTCGGTCTTCTCTTCCGCCATTTCCTCTTTCTTCATGGCTGCCTCCGCTTTGGCCCGGGCTTTGGCGGCACGTTTTGTTTTGCCTTTTTTGCCGACGGTCCGAACGATAAGGACCAGGATCAGGGCTACGACGGCAATAAGGATCAGGAAGGGCAGCAGATAGATTAGGGCAATGATGATATCGCCGATAACATCCAGGAAATTGCTGAAGGAACGGCCGAAGCTGTCAACAAAGCGTTCGCCGAAGGTTTCCGTATCCGGCGTGTAGATCGTGACTTCCGATATCGTCAGTTCCACGGTGGAATAGGCCACATCCGTGTCCATGCCGGCCAGGGTCTGCTGCGCCTGAGTCAGCTCGGTCTGGACTTCCGTCAGACGGCTTTCGATGGTGATCATGTCTTCAACCGTTTCCGCCTGCTTCATCATTTCCAGAAGACGCGTTTCCTGGGTCTTGAGTGCCTCGACGTAGACGCTCTGATCACTGTACGCCCGGGTAATGTTGTCGACCTCTTGTGATTGGGATGCGACATGGCCGCTCTCACCGATGCTGCCGATGAAGTCCTGATAGGATTCCGACGGGACGCGGATCGTCAGATAGGTGCGGCGGTTCCGGCGGCTGCTGGCATCGGTCCAGTCATAGACATTGTCGGAGGTCGATTCAGATTGGATCAGGGCCTGATATTTGTCAACAACGTCTTTGACAGAAGCCATGGTGGCGCTGTAATCAAGGGTCTCAAGTTCGATCTGACAGCGGTAGACCAGCTTCTGGTTCTCCTGGCTCTGGGCTGTGAGATCGATGCCGCTGCCGTTGTCATAGCCGTATTCCGCTTCCTCCTCATACTCTTCGGAGACAACGGCTGCGCTTTCGGCATCAGCATAGTTGTACTGTTCCACGGCGGTATCGGCCGCATTGCCGCAGGCTGTCAGGGACGCAGTCAGTGCCGCCGCCATAAGCAAAGCCATGAGCTTCAGAGTCTTCTTTTTCATAGAGGCTTCTCCTTTCTTATCACCGCAAAACTCTCTCCCGGGGCCGCCTTCCTCCAGCCCCGAGGAACAATCTTATGTCAACCATTTCAAAACCGGCTGCTTGCCATGCCAAACCGGCTAACCCTGTCCCTCTAACGCCATTTCTTTTCCGTTTCTTTTCTTTCCGAAATGGCGCAGCCGTCCTCTCAGGCCGCACTGAACATGCTGTTCCACCAGTCGGCAACGAGATCGCCGAAGGGACTGCGGCTGCTGTTATCATCACCCGAACCGGCATTCGAACCCGTACCGCCGGTTCCCTGGCCCTCATTTCCTGAGCCTGCACCGCTGCCGGCGCTGCCCGCGGTGCTGCCGCCATCCCCTTCGATATTACTGCCGGTATTACTGCCGGCATCACTGCCGGTGTCCTCTCCCGCATCATCGTCGGTATCGCCGTCATCCTCATCGCTATCGCCGCCGAACAGCTTATCCCAGAAGGAAACATGAACCGGACAGGACGAGGTCTCCAGACCGGCCGGCAGCCCATAGGGCTCATCTTCCGTGCCCGGCGCTGCCGTATTCAGATAAACTCTTACCTCGCGGCTGGTCTGAGGACAATAAAAGCCGGCTTTCTGACCGCTGTCGCGGCAGATCGTGATCTTGGTATGGCAGTCACAGCGCTCCGACGGAGCGGTGCCGCTGCGGTAATACTCTGTTGTTGTCATGTTGCCCTGCACCGTGCTGTCGCACAGGCCGTTCTCGGCCAGCTTGCCGCACTTGGTGCAGATCTCGGCGCTGACAAGGCCCTCCGGCATCGCAAAGCTGCCGCCGTCTGTCAGACTCCGGGTTCCGGCCATAATGCCGTGCCAGATAAGCTTGGTGTAGCCCACATCGCTCTGGGCGCGGTTATCGTCATAGCCTCCCCAGACGCCCAGCGTATATTCGGGTGAAAAGCCCAGGAACCAGCTGTCGGCAGCGCCCGTCGTGGTACCGGACTTGCCGGCCAGGGTCATGCCGTCCACATTAGCGGGGGTACCGGTGCCGCGGGTCATGACATCTTCCATGGCCAGGGTCAGAAGGGCGGCTGTCTCCTCCGAGACTGCCCGGTGGGAATCCGGTATCTTCTCCACCAGCACCTTGCCCTCGCGATCCAGGATCCGGGTGTAATAGACCGGCTCGATATAGCTGCCGCCGCGGGCGATGGCACTGTAGGCGGCCGTCATTTCCAGATTGGTGACGCCGTTGTAAGTCCCGCCCAGGGCCAGGGCTTCCACTTTATCGTCGTCCGTCAAGGTGGAAATGCCGAAATCGGCCAGGCTGTCATAGACAGCGTCCACGCCTATCTGCTGGAGGCATTTGACCGCCACCACGTTGCCGGAACGGACGATGGCTTCCCGGACCGTTGTGGCGCCGACATAGCGGCCGTCGGCGTTGTGTATCTCGCTGCCGTCGAAATACTGATGGGGCGCGTCATCGAAGACCGTGCCCAGTGTCAGGCTTTTGCTCTCCAGGCCGGCCGCGTACTCGCCGATGATCTTAATGGCGGAGCCGGGCTGACGGATCGCCGACACGGCACGGTTGTAGATCAGCGACGCGTCCTTGACGCCGCGGCCGCCCACCATAGCTCTGACGGCACCGGTATTGTTGTCGATGATCACCACCGACACCTGGGCCTCGGGACTGCCGTAGGCCTCCTTGTTGGCCTCCTCTTCCGCCAGAGTCTGAAGGGCGCTGTTTTCCGTGGAGCAGATCGTCAGACCGCCGCGGTAGATCAGGTTCCAGGCCTCTTCCTCGGAGCAGGACTGGGTCGTCATCAGGTCCTCCAGCACCTGATAGATCAGCATGTCTTCAAAATACGTCATGATCTCGGCGGAGGAGCCGTTGCTGTGGGCCTCGGCGATCCGCTCATAGACGGGGTCGGCCTTGGCTTCGTCGTACTCGGCCTGGGTGATATAGCCCTGCTCGAGCATATTTTTCAGGACCTTGTCGCGGCGCTCGCTGTTCTTGTCAGGATTCTTCAGCGGATTGTAGGTCGTCGGATTCTTCGTGATCCCGGCCAGGACCGCGCACTCCGAGAGGGTCAGCTCAGACACATCCTTGTCAAAATAATATCTGGCAGCCGTCTGGACGCCCCAGTTGCCGCCGCCCAGATTGATCGTGTTGAGATAATTTTCAAGGATCCAGTCTTTGTCCACCTTCATTTCGAGGCGGATGGCCAGATACTGCTCCTGGATCTTGCGCTCCAGCTTATCGAGGAACGTCTCCTCCTTCGTCCAGTCGGTAAAAACGTTATTTTTCAGCAGCTGCTGCGTGATGGTGCTGGCGCCCTCACTGAAACGGCCGTGGGTAACGCCCTGGACGAAAGCCCGGGCGATGCCGCGCAGGTCGATGCCGTGATGTGTATAGAAACGGGCGTCCTCCACCGCCACAAAGGCGTGCTGCAGATCCTCCGGTACCTCCTCCAGCTTGACATACACGCGGTTGGATTCCTGTCCCGACAGGGTCAGTACCACATTGCCTTCGTCGTCGAGGACACTGGTGCGATAGCCGTCCGGCTCGGCATCCAGAATGTCGAGGGCGGGGGCCCTGGAAATAATAAGAATAAGAAATGCCACACCCGCCGCCATCAGGATCAGCAGCGTTAAAAAAATGCCGCGGAGCACAGCGCCCTTCCGGCGCCCGCCTTCTCTTTCTTTTCCTTTATTTTTTCTCAATCCTGTCTCCTTCGTATTTACACAAATGTCGTTAATCTCCTTATATCAACGGATTGTGTAAAAACTGTGAAGCGCTCAGAAAAATCTCCGGACGATCTCGACGACGCCCTCATGGTCACAGTCGGCGACCGTGACATCCGCGGCGGCGATGACCGCTTCTTCCGCATTGCCCATGGCGATGCCCAGGCCCGCGGCTCTGACGGAGGGAATGTCGTTGCCCGAATCCCCGGCCGCCGCGGCGGCAGATACGGGGATATCAAGATAGCGGCACAGGGCCTTCAGGCCCTCGCCTTTATCCACGCCGGCGGCGGAGATCTCAAAGCCCGGGGTGTCCGAGGTCGCTGAGGTGAGACCCGGGATCGCGTCCGCCTTTGCTTTGTTCCGCAGCGCGGTCTCCCAGTCACGGCAGGAAAAAACGATCTTCAGCACCGTCAGGGGCGGCTCAGCCGCATTGGTGTCCGCGACAGCCGGCCCGGACGCTGCCGCAGCCTCCCCCTCCGAGGTGACAGCCTCCATGAACGCCGCCTCACTATCATAGAAGGCGGCAATGCGTCTCATCAGAGATTCATAATTCGGAATATGGCAGGGCGCCATCAGGGAAAGGTCCCGCCGGCGCATCACGATGCGATCCTCACAGAGGACGCGTATGACCATATCCTCCGTCTCGACCGCCCGGAGGACCTCGGCGGCCAGACGGCGCGGCAGAGGATTCACGGCCAGCGTACGGCCGCTGGCAAGATCCACGATATGGGCGCCGTTGGCAAATATCGCATAATCAAACAGTGTCATGGCCTCCCGGATCTCGCCGCCGTCGCTGATGTTGCGGCCGGTACAGAGGGCCAGCACGATGCCTCTGTCTCTCAGACTTTTCAGAGCCTTTGCCGTGGCCGGCGTCACCTCCTTGCGGGAATTGAGCAGCGTCCCATCCATATCCAGTGCCAGAAGCCGGCGGCTTGCCTTCGTCTTGATTGTCATAGTTATCCTTTTCCTCACAGGCACCGGCTGCCGGGCCCTCTCTCATTGTGTTTTTTTCTATACAGACCCCGCAGGAAGTCCTGTGATGTATCAAAGTTTACTTGCAAAGTCAATCTTATGGTATAATATTTATTGTTTTTTAATATTTATAAGGAGTTAACCCATGACTGCCAACAAGTACATCTCACATATCGACTACCCCGAAAAAACCATGTATCGCATGATAGCCGACTGTGCAGAAACGTATCCGAACGAACCGGCCTACGAGTTTTACAGCAAAGAGACCACTTACCGCGAATTCCGCGCCAAGATCGATCGGGCTGCCCGGGCCTTTGCCGCCGCCGGTATCGGAGAAGGGGATGTCGTCACCATCTGCCTGCCCAATGTGCCTCAGGCTCTGGCGGCTTTCTACGGTCTTGATAAAATCGGTGCCGTGGCCAACATGATCCACCCGCTCTCGGCTCAGAACGAGATCTCTTTCTATCTGAATGTCTCCGACAGCAAGAAGATCCTGACGGTGGACCTTTTCTACGAAAAAGTGGAAAATGCCCTCAAGGACGTGAAGCATGCCGTGGAGATCCTGGTCTGCCGTATGCAGGACGAACTGCCGGTCCCGCTGAACGCCCTCTATGTTCTGAAGGCCGGCCGTGCCTATCTGAAATACCCGAACTCCGATCACGCCGTGCTCTGGACCCGGTTCCTCAAGGCCGGTGACCGCGGGCCCGATCCCGAAGAAGCCGCCTTCCGCCGGGACCGCACCTCCGTGATTCTCTACAGCGGCGGCACCTCGGGCACCCCGAAGGGCATCTGTCTGTCCGATTATAACATGAACGCGCTGGCCCTGCAGTGCCGAGCCCGCATTCCCTATGATTTTAAGCCGGGGCTCCGTATGCTGAGCTGCATGCCGATCTTCCATGGTTTCGGTCTGGGCGTCAATATCCACACCGTCCTGATCCACGGCGTCAAATCAATCCTGATGCCGAACTTCACGACAAAAAGCTACGCCGACATGCTGATCAAGAAAAAGCCGAACTTTATCGCCGGGGTGCCGACGATCTACGAGGCCCTTCTTCATATGCCGCAGCTTGACGGCAAAAAACTGGACTTCCTGATGGGTATGTTCTGCGGCGGCGACTCCCTGTCCATCGAGCTTAAGAAGAAGGTTGACGCCTTCCTTCAGGAACACGGCGCCTCCATTCAGGTTCAGGAGGGGTACGGCCTGACCGAATGCGTTACCGCCAGCTGTCTGACGCCCCATGACGATTACCGTCCCGGCAGCATCGGCATCCCCTATCCGGATACCAGCTACGCCATCGTTACCCCCGGCACGGATGATGTGCTGCCGGCGGGCACCGAGGGCGAGATTATCATCAGCGGCCCCACCGTCATGTTGGGCTATCTGAACAATCCCGAAGAGACCGCCAGAACGCTGCGGGTCCTGAGCGACGGCCGCGTCTGGCTTTACACCGGCGACCTGGGACACATGGATGAGGACGGCTTCGTCTACTTCCGTCAGCGCCTGAAGCGCATGATCATCACCAACGGCTACAATGTCTATCCGTCTCAGCTTGAAAATGTCATCGACAGTATTCCGGAGGTGGCCTACAGCTGCGTGATCGGTGTCCGCGATGCCCGCCGGGGCCAGCGCATTCAGGCCTACATCGTCCTGCGGGACGGCGTTGAGCCAAGCGATGAGCTGCGTCGGAAGATTCACGACGAGATGAAGCTCCATGTAGCGCTCTACGCGCTTCCGAAGGATTATATTTTCCGGAAGGAACTGCCCAAGACCCTCGTCGGCAAGGTCTCTTACCGCAAACTCGAGGAAGAAGCCAATCAGGCTGCCGGAATGTGATAAGGAGTACTTATGGAAGAAAGAAAAAAACGCCGCGGTGACCGGCGTGATGCCTATCTGGTAACCGATGTGACAGGCCTTCAGAAGATCATGTGCCATCTCTGGCCGAAGCGCACCGAATGCGAGGTCTATCTCCACGATGTCTTCGATGCCACCGAGCTCGTGAAATACCTGGAGAAGAAAAATGCCGAACACCCGGAATACAAGACCACGGTTTTCCATGCCACGGTGGCGGGCCTCGCCCGCATGCTGCGGGAGCGGCCGATGATGAACCGTTTCATTCAGGGGCGCCGCATTTACGAACATAAGGAAGCCGTCATCAGCTTTGTCGCCAAGCGCCGTTTTGCCGACGGAGCCGAAGAGGCGCTGATGTTCATGTCCCCGAAGGATCATGAGAACATTGACGATATTTCCAAAGCCATCTACGGTGATGTCCGGGAGATCCGCAAAAAGGAGCATACCGAAGGCATCGATGACACCATTGACAAGATTGCCAGCCTGCCCCGTTTCCTGGTGGCCCTGATCATCGGCATTGTCCGACGCCTCGATTATTACGGCCGGAATCTCCGCTTCCTGACAGAGGGCGATCCGAACTATTCCTCTGTCACCGTCAGCAATCTCGGCAGCATCGGCTGTCCGTCGGTCTACCATCATCTGAGCAACTACGGTTCCTGCAGTATGCTCGTGACGCTGGGAACACTTCACAAGGAAGAGATCACCATGCCGGACGGACATCGCGAGATCCGTGATGTCGTCGATATCGGCGCCACCCTTGATGAGCGTATCGGTGACGGCTTCTATTTTGCCCGCAGCTTAAAGCTCATCCGTCATATCTTTGCTCATCCGGAGATTCTGGATATGCCTCTGGGCGAAAACAGCGGTTTCGATTATCGTTAATCACAGCCGCTCTGAACACTGCCGGCCGGCTGTACCGGCCATAGGAAAAGCACCGCCTCCGATAAACGGAAGGCGGTGCTTTTTCAATGGAATAGGAAGAGTTTATGTCATATCAAGACCCTTTTTATTTCTGAACACGAGGGCCAGAACCAGGGCCAGGATATACAAGATCGCGGTATAGAGCAGATACTTCGCGCCGATCGTGAAGATGATGATGTACGCGATAACAAGGATAGCCGCTGCCGGCAGAAGCTTACCGAGGATAAGGCCTTTCAGGCTGTTGTCGCCGGCAGCTTCACGGATATGGCCGGCGCAGACCAGCGCATAGGCGGAGGTGGCGCAGACAGCCATGATGACGAACCAGTCATTGACACCGTCAAAAGCCGGGACACCGAAGATCGTCGGACCGCCGTAGGCATAGCCGGCGTACATGGTGGTAAAGAAGGAGACGACCACATAGATGATCATGCCGACATACGGCACCTGACGCTTATTCAGGCGGGCCACCTTGCGGCTGATGATACCCTTGCGGGCCTGATCGTACAGGAAGCGCGGCATCATCTGATAGAAGGCCAGACCACAGGCCAGCGCCGCCAGCATAACGCCGATACTGACAATGAGTGAGCCGGAACCGTAACCGAGCATCTGGCAGTAAGCCGCCAGAGCGTCGCCGTTATTGCTCAGAGCCGCCATCTGTTCCGGTGTCATCGTGGCTGTCCACAGCCAGCAGCCGATAACATAGACAACACCGCAGAGAATGGCGGAAACCGGAATGGCAAAGCGAACCGAACGCGCACCGCCCTTGACTTCTTCACCCATGAAGGCAGGCGCTTCATAGCCGACGAAGGACCAGACCCAGGTCAATGTCGCCAGCAGAATACCGGACATGCCGTTGGCTTCCGACGGTGCGAAGGCATTGGTCAGCGAAACACCGAAATCAAAGCCTGAGGCACTGAGGAAGATGCAGCGGACGCCCGGAATGATGAAGGCGGCCATTTCAGCAAGAAAGACGACGACCAGAGCCTTGGTGGACAGCTCCGTTCCCAGCGTGGTCAGCACCACCATGATCACGGCAAATATGGCCCAGCCGATAACGATCGGAATACCGGTCAGCGTATTCAGATAGATAGCAAAGATAACCGGCGGACAGGCCGCTGTCGTTGCCATGACGCCGTAGTAAATAAACAGACACCACAGACCCGGTGTTTTGCCGAGAGTGGCGGCCGCATAGGCATAGGTCCCGCCGCAGCTGTTGCATTTCTCGGCAAGAGCGCCGTAGCTCAGACCAATGATAACAAGAAGGATCGTAGCCAGAATCACGGCCAGGGCAATGCCCGTCCCCGTCTGCCCGAGGAAGGTGCCCATCGATCCGCCGATACACATGACCGGGGCCGCACCGGCCACCGCCATGACAATAACTTCACCTTTGCCGATCTTGCCGGCCTGTAATGTTTCCTGATTGTTCTCCATAAATCCCCCTGAAAAAGTTATGTCAAAATCGAATTCCTATCACTCAAAAGCACCGCTATCCTCAGCGTGCCAGAGCCGCCACGGCATCATGGAAGGCTATGACATTTTCAGCCGGTGTGGCCGGCGGCACGTCACAGCCGGAGCAGAGGATGATCCGGTTGCCGGTCGCTTCGACGCGGCGTCTGACCGCTTCCGGATAGATATCGACGGTACCGTTGAGAAGTTCATCGGCCGTGTCAAGATTACCGCAGAAGACCTGACCCTCGCCAAGGAGCGGCGTCACCTTCGCCAGATCGACAGCCGAATCCGCGTCCAGAATACGCGTGCCTGTGGCCAGCGTATACGGCATCAGGGCACTGGTATCGCCGCAGACATGGAGACGGGCAAAGCCGTTTTCATGCTTCTGGATCTCTTCCACCATCTTTTTGTGAAGCGGCAGAATGTTCGCCTCGTAGAACTTCGGTGAAATCAGTGAGCAGTCCGGCTCGACGATCTGAATACCGTCAGCCCCGGCTTCCAGCTGGGCTTTGATGAAATTCATGCCGTTTTCAAAAAATACCTGCATGCCCTTCCGCAGCGTATCGGGATCCTTCACCATCTCCTTCATGGCTTTAGCCATGCCGCGGGCATTGCAATACTCGGTGAAGGGACCGATGCAGATACCGAAAATGTAGCGGCGGCCCTTTTCATGCTCAGCCACCCGACGGATGATTTCAACACGGTTGCCCTGGCGTGTCCCCGGTCGAATCTCGGGAATCACCAGCTTATCAATATCTTCCGGGCCGTTGATAATCGGCTTAACCTGATAACCGGCGCTCTCCGACCAGACCGGAATCTGACCGAAGTCTTCCAGCTGCTCCGAAAAGTCCGCATCCGGCAGAACACAGTCAATATCAAAACGTTCTACCACATCCAGATAGGCCTTGACACGAACATCGGGCTTGTAGATGAAATCACGATAATCGAGACCGCACTGACGTGAGGCCCATTCGATCACCAAAGGCATAAAGGGCGGTCGGTCTGTCTCCTTCCCATTGACAAAAGCAACACATCTCTCATAGCCGTTCATAGTTACTATCCCCTCCTCTTTCCACACAGGTGAATAACACCGTGGTTTATTTCCTACCATTTCAGTATACTTTCAAAAATCAGGAATCGTCAATTGATTTTTTGAATCATATTCAAATAATAATACGCTGTTAATTTTGTATAAATACCACAAATACTCTTATAGAAAACAAGGTTATTTTGTGTTTAAATTACATATATTTCAGTTTTTTTGAATGCTATTCTTCATTTTCTTGCTTATTTGCATACCAGTACAATATGATTTTATTTCTTTTTCTCTATTGGCAAAATTTCTTTTATCCCCCCAAAAAATAACCCGGTCAGTGCCTGCGGCACCGACCGGGAAAGCTTTACCCCTATACCAGTCATGGCGATTTATATGAAAAATGTACGATCCAACAGTTCCCTGAGCGGGCGGATGATACCGGCCAGGATCAGGAAAAAGCCCAGCAGCCCCACCGGCAGTCCGGCAAACTGGGACCACAGAAACATCGTTGTGCCGAAGGTCACGTGCTCAAACAGTTCGATCAATATCAGGTACCCGCTCAGCAGCATGAAAAAACCGCCGAAGATAAAATATCTGCCGCCGCGGACGTAACGCAGCAGGACAACAAAGGCCTCCAGAAGAACCGCCGTCACGGCTGTCACCGGCAGGGCAAAGGACAGGTACCAGCCGCCGCCCGAGGCCAGATCCACATAGAGAAGGAAGAGGGCTATGCCCGCAAAATCCACCGGCAGAAAAATGACCGGATTGGCTTTTCGGAACCACAGCGGCAGAATGACAATAAGATAAAAAAGAGCTATCGCCGTCACCACATAACCGCCCCAGGCCAGACGCCCGTAGAGATGGGCGCACAGCATGAGAATGAAGGCGGCCGCCGCCAGCGCCACCACGGTCAGAGCGATGGCCAGCGGCAATGTTGAGCTCCGGTAATGGCGGGGCGTTTTGTCGGAATACCGGCGGTCCGCCTCAGACGCCGTTCTTTCCCCTTCAGGATTCCACACCGCTGTCCCGCACAGAGGACAGCTGCCCGCACCGCTTTGAAGTTTAACACCACATTTCACGCAATACATGCCGATACTTATTCCTTATCTGATGATTCTGTCTGCTGCACTCAGCTGCGGAACTTATCCGTTTAACGCATCCCCCGGGGCCGTCAGTCTGACCGGCCGTCGTCGTTGCTCTCGATCTCCACCGGTATCCCCAGTTCCACCAGACGTGAAAAGAAGCGCCTCTCCAGCTCCGTCTCCCGGATGCTGCGGATCATGTTGATATAGGTGCGGTTTCCGAGCGTCAGCACGGCACAGTTGTTCGGGTAGCTCTTCTGAACCCCCACGATGAATTCCATGCGTTCCGCATAGGGCTGCATGCTCTCCGGCAGCGTCACCCGGCCGAGATTCGAGACATTGAGGCAGCCTTTCTTCTCACCCGTCGAGGCATAGACCATACCCATGACAGCATTTTTTATAAAAAGCGGCGCCAGCCGGATTGCCGGATTCTTCTGGGGCAGCACGTTGGCTGCAATGCGCCCGGCCATGGCCTGGGGCGTTGCCTCAGCTGCCAGCTGATGACGGATAGCCTGACAAAGGTCATAGAGACTGTAGTCTCCGTTACGGGGATCCACCCCAAGATTCAGCGTCAGAACAAAATTCCGCAGTGTCCGGCTGTTATACAGACGCCGCATATTGATCGGAATCGTGATCTTGACCGGCTTCTGGGAACGGCGGGGACAACGCTCGTCCTGAATGCCCATCACGGCCTCGGCCATGACGGCAGCCAGAAAGACCGTCACCGAGCAGTGGTGCTCATGGGCCGCCGCCAGCAGCTTATCCGCCGGCAGGATACCTGTGATGAGATACCGGAAGCCGTCCCGCGTCTTCGTCCCCGTCAGACGGAAAGCATCCGCCTCACGCCGGCTGGAGGCCCTGAGGCCGGTATGGCGGTGAAAGCTGTCCTCCAGTTCCTCCTCCGACGGAGCGGCACGGAAATCCAGCACCTGTCCCGTTGGCGGTATCGTGATCCCAAAGCGGCGTTCCAGATACCGGGCCGCCAGCGTCTGCAGATAAATACTGCCGCCGGTACCGTCTGTCAGCACATGGTAGTATTCCACAGCGATACGGTTTCTGTAATACAGCACCCTCAGACAGCAGCGGCTGACCTCGCGGATGCCCATGAAGGTCAGCGGATAGGCGTAGTCCTCCCGCACCGCCGGCGAGGTGCCGCAATCTTCCAGGTAATGCCAGAAAACCCCGGTTTTCAGCCTGACGTACAGGCTTGGAAATCGGGGTTTCAGATCATCGACGGCCGCCTGGAGGATATCCGGATCGATATCCTCCGTCAGAGTCATGGAGACTCTGAAAGCATTGGCCCAGTCCCGGCTTCTGACGGCCGGGAAGATAAGCCCGGCTGTGTCAAGCCGAAACCACTGACGTGTCATAGTCTTTCCTCATTTACTTCGTGCCGAAGATACGGTCGCCGGCATCACCCAGTCCCGGGCAGATATACGCATCGGCATTCAGCTCTCTGTCGAGGGAGCCGATATAGATCTGAACATCCGGATGAGCCTCATGCAGGCGTTTGACGCCCTCCGGCGCCGCGATAATGCACATGAATTTGATGGTGCGGCCGCCATGCTTCTTGATCTGATCGATCGCATCAACGGCAGAGCCGCCGGTGGCCAGCATGGGATCCGTCACCACGATGGTTCTCTCTTCGATGGGGCTGGGCAGTTTGCAGTAATACTCGACCGGCTCGTGGGTCGTCTCATCCCGGTACATGCCGATATGTCCTACCTTAGCGGTGGGCACCAGCGCCAGGATGCCGGAAACCATACCCAGGCCGGCGCGGAGGATCGGCACGATCGCCAGCTTCCGGCCGGCGATCATCGGGGTCAGGCAGGTCTCGATCGGGGTCGTGACCTCCACCAGCTCCGTCGGCAGATCGGACAGAGCCTCATAGCCCTCCAGCATGGCGATCTCCTCCACGAGCTTGCGGAATTCGTTGGTGCCCGTCGCTTTATCGCGCAGCAGAGAGATCTTATGTTTGATCAGCGGATGGTCGAATACTTTGATATTCTCGTCGTTCATAACTGCCATGAGTCAGCCTCCTTATTCCGTCTTGTCACTGTGTTTGATAAAAACTCCGCGGCTCTGATCACCCTTCGGGTTGGCACCGAAGACATAATCGTTGCCCGGCAGAATCGCATTGAGAAGAATGCCGGCGATGGCGGCGATGGCCAGTGCCGTCAGCGTAATGGACGTCCCGCCCACAGTAAAGGTCAGGCCTCCCGAAAAACCCAGACCGCAGACGAAGATGACGCCGGCAATGATCAGGTTGCGGGATTTTGTCAGATCGACCTTGTTTTCCACGACGTTTCTGACGCCGATGGCGGAAATCATACCGTAAAGCATGAAGGAGACACCGCCGATGATCGCGGACGGCATCGTGGAGATCACACCGGAGAATTTCGGAATAAAGGACAGGATGATGGCAAAAACGGCAGCCAGGCGGATCACGCGGGGATCATAGACCTTGGACAGCTCAAGAACGCCGGTATTTTCACCATAGGTCGTGTTGGCGGGGCCGCCGATCAGACCCGACAGGGAAGTGGCCAGACCGTCGCCGATCAGTGTCTTGTCAAGGCCCGGATCTGCCAGGAAATTCTCGCCGACCGTGGCAGAAATGGCCGACATATCGCCGATGTGTTCCATCATGGCGGCGATGGCGATGGGGGCCATCACCAGGATTGAGGTCAGATCAAACTTACAGATCTGGAACTTCGGGATGCCGACCCAGCCGGCAGAGCTGATGGCGGCAAAGTTGAGGATGGCTGAACCGTCCGGATTGGTCATGCCGGCCGCATGCATCAGTACAGCCACCAGATAGGCGATGAGAACGCCCATCAGGATCGGGATAATGCGGAACATGCCTTTGCCCCAGATGTTGAAGACGATGATCACGGCCAGGGCCACGATGGCCAGGAACCAGTTCCGGGACGCATTGCCGATGGCGGAGCCGGCCAGACCCAGACCGATGCAGATGATGATCGGGCCGGTGACCACGGGCGGCAGAAAACGCATCACACGGTTCACACCGACCAGCTTGATAATAAGGGCCAGAATAAAATACAGAAGACCGGCCACGA
The DNA here is from genome assembly GCA_029005135.1 of Lachnospiraceae bacterium. Classification (GTDB taxonomy): domain Bacteria; phylum Bacillota; class Clostridia; order Lachnospirales; family Lachnospiraceae; genus Chordicoccus. Next base: position 14,478 of record JAQXFO010000060.1, read on the forward strand.
CAATGCCGCCGCAGGCGTAAGCGGCTTTCTCATCGGCGCCCATACCGGCGTAGATCCCGCTGTTCAGGTTGGCAACCGTATAGAAACCGCCCAGAAAAGCGAAGGATGAGCCCAGAAAGGCCGGCACCTTGAAGCGGGAACACAGATGGAAAACCAGCGTGCCCATGCCGGCACAGAACAGCGTCACCGAGACGGTCAGACCGCGTGTGATCTCGCCGCCGCAGGCTTCGGCAAAATAACCGGCCACCAGGATCGGTACCAGGATCGTGGCGCCGAACATAGCAAACATATGCTGGACGCCGAGCAGCAGCATTTTCGGGATGCCGAGTTTCCGGGCATCGCGAATGCCTTCATGTGTGTTGTCACCCATTATATTTCCCCTCTCTTACAAAACCACATACAGAAAAAAACCATCTCATTTATATTACTCTGCGGCGCTGTTTTGTTCAACAGGAAGACACATTTCTCATAGCAGGAGACTATCAACGTCATAGTTTTCCGAAACATGATCCGACAAAAAAGGAGGTCCGTGAAACATCATCAGCTGATAATGCTTCGGGACCTCCCTTCGTGATTACTTGTAGCTTTTGATCTCGCGGCCGTTGACCCAGCTGCTCAGATCCGGGTTATCATCCTCGGCTTCGATGATGTAGGCTCTCTCCACATCCGGGTTGGCTTCAAAATGCATGTTGCCGAAACCGACGGCCTCCGCTTTGGTGGCAAAACCCTGGCGAATCTGTTCGCCCTTGACAACTTCCACATAAATATATTTCTTCATTCTCTTCACTCCTTATCCCCGACCCCTCCCGGATCGGCTGCAGAACGGTTGTTATACTTCTGTCAATCAACCCTATCATATCAAATCATTTTCGGATTTCAACAAAAAAATGAAGAATTATTTTAAAAAAATATCCCGCCGCAGCCCCTGGCGGCCGTGTCATCTCAGCGGACCTCTCCTGCGTCAGCTGCCGCGTCGGCCGTCTTGTTATGACTGCTGCGCCTCATCCAGCGCCAGATAGGCTTCCGACACACGGCGGTATTCCACGGCGCTCGTGATCTCCACCGCCTCAAAGTCATCCTCCCGCAGAAGGCAGCGGTACAGATAGACGCCGTCCGCCCGAATCGTGTCATCCTCAACCCGGGCCGCCGCCACATAAAGGCGGCCGTCGAACTCAAACTCCTCCATCACCGCCAGTTCCACATCGCGGCCGTCGCGGGCCTTCACCGTAAAGGTCTGATAATCGTCCCCGAAGGCTTCGTCAAAAGTCTCTCCCATCGTCTTTCTCCCAAAAAAGACACGTCATAAACCTGCAGGCTTATGACGTGTCCTATCAAGTCATCCTATCGTGATCAGAACTTGCCGGCTCTGGCAGCTTCTTCAACAGAAACAGCCACAGCAACCGTGGCGCCGACCATCGGGTTGTTGCCCATACCGATCAGACCCATCATCTCGACGTGAGCCGGGACAGAGGAGGAACCGGCGAACTGGGCATCGCTGTGCATACGGCCCAGAGTATCGGTCATGCCGTAGGAAGCCGGGCCGGCTGCCATGTTGTCCGGATGCAGGGTACGGCCTGTGCCGCCGCCGGAGGCCACGGAGAAGTACTTCTTGCCGAGCTCAATGCATTCCTTCTTGTATGTGCCGGCTACCGGATGCTGGAAACGCGTCGGGTTGGTGGAGTTGCCGGTGATGGAGACACCGACGTTCTCATGGTGCATGATCGCCACACCTTCCTGAACATCGTCGGCACCGTAGCACTTGACTGTGGCACGCAGACCGTTGGAGTAAGCTTTCTCATAGACCACGTTCAGCTTGGCTTCCTTGTAGTCATATTTTGTCTCAACATAGGTGAAGCCGTTGATACGGGAAATGATCTGGGCAGCATCCTTGCCAAGGCCGTTCAGGATAACGCGCAGCGGTTTCTGACGAACCTTGTTGGCCTTCTCGGCGATACCGATGGCGCCTTCGGCGGCAGCGAAAGATTCGTGACCGGCCAGGAAGCAGAAGCACTCTGTCTCTTCTTCCAGCAGCATCTTGCCCAGATTGCCGTGGCCGAGACCGACCTTGCGGTGATCGGCAACAGAACCGGCGATGCAGAAAGCCTGAAGGCCTTCGCCGATAGCGGCGGCGGCGTCAGCCGCTCTGCGGCAGCCCTTCTTGATGGCGATGGCCGCGCCGACAATGTATGCCCAGCAGGCATTTTCGAAGCAGATCGGCTGGATCTTCTTGACCTGATCATAGATTTCCAGACCGGCATCCTTTGTGATCTTCTCAGCTTCTTCGATAGAAGCGATACCATAGCTGTTCAGAACAGCTGTAATGTTATCGATACGTCTCTCGTATGATTCAAATAAAGCCATTATCGTTCCTCCTGATTATTCTTTTCTCGGGTCAATGATCTTGACAGCATCAGCGACACGACCGTACTGGCCTTTGGCCTTTTCCCAGGCAGTGTTCGGGTCATCACCCTTCTTGATGAAGTCTGTCATCTTGCCCAGAGAAACGAACTGATAGCCGATAACCTCGTCATTCTCATCAAGAGCGATGCCTGTGACATAGCCTTCGGCCATCTCCAGATAACGAACGCCCTTTTCCTTGGTGGCATACATGGTACCGACCTGAGAACGCAGGCCCTTGCCGAGGTCTTCCAGACCGGCGCCGACAGCCAGACCGTCATCGGAGAAGGCGCTCTGTGTACGGCCGTAGACGATCTGCAGGAACAGTTCTCTCATGGCGGTATTGATAGCGTCACAGACAAGGTCGGTGTTCAGAGCTTCCAGGATCGTCTTGCCCTGCAGGATCTCAGCAGCCATCGCGGCGGAATGTGTCATGCCGGAGCAGCCGATGGTCTCAACCAGAGCTTCTTCGATAACACCGTTCTTAACATTCAGAGTCAGTTTGCAGGCACCCTGCTGCGGTGCACACCAGCCGACACCGTGTGTGAAACCGGAAATGTCCTCGATCTTCTTGGCATGTACCCATTTTCCTTCTTCCGGAATCGGGGCCGGTTCATGTTTCGCACCCTTGGCAACCGGGCACATCAGTTCGACTTCTTTTGTGTATATCATTGCTTAACTCCTTTCACTTGGTAGTGTTTTGCAGTAAGTGCCTTTGGCATACTTAAACACGATAATTGTAGTATATCCGCCCGGGTCAGTCAACCCTAACCGCCCCCTTTACATACCGGATCGGAAGGTCTTTTTCAGCTTTTTCCAGGTGTACCGGTATCCGATAATCAGCATGACAGACGTGATGACCCAGGTGACCGGATAGGTCAGATACAGGCTCTCCAGTGTGTGGAACACGGGCATTTTAAAGAAGGTCAGCACCCAGATAATCCGCAGACTGCAGGCGCCGATAAGCGTCATCACCGTCGGCATCACATGGGAGCCCATGCCGCGCAGAACACCGCTCAGGCCGTCCATCAGGCCGCAGATGCCGTAGAAGCGCGTGATCATGCCCGTCTGCACGACACCGGCGGCAATCACCGCCGCACTGGTGCTGTAGATGCCGATCAGCTCCCCGGCAAAGGCATAGGCGAGGCAGCCCAGCCCCGTTCCGACCGAAAGTACCAGGATGGCCATCGCCGCCGTCACCTTCGGGATACGCTCGATCCGGCCCGCCCCCAGGTTCTGGCTGACAAAGGAAATGGAACCCTGATAAAAGGTATAACAGGCGACATAGACAAAGCCGCCCAGGTTATTGGCCGCCGAAAAGCCCGCCGTCACATCGGGGCCGAAGGAATTGACCGCTGACTGGATAATGACCGACGAGATACAGAAGAGAACCCCCTGTGTCGAGGCCGGCAGGCCGATGCGGATGATCGAGACAGCGGTCCGCCGGTCAGGAGACAGCCTCTTCAGGTCAAGATGCAGGCAGCCCTTCTCCTTCATCAGGCACAGAACCACCAGGCCGGCCGACAGCACCTGGGAGATCACCGTCGCCCAGCCGACACCGGCCACGTCCATCCGGAAAATGATCACAAAGATCAGGTTGAGAATAACATTGACGACACCGCCCGCGGCGAGAAAGTAAAGCGGACGCCGGCTGTCTCCCACGGCCCGGAGGACGGCACTGCCGAAATTGTAGACCATCATCGGGATCATCCCGGCAAAAATGATGCGCAGATAGAGAGCCGCCTGGCCCTGTATCTCCGGATCCACCTTCATCCAGACCATAATCGGCTCCGTCAGCAGGAGGCCTGCCGCCGTCAGCAGGGCCCCGCCGATCATACTGAGGATCATCGTCGTCCGCACTGTTTTCGCCATCTCCGCCTGTTTGCCGCCGCCGTACTGACGGGCCGCAATGATATTGGCGCCGATGGAGAAGCCAAGGAAGAATTCTGTCAGAAGGGAGATCAGAGACGAGGTGGCGCCGACGGCCGCCAGGGCATTATCCCCGGCAAAACGCCCCACCACCACGATATCCGCCGCATTAAAAAGCAGCTGAAGCACACTGCTGACCATCAGGGGCAGTGAAAAAAGCAGCAGCTTCGGCAGAACCGCGCCGCTGCACATATCCATTTCATACTTAGGCTTTCCGTTCATTTTCCTTCCTGTTATCCGCCGTCTTCCTTCCCGGGAAAACGGCCATACTGCCGATGCCGCGCCACGGACCGTGATAATAGAAAACCAAAGACAGCACCGCCGCCGTCGTCCAGCCGATGGGCCAGGCACACCAGATACCGACAGTGCCCAGGGCTGTCTTTGACAGCACCACGGCCAGGACGACACGCAGGAGCAGATCCGTAAAGGTGCCTGCCATAAAAGCTTTCATCATGCCGGCACCGCGCAGCACACCGTCCGCGATAAGCTTGGCGGATACCACCGCATAAAAAGGTGCCAGTATCCGCAGATACGTGACGCCGGTACTCACGGCCAGCGCCGTCGGTTCATCGATAAAGATTCCCAGAAGCCAGCGGCCTCCCATAAGGTAAAGGACCGTAATGGGGACGCACAGGAGCCAGACCATCCTGACACCGGCCCGGAAACCCGGACGGATACGGTCCAGCCGGCCGGCGCCCACATTCTGGGCCGTGTAATTCGAAATACCGTTGCCCAGGGTTGTAAAACCGGTGATCACCAGATTATTCAGCTTGACTGAAGCTGAGTAACCGGCCATAACCGAAGCGCCGAAGCTGTTGATCACACCCTGGATAATGATATTGCCGACAGAGATAAAGCTCTGCTGAAGGATGCTCGGCACGGCCACTGCCGCAATTCGCCGGAAGAGACGCCAGTCAAAGAGGCATCCCCGTCCGTCAGCGGGTATATCCCTGAGCCGCCGGAATACCACCGCCAGCGCCAGAAGGCAGCTGACGCCCTGGCAGAGGAAGGTTGCCCAGGCCACACCGGCCACCCCCATCCCGAAGGTCTTGACAAAGAGGATATCCACCGCCACATTGGCCGTCGAGGACACCGCCAGAAAAGCAAAAGGCGTCCGCGAGTCGCCCAGCGCCGAGAAGATGCCGGTGGCGATATTATAGAAGAAAACAAAAGGCAATCCCCAGACGTAAATATCAAGATAAAGGGCTGAATCCGCCATCAGCTCCTCCGGCGTGTGGATAAGCGACAGGAAAAAGCGTCCGCCGGCAAGCCCCACAGCCATCAGAGCAAGGCAAACCGCCAGACTCGCCAGGCAGGCTGTCGAAACAGCACTTTTCATGCGCCGGTAATCCTTCGCCCCGAACAGCTGGGACACGATCACCGAGCATCCCATATTGCAGCCGAAGGCAAACGCCAGGAATATCAGCGTGATTTCATAACTGTTGCCCACCGACGCCAGCGCCGCTTCGCCGATGAAACGGCCGGCCACCAGACTGTCGGCAATATTATACAGCTGCTGAAAAAGAATACTGCCAAAAAGCGGCAGACAAAATTGCCACAGAACCCGAGACGGTTTTCCCACCGTCATGTCACGATTCTTTTCTTGTTTCATACAATCCCTCCCGGACAAGGCCGGCGCGGCTGGTTTTCATTGGTTACGGCAGGTGCCGCGAACCGGTCTTTTCCAAATATTGGATTATAAACCGCCTATGAAGGGATTCAAGGGTTTTTCTTTTTTCGGCGGTGTCTTTCGTCACTTTTCATAAGAAAGCCGTCCGATTACCCCCGTCAGTTTCTGAATTTCTTCCTCTGCCGCTGCCCGGGAAACGGCGAAAGGCTCCGGGAGCCTCTCGCGGCAGCCCAGGGCTTCCTCCGAAAAAACGGAAGCCCCACAACGCGGGGCTTCCGGTATATCACCTTGTTATCCTGGACCGGCTTTACAGAGCCATGCGGTAAATAGCCGCCATGTCCTCTTCGTTCAGCTTTTTCGCCGAGCCTTTGACGCCGCCGACGGTGACGGCGCAGCGTCTGGCCATCTCGAGGATCTGCTCTTCTGTCGGGGCAATGCCCAGTTCACGCATATTGACCGGCATGGCGATGCTGTGATAGAAGTCCTCCATCGCCTCGATGCCCTTCAGCGCTGTCTCTTCATCCGTGGCACCCGGTTCAACGCCCATGACCTTCACGGCATAGCGGACAAAGCGCGGCAGGCATTCCCTGTAGACATAGCGGGCCCAGCTCGGCCAGACAGCCGCCAGACCGGCGCCGTGGGTCACGTCAAACATGCCGCCCATCTCGTGCTCCAGCATATGAGACATAAAATCGCCGCCGTCATTGCCGCAGCCGGTCAGGCCGTTATGGGCCAGAGAGCCGCTCCACATGATCTCGGCACGGGCTTCGTAGTTTTCCGGATCCGTGTGCAGGATCTGAGCATTTTTAATGACGGTTCTCAGAAGGCCTTCGGCGATCTCGTCGGTCAGTTCCATGTTGCCGCCCTGAGTGAAATAGCGTTCCATGGTGTGCATCATGATATCGACGCAGCCGGACTCGGTCTGATAATCCGGCAGAGTCATCGTCAGTTCCGGATTCATGATGGCGAACTTCGGCCGGGACAGATCATCGTCATAGGCACGCTTGTCAGCCGTATCCGCCTTGGTGATAACACAGCTGTTGCTGGTCTCGGAACCGGCGGCCGCGATCGTCAGCACGGAAGCCAGCGGCAGGCAGGCTTCGGCATTTCTGGTATGGGCGAAGAGATCCCAGACATCCTTGTCCGGCTCGGCCAGACCATAGGCGATGGCCTTGGCGGAGTCGATGACGGAACCGCCGCCGACAGCCAGGATGAAGTCAACACCCTCGGCCTTTCCCAGCTCAATGCCTTCGTAAACCTTGGACAGATGCGGATTCGGCACAACGCCGCCCAGTTCGACATAGGCGATGCCGGCTGCGTCAAGAGACTTTTTGATGCGGCCGAGAAGACCTGTCTTCACCGCGCTCCGGCTGCCGTAATGAAGCAGCACTTTCCTGGCCTTGTAACCGCTGAGAATCGTGCCGACTTCGTTTTCTTTTCCCTTACCGAAGTAGACCTTTGTCGGTGTGTAATACTCAAATCCAAACATACTGACATCTCCTTTTTCTTATTTGATACAGGCATCCGGCCCGTGTCACAGATAGTATTATTATACGCTATTATCGCGGTCCTGCCTACTGCCGCCGACGCATATCAGAGAGATTCCTTCGGCCCGGCCGCCGCCAAGCCGTCCCAGAAGGGCCGAAACGGAAGGCACCCCGGTGATCCGCCGGCCGTCACCCGTCACATTGTGGGCCGTCAGGCCATCCGGCTCCCGTGTCACGGCCACGGTGTGGATCTCCTGCCGGATATCGCTGCGGTCATTGTAAAAGGTCAGAAGCATCGCGCCGCAGTCCGCTGCGGCCCGGTCAAAGTCCGGCACCGTCGTGGTCATCGACACCGCAAAGCCCGCCTTCTCAAGATAATCGGCCAGAGCCGACGGCGCTGTGCCGAAATGTCCCCCCGCCGCCATGCCGTCCTCTTCAAAAGCGGCGATGAGCGCCGGCAGGGAGGGGACGCCGGCGGAAACGTCTTCCGTCCGGCGGGTCAGGTACGTCAGCACGTTGAAGACCGCAATAATCTCGCAGCCGGTCTTCGCCACGGTCGTACGGCCGTAGGTCATATCGCCGTAAGCCAGCTGATCCTCGATATAGCCGCCGCTGTCCCGGATTGCCGCCTCATGGTTGACATAATTTTCATCATTGGCCCGCCGGGCATCCCGGCGTGCCGCCGCGCCGCGATCCGACCTGCCCCGGCGCTTTTTCCCGCAGCGCCTCATGGCCTCGTAGGCTCCGATCACGGCCGGATTCCCCACATGAGCCGGAATAAAACCGCCGATGCGGGCAAGGCGCTTCACCAGCTCACCGCCCAGGATGCCGATGGCCAGGCCGGCAGCCAGGCCGGAGAACCAGAGCACCGGCAGATACCAGAGGATGGCATCGGTATCCAGAAGCAGCATCGCCGTCAGAATCTGACCGATATTATGGCAGACCCCGCCCGCCGCGCTCACCGTCACGATGCGGAAGCGGCCGGAGGCTTTCATGAGGATCATCACCAGGCACGACAGAAGGCCGCCGGCCAGACTGTAGGCCAGGCTCAGGCCGTTGCCGAAAAGCACCGAGGCCAGCACGATCCTCAGGGCATTGACCGCCAGAGCACTCTTCCAGCCCCGCATATAGAGAGCCGTCAGCACCACCAGATTCGTCAGGCCCAGTTTCATGCCGGGCACCGCGAAAAAGGCCGGCACCTGAGACTCCGCATAGGAAAGCACCAGAGCAAGGGCCAGCAGCATACCGTACTGCGCTGTCAGGAGCGCCTTCCCCGGCTTCATGAGCCGCCTCCCGGCGCCTGGATCGTACCGATCACGATATCCGAGCCCTCCGTCTTCTCATCACGGATCTCCACCACCACCTGATGGGGGAGGCAGAGGATACTCTGACCGCGCCGACTGATCCAGCCGGAACGGGCACACAGCTTGTCGGGGCAGTCCGCCTCGGCGATCCGGGCTTTGCCGTCCCGTATCTCCAGCACGTTACAGCCGCCCCGGCCTTCAATCACCCACTCGGTCTCCTCGTCGAGAGAAAAGACCGCCGTCTCCTCACCGCCGACACTGACCACCACCCGGGCCCCGCGCCCGTCGGTCAGAAACAGGATCAGCACCAGCAAAAGGCCGATAATAACCAGAGTTCCCAGCACAATAAGGTCAGCACGTTTCGTCTTCATCATCATCCGTCGATACCCTTGCAGACATCGATCCATTCCCGGTAACCGGAACAGGCCTCCAGATCGGCGATACTCAGTTCCACCGCACTGTTGTCCGTCCCGCAGGCCGGATAAACCACGTCATAACGTTTCAGGCTGTCATCCAGATAGACCGTCACGCCGGGTTCGATCCCGAAGGGGCAGACCCCGCCCACCGCGTGGCCGATCAGCGGCTCAACCTCATCATAGGTCAGCATCTTCGCCTTGGCATGGAAAAAATGACGATACTTGGCGTTGTCGATCTTCACATCACCGGCCGTCAGGATCATCACCGGCTTATCCTCCACCTTGAAGGTCAGGGATTTGGCGATGCGGCCCGGCTCCGTCCCGACCGCCTTTGCTGCCAGCTCCACCGTGGCGCTCGACACCTCAAAGAGACGGATCCTGTCGGCAAAGCCCTTTTCCTCCAGATATTGTCTTGCCCGTTCATAACTCATAACGCTTATCCTCAGCTTTCATCACATTCCGCCCAAGCCGGGCGGCATCATGATGATTATAACACGCGCCGCCAAAAGGGCGCTCATGAAAACAGGCGGACCCGACGGCCCGCCCGCATATCGGCATTTTCACTGAAAAAACCTCTTAAACTTCAGCAGAATGCTTCGTTTCCGCCGCGCTTATGCCGGCAGGCGCGCCAGAAGCTCCCGGCCATGCTCCCGAAGCCAGCGATGGGCCTCGTCATAAGCGGGATACACGCACCGGACCAGCGCGTAGAAACGGTCTGAATGATTCATTTCCTTCCGGTGGCACAGTTCATGAACCACGATGGCATCCCGCACCGCCGGCGGCGCCAGCATAAGAAGCACATTGAAGTTGAGGTTCCCCTCCCGGGAACAGCTGCCCCAGCGGGTCTTCTGGCGCCGGATGGTTATGCGGCCGTAATCGACGCCGATAAGGGGCGCGAAATGCTGCACCCGACCGGCCAGATCCGTACGTCCCAGCGCCGTCAGGGTCTTGAGTTCTGTCTCTGTGAGGACACCGGCCGCCTCCGCGGCCTGACGGGCCTCCGTTTCCTTCCGAAGCAGGCTGTCGATCCGGCGCCGGTGCTCCGTAAGGAACCGTTCCACATCGCCCAAGGGGAGACGGAGCGGGGCCCGGACGATCAGCTCACCGTCCCGCACCTCTGCTGCCAGCGTTCGCCGGGAAGAGCGGATCAGGTAATAGACCAGATCCGTGCGGCCGTCGCGGGAAGTCAGACGACGCCGGGAGCCTGAAATGTTGTATGTCATGTCTTGTCAGATCACTTTCCTGTAATGGTATTTCTCATACCGTCATTGTAGCACAAAGGGCAGACTCTTCATCAGGCGTGAGCAGTCAACAGGCCTTTGCCGCTTATGTTTAACTCAGACTGGACAATGACCGCATGACCAGATCCACATCCTTATTCTCCAGTTCGTGAATGATATGAAGGTAAGTCTTCTGTGTCGTGGTCATGCTGGCATGCCCAAGTCTTCTGGCCACACTTCCGATGGAGACACCGGCATACAGCAGAAGGGACGCGTGCGTATGGCGAAGACCATGCACCGAGATCACCGGGATCCCGGCCTTTTGACAATGCCTTGCCAGAATATCATTGACAGTCGAATTGTAAACCTTGTCTTTGGTCACAAAGATCGGATCTTCCTCCGGCAGGCCGCGCAGCAATTCCGAAAACTGCACCACCGTCTGCCAGTCGATCTGGATCTTTCTGACGGAAGAGCTGTTCTTTGTGGGCAGAAAGCCGCCGTCGCCCTTGTAATCCCAGGTCTTACTGATGGAAAGCGACTGATGTGCGAAGTCAAAATCCTTCGGTGTCAGAGCCAGCGCCTCTGAAAAACGCATTCCCGTCTTCGCCACCAGCAGAATGAACCAGTCCCAGCTGACCTCACGGCCAAGATTGAGTCCGGCCAGCAGTGAATGCACTTCGAACTGATTCAGATATTTTATCTTCTTCACAGCCGGCGTTTTACCCTTAATAATCACCTTTCTGGTGGGATCCCTGTCGATCAGCCCTTCGTCCACGGCATCCAGGATCGCACCCTTTAGCTGATGATGAAAATCCATCGTGGTCTGCCGTTCATGTCCCCGGGCATAATCGTTCAGCAGCTGCTGATACGTGATCCGCGTCATATCGCACAGCTTTGTGTGCGGGATCAGCTTTTTCACCCAGGCCTGGGTCATCAGGTACTTATCCAGCGTTACCTTCCGGATCGCACCTTCCTTGTATACACGCACCCACTGCGCGTAGTAGTCATAAAACAGTTCTGTTCTTTTAGCTTCATCTGACATCTCATGCACCTCCCCGGTTTTCTTTTTCGTTGTTATCGTGCTGCTCACGCCGATGAAGATAAAGAAAAAAGAGCCGGGGCTTCCCCCGACTCTCCCGTCACTTTCTCTGATAACAGAGTCTATTCCGGCATCTCGATGTCATAACCGCCCTTGATGATGAAATCCCGCAAAAGCGCTCTTATCCTTGAGTTGATCATGGGCATCGGCAGTTTCCTGCCGGTGACGTTTTCAAAATACGTCCGGGCCTTCGCCTTGTCGACGGTGGCCACCAGCGTATCAAACCGCCCGAATTCATTGATGTTATCCTCCGACACATTTTTAGACATCATCTGACGGAGCATCACTTCATTAAGCCCCAGTGCATAAGCGGCCAGCCGATGAATCTGATCGTTTTTGGCTCGGTAAACATATTCGGTCACATATTCGCGGAAGGTCTTTCCCGGCTCGACCGGTACATCACCTCTCTGAATATCGTGCAGGAAAATGTTCGCATACTTCTGTTCTTCCTGAGACAGCACCGCAAAGGTCTTATGCAGCTCATCCTCCGCCCTGCGAAGTTCCTCCTCGGTCGCATCGTCCTGGCGCAGGAGTTTCCGGTATATCTCAAAGCGGGAATTCATATAATCCGCATCGATCTTACCCGTATCAATGGTGGTCAGGTAAGCGTCGATATCGTAGGGGATATCCGTCTCATCATGCTCCGAGCCACTGAAGAGTTCCTGATAACGCTTAAGAAGAATCAGATAGGTCGTCTCATCAAGATCGACGGTGAGTTCCTGCTTCTCGCCGGTGTCATCGTCCGTCAGGCTGTAGGTGAGGTTCTTCCAGGTGAAGCCCTGGATCTTCGCCGCCGCCAGATAGTCGTTGAATTCACGGAAAAGACTGGCAAACTTTTTCCTTGACGGCATATCCCCGGGATTCTTCTCGAAATCCCCGAGACCGGCCTGTTTGAAGATATCCCGGATCTGCCCATAGACAAAGTTCATGTTGGTCAGATTCTTTCCGAGTCTCTGGGCAAAGAGACCGAATGGCTTATCTCCGGAATAGAGCTTCACCGCTGCCTGAATATTGCGATCCATCGTATGTGGCTTGCGATAATACTTGATGGTACCGAAGGGCTTTTCATCCTTCCCGAACAGCCGGTTGGTCCTGGAAAATGCCTGGATAATATTTTCATACTCCAGAATCTTATCGAGATACAGCGTGTTGATCCATTTGGAGTCGAAGCCGGTCAGCATCTGATTCACCACGATCAGAAGGTCGATTTCCTTCTCCGGCTCCCGCACGATACTCTCATAGGGCTTCTTGTGCGCCAGCCGGGCTGCGATATCCTTCTTCATTTTACCCCAGGTGGGAATCGTGAAATCCTGGTCATAGCGCACGTTGTAATCAAGAATCAGCTCTGCCAGCCCCTCCTCCTTGGACAGTGAATTGCTGTCGTTGTCGATGCTCGGGTCAAACAGGGCCGTCACCTTAAACTGAGGGGCTTCCTTCTTAAACCGACGGTAGTATTCCATAGCTTCCGGGATACTGCCGGTCGCCAGGATCGCGTGGAACTTACTGTTCTGAGACAGAATCAGCCAGTTATCCAGAATATCCCTGACAACCATGGATTGATGCTGATCGGTTCTGTACTGTGAAAGCGGCACATAGTCCTCGATACCTTTGACATAACTGCCGTCACTTTCATAGGTACCCGCCATCGGGACATCATTCATAAATCTATTGAAAACCTTCGCTTTGGCCGGATCGGCGAAGGCTTCCTCGACCGTTGAGGCCTTGGCTTTTTCCAGAGCCACGACCTTTCTCAGATCCTGATCCTTATAGGTCAGCACCTTATACGGATCAAAACCCAGAACGTTGCCGTCACGAATGCCGTCGGCGATGCTGTAGCGGTGGAGTTCATTGCCGAACACCGTGGCGGTGGTATTCATCATCTTCTGATTCTCTTCCTGAATCGGTGTCCCTGTAAAGCCAAAGAAGATAGCCCTCGGGAAGGTATGCTTAATGGTCATAAGCATATCACCGAAGGTCGAGCGATGAGCCTCGTCGATGATAAAAACCAGCCTCTTCGCATTGATAACGGCGATATCGGCAGCCTTAAGGCCGACATTGTCCTCACTGATATGGCTCATCTTCTGAATCGAGGTGACGATGAGCGTATCCGCCGGATCAATACTTTTCAGTTTGCTGACAAGAACGTAGGTATCTTCCGTTTCCTGCACGGTGTTATTTTTCTGTTGCTCGGTAAGACCTGCTCCGGCAAAATTCCGGTATTCCTTCAGGGACTGCGTTCCCAGCTCGATACGATCCATCAGGAAAACCACTTTGTCAGCATCCTTCGATGTCGCAATCAGCTGTGCCGACTTAAATGACGTCATCGTCTTGCCGGAACCGGTGGTATGCCAGATATAGCCGCCCAGCTGATTACCGTTCTCCCACTTTGTCCGCGACACTTTATCGGAGATCGCATTAGCCGCGTAATACTGATAGCTGCGCATCACCTTTAGAACACCGTCGGAATCATCCGCCACCGTATAAAAACCGATCAGCTGATGTGCCATCGGAATCGACAGCAGCGTAGACCCGATCTGTTTCCAGTCATTGATGGGCTCATTATTAAAATCTGCCCAATGAAAATAGAAATCCTGATTAAACTTACCCTCCGGGCCCGGATTGGCAAAATACAGTGTCTCAAGGGGATTCATCGCCACGAAAATCTGCACCAGTGAAAATAACCCGCTGAAAACGCCTTCTGCGGCGTATTTTTCGATCTGGTGGGCGGCCTGCGAGACCGGAACATCACTGTTCTTAAGTTCAATATGAATGACCGGCATACCGTTGATAAGCAGCATCAGATCACCGCGCCTGTCACTCAGGAGATTAGACTTAGTCGGAAACTTGGGCTGCTCCACGATCTGATAACGGCTCTGACCGGCCGCAATCTCACGGCGCTCATATATTTTCAGCGAGACTTCTTTACCAAAATGCGCCTTATCCTCCGGGTTATCACGGGTGATCGACACACTGCCGCCGTTGATAAAGCTATTCAACCGGAGCGGCGTCTTCAGCATCTTGATCTGGTCCAGAATCTGCTGCATTTCACCGTCGGTCAGAGGATAATCATTCAGCCGATCAATGCCCCGGTTATTCTCATACAGAATATCAGCCCAGTTGCGGATAAGATCGGCCTCGGAATAGTTTTTGAGAACTATCTCTTCCCAGCCCTTAGTTTTCAGCAGGGCAATGAGAGCCTGTTCAAAATCGGCTTCACTCTGAAATGCCATAATTCTTCCTCGTGTCTTTCGTGTCTGCGTGTTAATAATCCAAGTGCTGTCGTTTCTGAATTGCGGTGAAAAACCTTTCGCTGATGAAGGGTGATAAGGTTGTCAAGCCTAATTAGAACATCCGCAATTTGCCGCTGTTCTGAAACGCTCGGAATGTGAATTTCGTACTGTAACATCTCGGTTAAATTGAGCACTCTATTCCGTCCCGCACCGCCCGGTGAAGCAAGCCATAAATGATGTCGAAAATTCTCATCTAAGATAATGAACTTCAGGAACTTCGGATCTAATTCCTCTGAAAGAGAAAACTGTGGAAACCGGTGAGAAACCAGCTTTCCGGCGTCGTTTTCATCGGTAACAGCGACCGCGTGTTCCCATCCGAAAGTAATGTTGACGATGAACTTGTCTGCAGCGACTTTATGCATCTGCGCCGTTTGTAATTCATGCCCCGCTGGGACATAGCTATGGAACGTTCCTTTGGCTTGGCTACGGATACCTAGCCGCTCGTAACCTGTGTGCGGGATTTCAACAGGATCAGTATAACTGGAGAGA
>JAQXFO010000061.1 GCA_029005135.1 Lachnospiraceae bacterium
CGCTGTCAGCGACAGGATTACGGAGGAACTGAAAAAATGACTTTGATTTATAAGGGACGGGAGACGGCTGTCCGTATCGATAAGGAAACCGCCGTGCGGGTGACGGCACTGAGAGAAAAAGGAATCGCCCCCTGTCTGGCCGTGGTGCGTGTCGGGGAACGTCCCGATGACATGGCCTATGAATCAGGCCTTATGAAGCGTGCCTCTGAACTGGCTGTTAATGTCCGCCGTGTTCTTCTTCCCGCCGATGTCCGTCAGGATGCTGTCGAAAGGGTGATCGATGATCTGAACGCCGATGAGGCGGTACACGGCATTCTCGTTTTCTGCCCCTTGCCGGCTCATCTTAACGAAAGGGCTGTCTGTGAAAGAATTGCTCCCGACAAAGACGTTGACGGCACCACTGCCATGTCCGCCGCCGGCGTGTTTCTCGGCAAGCCCATCGGTTATCCGCCCTGTACCGCTGACGCTGTCGTCAGAATCCTGGAGGACAGGCAGGTGCCTCTTCGCGGCCGTAAGGTCTGTGTGGTCGGCCGCAGCAATGTGGTCGGGAAGCCCCTGTCACTGATGCTTATCGGCAAAAGCGCCACCGTGACAGTCTGTCACTCCGCCACAGCGGATCTGCCCGCCGAGACCCTGGCTGCCGATATTATCGTCAGCTGTGCCGGCCGGGCGGGCCTTATCGGACGCCGTCATGTACGTCCGGGACAGGTGGTGATCGATGTGGGCATCAATTTCGATAAAGACGGCCGTATGTGCGGCGACGCTGCCGCAGAGGAGATCGATGGCATTGTCGGAGCTATGACACCGGTTCCCGGCGGTGTCGGCAGTGTCACGATATCGGTGCTGATGTCTCATGTTGCTGAAGCCGCCGGGAGGAAACGTCTATGAAAAAAAGCATCGCAGCCTTGCTGATGATCCTCGTTCTGGTGCTGATCACGGTGATGCCCGTCGGGGCGGTGCCGCTGACTTCGGAAACCGCGGCGGATGACAGGGCCGCCACAGCTGTGTCCCGGGACACGGAGAGCTCATCGCCGACGGAAGAGACTGCCACGGAGGTGCTTCCGCCGGAAGGAGAAGAGACGGTAAGCCCGGCTGATCCCGGCGAGGGCTCCGTCACGACAGAGGAAGCCGATGAGCCCGGCGCAGCCGATGAGCCTGACGCAGCCGATGAGCCTGACACAGCCGATGAGCCTGACACAGCCGGTCAGGCCGACACACCCTCCGAACCCGGCACAACGGGTACAGAGGCTGAGGAACCGGCCTTCCCGTTCAACGCTGACGATGCCGGTATTGCCGAGGGCTGGTATCGTATCGAGTCGGCTCTTGACAGCACCATGGTCCTTGATATGACAGACGGATCAACAGCCGCAAGAGCCTATTTTCAGCTCTATAAGAATAACGGTACGGAAGCCCAGGTCTTCTATGTTAAAAAGATCGGTGAGGGCCGCTATACGATCATGAATCAGAAATCGGCTCTTTTCATGAACTGTGCCCACGGCGGCACCACTGCCGGCACGCGGCTGTGGCAGTATCGCGACGACGGGACGGAGGCGATGGTTTTTAACCTGACCGATGCCGGCAGCGGTTACTGCACGATCCTCAGTGCGAAGAGCGGCCTGGCCGTGGATGTCAAAAACGCCCAGGCCGTGAAGAAGGCAGAGATACGCCTCTGGCGGGCCAACGGCACGCCGGCCCAGATGTGGCGCTTTGTTCCGGCAGCGGAGCCAGATGCAAACCTGCCTTCCGGCTATTACACCCTGAAAACGTTAAACGGCAGCGGCAAGGTTCTGGATGTGGATACGGCCGGCCTTGACGATAATGTCAACGTCCGCGTCCACCGCGCCAACGGCACGCCGGCCCAGATCTTCTATATTGACAATAAAGGAGACGGCCTTTATACGATCATGGCCTCCCATTCCGGCAAGCTTCTGACACCCTCAGACAGCCGGATCGCGGACGGTGTCAACATTGTGCAGCGGACACCGGACACCACCGGCTCCCAGCTCTGGAGAATCACGAAGGCCGGCGATCAGCTGTGTATCCGTGCCGCTGAAGCCGCTGTCTGTCTGGCTGTTGATGAAACCTCCGCGGACGGTGTCAATGTCAGACTGGAGACGATCACGTCAAACAGCGATCAGCGGTGGCTTGCCGCGGCGGCAGCCGAGCCGTCTGTGGTGCCCGTCAACGGCCTCTATACCATCAGCGTCGCCGGCGCGGCCAAGGTCCTCGATGTGGCCGGCGGTTCGGTCAGCAATGCCAATATCCAGATCTATAAGAAAAATGATACCGATGCCCAGAAATTTCTTCTGACATCCAATGGTGACGGCACTTTTACGATCACCAATATCAAGTCCTATCTGGCTCTGGATGTGACCGGTGCCTCCTCCGCCGACGGCACCAATGTCACCCAGCATCTGGCTAATATCAATTCCAACGCCCAGGTATGGCGCATCAGCGGCTGTCCCGGCCGTTACCGAATTACGTCGGCCTGCGGCGGCAAGGTACTGACAGTGGCCGGCAATTCCATCACCGACCGCGCGAATGTCACGATTTCAACGGACAAGGGTCTTTCCGGCCAGCGTTTCACACTGACCCCGGCCATGACCGACAATGCGGTGATCGACAAGGGGGTATACCGTCTTGTCTCAGCTAAGAATACGTGCCTGGCCGTGGATGTCCCGAACGCCGATTATGCCGAGGGCCTGGTGATGCGGATGCATCGCTCCAACTATACGGATGCCCAGATGTGGCAGTTCATCGGCCTCGGCGACGGTACCTATGTGATCATGAACGCCCGCACAGGGTTGTGCCTGACAGCCAAAGCCTATGGCGGCAGCAGCTGGGGTGCCTCGAAGGGGACGACGGTCATTCAGTATAACGAGATCGAGAGTCAGCTGTATAAGCAATATCAGACC
Source organism: Lachnospiraceae bacterium (assembly GCA_029005135.1). Lineage (GTDB taxonomy): Bacteria > Bacillota > Clostridia > Lachnospirales > Lachnospiraceae > Chordicoccus. Next base: position 2,916 of record JAQXFO010000061.1, read on the forward strand.
TGGCTCCCGGTGCCGGCGGGTGACGGCGGCTTTTATCTGAAAAATCCCGCCACAGGCCTTTATCTCGATGTGAAGGGCGGTTCCACGGAAAATGATACGCCCCTGCAGGTCTATACCGGCAACGGAACCGAGGCTCAGAAATTCTATGTCAATCGGGTCCAGTGCAGTGCCTATCTGCGCTGGCACGACTACGGCGTGGATTCCCTGGGCCGGACTCACTGGCTTGAGGGTACCTTCTGGGATGATCCGCAGGTTTCCGATACCGAATTCCTGGCCGCGGCCATCTACACCGAGGGCGGCAGTCAGGGGCTGGCCGGGATGATGCTGATAGGCTATTCCATGCTGAACCGCAGCTCGCTTAAGGATATCCGTTATGCGATCTACGAATACGGCCAGTATGAGATCTGCCGAACCGGAACGCTGACAAAGATCCTGACGGCGATCAAAACCGGCAATACGGCGGCCTACAGCAAGCTGCCCGCGGCTGTCGAAGCCGCCAAAAAATGTGTGGCCGGTGAAAACGTGACATTGACCGACAATGCGGTGCTGACATACCCCGGCGGTTCCCGGTCCCTTTCTCCGGGAACTGTGCTTAAGAGAACGGATCTTGTCTGGTATGACGGCTTCATGACCCCGGCTGCTTTTGCCCGTCACGGCTTCACCACCGCCAACAATCATACGATCAGTTATCTGGGGCATATTTATTATAAAACAGAGGAAATCTGGTAAATGGAGTCTTATCTGACAGTCATTCTTATCGCTGCCGGTATCCTTTTGCTGACGGCTCTGGCGATCCTTCGGACGGGAGCGGAAGAGAAGAAAAAGCTGATCGCACGACGGCACCGGACGTACGGACACATCAACATCCGGCCCGTCTCATCGGAAGCCCTTGCGGCCCGGCGTCAGGAGAGCCTTGCGGCAGGCGGTCCCTTCGGTATCGATGACATTACCTGGCACGATCTGGATGGTGATCGCCTCTATACAGCGATGAACACCTGCGTCTCGGCACCGGGAGAAAGCCGTCTCTACGACCGTCTCCGGCGGCCGGCCATGGATGAGGACACGCTGATGCCCTTTGTGAGTCTCATCGATCACTACGGCAGCGATGAGACCTGCCGCGATGCGCTCTGGCTGATATTGAGCGGCATCCATTTTCCGAAGGAAGGCATTTCTGTCCTTCGGCATCTCACGGAGGCCGCCGGTATCATGACCGGGCCCGGCCTGATACTGGCTGTGCTGACAGCCGTGTCGATAGCAGGCCTTTTTATCCGGCCCGTGCCCTGTCTGATCGCCTTCATCGTTCTGACCGGCATCAATATTGCCTGGACGCTGAAGGACAATACACGCACCGGCCCTGTCTGCGAAGCTCTGTGCTTTCTGAGGGATATGATTACCGCGGGCCGGAAGATCGCCGTTCTTCATGCAGAGGACAAAACCGCGGCAGAAGCCTATCAGCATATCGGAAGACTGGCGTCGTCCCTGTCGCCGCTTCTTCGCGGCTCGGCCTTTATCGCGGTGCGTTCGCAGGCTACCGGCGGCATCGGCGCCGCGGTCATGACCTACATCAACCTCTTTTTCCATCTTGACAGGCTTTTCCTCGGCCGTCTGGCCGGACTTGCGGTTGAGAAAAATGAGGAAATCAGAGCCCTGGCGGCCTGTCTGGGTGATCACGATGCCGCAGCGGCCTGTGCTTCTTACCGGTTGACGCTGAAAAAGGCCTGCCGGGCCGAATTCAGCAGCTCCCCGACGGAAGCGGGGCTGTGGACAGAGGATCTGGTTCATCCCTTCCTGGAAAACCCGGTTCCCAACAGCGCCGTTCTGACGGGAGGCACCTTGATGACCGGAGCTAACGCCTCCGGCAAGTCCACCTTTTTAAAAAGCTGCGCCCTGGCCGCCTGGCTGGCCCAGACAACGGGGACGGCTCCGGCCGCCAGCTACCGGGCGCCTTTTTTCCGCATCATGACCTCTATGGCCCTAAAGGATGATCTGACCGGCGGCGCCAGCTACTTTGTCGTCGAGATCCGATCGATCAAAAGGCTCCTTGAGGCGGCGAAGGAGGAGAAGCCGCTTCTTATTATCATCGACGAAGTCCTGAGGGGCACCAACACCATTGAGAGGATCGCCTCATCCGCTCAGATCCTCCGGGCCATGGTCAAACCCTGGACAGTCGTTCTGGCGGCCACTCATGACCGGGAACTGACGGTACTTCTTCGCGACGTTTTCCGCAACCGCCATTTTGAAGAAAAACTCGACGCCAGCGGCATTTCCTTTACTTATAAGCTGATGGACGGGCCGGCCTGCGCGACAAATGCCCTTACCCTTCTTTCGTCTGAGGGCTATGATAAATCGATCGTCGACAGCGCGAAGATCATGGCAGCCCGTTTTGAAGAAACAGGAGAGTGGCAGATATGAAAGTGGATATCTTTTCCGACGGCGCCTCCCGGGGTAATCCGGGACCGGGAGGCTACGGCACGCTTCTTCGCTATATTGACAGAAACGGCGGTGTTCATGAAAAGGAACTCTCGGCCGGTTATGAGAAAACGACAAACAACCGCATGGAACTGATGGGAGCCATCGCGGGGCTGGAAGCTCTGACGAAGCCCTGTGAAGTGCTTCTGACATCGGATTCCCGATATCTTATCGATGCTTTCAACAAAGGCTGGGTAGATGCCTGGAAGAGAAAAAACTGGCGGAAGGCTGACGGCAAGCCGGTTCTTAACAGGGATCTGTGGCAGCGTCTGCTTCAGGCGATGGCGCCGCACCACGTGACCTTTCACTGGGTCGAGGGGCATGCGGGGCATGCCGAGAACGAGCGCTGCGACAGCCTGGCCACGGCGGCGGCCGACAACGGCCCCTGGCTTTTCGATATTCAGAATTGAACATTTACGGTCTGTGTGCTATGATTTTTTAAGTTTCTTTTGAGGAGGCAAAAAAGTGCAGAAATACGGCGTTAACGAATTAAGACAGATGTTCCTGGACTTCTTTGAGAAGAAGGGTCATCTTGTCATGAAATCTTTTTCCCTTGTTCCGAAAAACGATAAGAGTCTTCTTCTGATCAATGCCGGCATGGCACCGCTGAAGCCCTATTTCACCGGCGCCGAGATCCCGCCGCGCACCCGTGTGGCCACCTGTCAGAAGTGTATCCGTACCGGCGATATCGAGAACGTCGGCCATACCTCACGCCACGGCACCTTCTTCGAGATGCTGGGCAACTTCAGCTTCGGTGATTATTTCAAAACGGAAGCGATCCACTGGTCCTGGGAGTTTCTGACGGAGGTCGTCGGCCTTGACAAGGATCGTCTCTATCCGTCTGTTTACCTGGATGACGATGAAGCCTTTGAGATCTGGAATAAGGAAGTCGGCGTACCGGCCGAACGCATTTATCGTTTCGGCAAGGAAGACAATTTCTGGGAGCACGGCGCCGGTCCCTGCGGCCCCTGCTCTGAGATCTATTATGACCGCGGCGAGAAGTACGGCTGCGGCAGGAAGGGCTGCGCTCCGGGCTGTGACTGCGACCGTTACATGGAGATCTGGAACAACGTCTTTACCCAGTTTGAAAATGACGGCGAGGGTCACTATGAGACCTTAAAGCAGAAGAATATCGACACCGGTATGGGGCTGGAGCGTCTGGCCGTCGCCGTACAGGATGTGGATTCCATGTTTGATGTGGATACTATGCGGGCCCTGCGTGATGAGGTCTGCCGTGTTGCCGGTAAAACCTATAAGGCCAATGCCTCCGATGACGTCAGCATCCGCGTTATCACGGATCATATCCGTTCCGCCACCTTCCTGATCTCAGACGGTGTTATGCCGTCCAATGAAGGACGCGGCTACGTTCTGCGCCGTCTGATCCGCCGAGCGGCCCGTCACGGCCGTCTTCTTGGCATCAGCGGCACCTTCCTGGCAGAACTGTCCGGTACCGTGCTGGCCACCTCCGGTGAGGCTTATCCGGATCTTGCCGAGCATAAGGCCATGATCTACGGCGTTCTGCAGAACGAAGAGGAACAGTTTAATAAGACGATCGATACCGGTCTCCGCATCCTGGCTGATTACGAAGAACAGATGGCGGCCGAGGGCAAGACGGTTCTGAACGGTGACAAGGCCTTCCGTCTCTTCGATACCTACGGCTTCCCGCTGGATCTGACGAAGGATATTCTGGCCGAGAAAGCCATGAGCGTCGATGAAGAGGGGTTCCGCGAGGCGATGGAAATCCAGCGCCGCAAGGCCCACGACGCACGTGAGACTACGAATTATATGGGTGCCGACGCGACAGCCTACGATCAGCTGGATAAATCTCTGACCACCGCCTTCACCGGCTACGATACGCTGACGGGCGATACCGCCATCCGCAGCCTGACGACCCTGGTCGATAAAGATCATCCTGGTGAACTGACCTCTGTCCTTCACGAAGGGGAAGAGGGTTCCGTTATTGTCGCAAGCTCACCCTTCTACGCCACCATGGGCGGTCAGCTCGGTGATACGGGCGTGATCAGCACCCCGGGCGGGGAATTCCGTGTCGATGAGACCATCAAGCTGCGCGGCGATAAGTCCGCTATGAAGGGCGTTGTTCTGAAGGGCAGCATCGCCTGCGGTGAAGAGGCTCATCTGTCTGTTAATGAAGAAAAGAGAGCCGATACCGCGAAGAATCATAGTGCCACCCATCTGCTTCAGAAGGCTCTGCGCCTTGTTCTGGGCGATCATGTGGCCCAGAAGGGCTCCTATGTGGATCCGGACCGTCTGCGTTTCGACTTTGTCCATTTCAAGCCGATGACCGCTGACGAGATCCGCCGCGTCGAGGAGATCGTTAACACGAAGATCCGAGAAGGCCTTCCGGTCAATACCCAGGTCATGGATGCCGCTGAAGCGGCGGAAACAGGGGCAACGGCCCTCTTTGAAGAAAAATACGGAGATAAGGTCCGTGTCGTATCTATCGGTGATTTCTCTAAGGAATTCTGCGGCGGTACCCATGTGGCCAACGCCTCCGATATTCAGTTCTTCCGTATTATCAGTGAATCCGGCATCGCTTCCGGCGTTCGTCGTATCGAAGCCCTGACGGGCCGCGGCCTGATGGATCTCTATCGGGATGAGGAGACGGCTCTGAATAAGGCGGCGGCCATTCTCAAGACCGGCGCTGCTGAGGTGCCGGAACGCATCGAGCGTCTGCTGCAGGAGATCAAGACCCTCAATGCCCGTGTGGAATCCCTTGAAACAAAGCTGGCTCAGCAGTCTCTCGGTGATGTCAGCGCCGATGCTGTCGAGGTGAAGGGCATCCGTATTCTGGTGAAAAAACTGGACGGCACCGATGTCAACGGCATGAGGACCCTCTGTGATCAGCTGAAGGATCAGCTGGGTGACTGCGTGGTCATTCTGGCCTCCGCCGCCGATGGCAAGGTCTCCTTCCTGGCAGCGGCTTCCGACAGCGCCGTCAAGGCCGGTATCCACGCCGGCAATATCATCCGTGAGGTCACGAAAGCCGCCTCAGGCAAGGGCGGCGGCCGTCCTAACATGGCTCAGGGCGGCGGTACCGATACGGCGAAGATCGATGAGGCTCTGAAAGCCGGTCTCGAAGAAGCGAAAAAGCAGCTGGGCTGAGACCGAAAAGCCTGAAAAACAGGGAAAAAAGGACTTTTTCAGCAAAGAGATTTGTTGACAGAGCATTTTTTTCTGTTATAATAGTCATGTTCTATAAAAAAATCCCTATGTGATTTAAGAGGGGAGGGTAGTAACGCTATGGCTAATGTTATTGTTAAAGAGAACGAGACGCTTGACAGCGCGCTTCGCAGATTTAAGAGAAGCTGTGCTAAAGCCGGCATTCAGCAGGAGATCAGAAAACGCGAACATTACGAGAAACCGTCAGTTCGTCGTAAGAAAAAATCTGAAGCCGCTCGTAAGCGCAAATACATGTAATGAGAGCAGTATTCATATCCCCGGTCTGTGGCCGGGGATATTTTTATGTCACGAATTGTTCGAAGCGGTGTTCCGTTTCGACGCTCCGTACCGCTTCGACTTGGGCCTTCGCTTTGTCACAGGGCCGCCGTCCTGTCTTGTGTCATGCCTCAAAATATGTTAAAATCTGTCAGACTTGCCGGGAAGACAGGCGGCAATCGGAAAAGGAGGCGGCGTATGAGTCTTGTGGTCAGATCCTATACGGTGACAAGCCGAAAACTGACGCGATTCTATGACATCGTTTTTCTCTCCGATCTTCACGGCATGAGCCACGGCAAGGACAATGAGCGCCTGCTGACGCTTTGCCGGGAATGCCGGCCTGACATGATCCTCTGCGGAGGCGATATGATGACGGCCCGCTTTCCTGAGACACTGAAGACTGCCGGCTCGCTTTTTTCAGCTTTATGCCGTCTCGCTCCTGTCTATGCCGCCTTCGGCAACCACGAAAGTTATGCCGCAGCCGGCTGCTGCCGGACGTCGCCTTATTTTAACGATTACCTGGAACAGACCGCCCGAATCGGTGTCAGCTGGCTGGTCCGCGGTCACGAGGCCTTCGACGAACATCTTGTGATCGGCGGCTTCGAAGCGCCGATCCGGGCTTACCGCAAGTTTTCAAGACCCGTACTCACCGCGAAAGAGAGGGACGAAGGATCTAGCCTGCGCGGTAATGACGGCACCTATACGATTTTAATGGCCCACAATCCCTATTTTGCCCCGGACTATCTGGCTCTGGGCTGTGATCTGACCCTGTCCGGTCATTATCACGGCGGCCTTATCTGTCTGACGGACAGACAGGTGCTGGTCAGCCCCTACGGATGGCCGCTGCCGCGCTTCGGCCACGGCCGTTATGACAGGGATGGCCGGACGCTGATCGTTTCGGCGGGCCTGGGTGACCACGCTTTGCCGCTGCGACTTCACAATCCGATGGAAATCGTCCATATCAAAGCCGGTCCCGCGCCGGAGAGAGAGTAATGTATGGCTATCACAGTTGAGCTGCAGGCTTTTGACGGTCCTCTGGACCTTTTGCTGCATCTGATCGATAAAAACAAGATCAATATCTTTGATATCCCGATCATGGAGATCACTGAGCAGTATCTGGCCTATGTGCGTCAGATGCCTGCCGAGGACCTCAATGTCATGAGCGAATTCATGGTCATGGCTGCCGAGCTCATCGCCATCAAATGCCGCATGCTGCTGCCGCCGGAGATCAACGAAGAAGGCGAGGCCATTGACCCGCGGGAGGACCTGGTTCAGCAGCTGCTGGAATACAAGATATACAAATATATGTCCTATGAACTCAGGGACCGCATGGAGGGAGCCTCCCGCATCCTCTACAAGAAGGACACCACGCCGGACAGTGTCCTGCGTTATAAGCCGGAGGTGGATCCCGGCGAGCTTCTGGCCGATACGACGCTGAAGAAGCTGCACGACATTTTTTTCTCGGTTATGAAACGTCAGACCGACAAGCTCGATCCCGTCCGCAGCAAGTTCGGCACGATCGAAAAAGAAGAAGTGCATATGAAGGAACGGCTGACTTATATCTTCGACTATGCCCGGAACGGCGGTCGTTTTTCCTTTCGGGAACTGCTGGAGAAAAAACATGGCCGGATGACTGTGGTGGTCACCTTCCTCGGTGTCCTTGAAATGATTAAGGCCGGCATTCTCCGGGTATCCCAGGAGGAGACCGACGGTGATATCATGATGACCCTTGTCCGGGGCACCGATCTGAGCCTTCTGGGCGAGGATATTTATGAAGAAGAAAGTGAGGGGAACGGGGCATGACAGAACAGGAGATGATGACGCCTGAGCGCAGTGATGAGGATATCGTTGCGGCTCTGGAGGCGCTTCTTTTCACGACAGGGGAAGCGGTCAAAGCCGACCGGCTCTGCCGCGCCCTCAACCTGTCCGAGGCACGTTTTCAGGAATGCATGACGGAACTGATGGACCGGTTTGAGACGGAGGATCACGGCATCCATATCATCCGTCTGGACGATGCCTATCAGATGTGTACGAAGGAAAGCTATTTCGCGGATCTTATTGCGCTGGAACTGGCGCCGAAGAAACCGTCACTGAGTGATGTGGCCATGGAGACCCTCTCTATCATCGCCTACAAACAGCCTGTCACCAAGGCGGAGATCGAGAGAATCCGCGGTGTCAACAGCGACCATGCCGTCAACAAGCTGGTGGAATACCGGCTTGTCCGGGAACTGGGCCGTCTGAATGCCCCGGGCCGTCCGATTCTCTTCGGAACCACAGAGGAGTTTCTGCGCTGCTTCGGCGTTTCGGATACTACGGAACTGCCGGCCATCGATTCCCTGAAGGTCGAAGATTTCAAGGCCGAAGTCGAAGAGGAAATACAGGAAAAAGTGGGCGTTTGATCGAAAACCCCATATTTTGAGTTAAATAAGGCCATAAATATCAGAATATTGATGATTCCGTCAGGAGTTTGTTTCCAAAAAGTACTTCCCGTCTTGAATTGGGAGGTGCTTTTTGTTATAGTAACTCTGATTTCGTTTATTATTATCGCTGGATGGAGGATTTAAATATGAGCGACCTTAAAGGTGCAGCAGGCAGAAGGATTTCTTCCCTGCTTGATGCCAACAGCTTTGTTGAAATCGGCGGCGGCGTGACAGCCCGCAGCACGGATTTCAATCTGAGCGGTAAAAAAGAACCCTCGGATGGCGTTATCACCGGTTACGGTACTGTGAACGGCAGTCTTGTCTATGTCTACAGTCAGGATTCATCGGTTCTCAACGGTACGATCGGTGAGATGCATGCCCGCAAAATCGTCAATCTCTACAGACTGGCCCTGAAGACAGGGGCACCGGTCGTCGGTATGATCGACTGCGGCGGCGTCCGTCTCGAGGAATCCACCGATGCCCTGAATGCCATGGGCAGAATCATGCAGAGCGAAGCCCTGGCTTCCGGCGTTATCCCGCAGATTACAGCTGTTTTCGGCAGCTGCGGCGGCGGCATGTCGGTCGTGGCCGGTCTGTCTGATTTTACTTATCTTGAGAGCCAGAAGGGCCGTATGTTTGTCAATGCACCGGATGCCGTTCGCGACAACTGCTGCGCGACGGACTCCGTTGATTTCCGCAGCAAGTGCGGCAGCGTTGACTTTGTCGGCTCTGAAGCCGAGATTTTCGCCGAGATGCGCAGCCTGCTGTCTCTGCTGCCGTGCAACAATGAAGACGACGGTGAAGTCGTGCCGACAGCCGATGATCCGAACCGCTCCGTTGCCGGTATTGAGAACGGCGATGCCAGACTGGCCCTGTCCCTTCTTGCCGATGACGGTATTTTCACAGAGATCAAGAAAGCCTTCGGTGAAGGTGTGGCCTGCGGCTTCATGAGACTGAACGGCGTCACCGTCGGTGCCGTCGCCAATGTCGACGCTGAACTTAAGACCGGTGCCGTCAGAAAAGCGGCCGACTTTATTAATTTCTGTGATGCCTTCAGCATCCCGGTCGTGACTCTGGCCAATGCCGAAAAGCTGGCCCAGACAGCCTGCACCGAAAAGGGCATGGGTGCCGCCGGCGCCGCTCTCGTCAGCGCCTACGCCAATGCCACCGTGCCGAAGGTGACCGTTGTGGCCGGCAAGGCTTACGGTACTTCCTATATCATGATGGGCAGCAAGGCTGTCGGTGCCGATATGGTCTACGCCTGGCCGCAGGCCGAGATCGGCGTGATGGATGCCAAGGCTGCCGCCAAGATTCTCTATGCCGACGGTGATGCCGCCGCCATCAGAGAAGGCGCCGCTGCCTTCAGCAGCCTGCAGCAGAACGTCTCTTCCGCGGCTGCCAGAGGTTATGTTGATACCGTTATCGAACCGGCCGATACCCGCAAGTATCTGATCGGTGCACTGGATATGCTCTATACGAAAAGAGAAATGCATCCCGACAAAAAACACGGTACAGTTTAAATGAAAGGCGGCATGACTATGAGATTAACAAAAAAAATCAGCCTCCTTCTTCTGTGCCTGATGCTGGGGATGACCACTTTGACGGGCTGTGCCAAAACAGCGGTCGAAGAGGAAGCGGAAGCGCAGGCGACACTGCATGAGAACAACATGGCCACGGTCGAAGCCTTTGTCCAGAGTAATTTCTGCGAGCTGCTGCCGGCCGCCACATCGGATGTTCTTCAGATGTATCTGGCTTCCGGTCAGGTCTACTTCAGTCCGACATTCGCCAATGATTTTCTTCTGAGATGGCAGACATTCGAAGACAAGCACGGTGCCGTTGTCAGTGCCGTTATGCCGGAAAATGCCGTCACGGAAAAGGAAGGCAGCTATTCGGTCCAGATCATCCTGACAGGTGAAGATGATGCCCAGATGCTCATGACCATTGATTTCAATCATCAGGTCCAGCCTCTGAAGACGACTCTTGCCGATTATTCGGATGACGCATCACAGACTCTGGGTCAGCGCATGCTGAACGCCGGCGGCAACATCGTTGTCGGTCTGCTGGTGGTTTTCGCCATGCTGATCCTGCTGTGCTTCATTATCTCGAGCTTCACACTCATCAATAAGGCTTCCGTCAAAAAGCCGGCTCCGGCTGCCGAGAAGAAAGCAGCTCCGGCCCCGCAGGCCGCGCCCGCCCCGGTGGTTCCGGCTCAGGACAACAACGAACTGATTGCTGTTATCGCCGCAGCCATCGCTGCTGCGGAAGGCACATCAACGGACGGCTTTGTTGTTCGTTCCATCAGAAGATTAGATTCCAACAAATGGCGCTAATGGCCATCATTTCAGGAGGAAATTATTATGAAAAACTATACAATCACAGTTAATGGTACAGCTTACAGCGTCACTGTTGAAGAAGGCACCGCTGCCGCCCCGGCCGCCGCTCCGAGAGCCGCCGCCCCGGCTCCGGCCGCTGCCCCGGCCCCGGCTGCCGCTCCGAAGGCCGCTTCTGCCGGCGCCGGCTCCATTGAAGTTGCCGCCCAGCTGCCGGGCAAGGTCTTCCAGATCCCGGTCAAGGTCGGTGATGCCGTCAAGAAGGGTGATTCTGTTGTGATTCTTGAAGCCATGAAGATGGAAGTTCCGGTCGTGGCTCCGGAAGACGGTACTGTTGCCAGCATCGAAGTTTCCGTCGGTGATGCCATTGAATCCGGCATGCTGCTGGCCACTCTTGACTGATCCTTATCAGGCACGGAGGTAAACAATGTCTATTCTTGATACTTTGTATAACCTGGCTCACCAGACGGCGTTCTTCAACCTGAGCTGGGGCAACTACCTCATGATTGCGGTAGCCTGCGTCTTTCTGTACCTGGCTATCAAGAAGGGGTATGAGCCGCTGCTTCTGGTTCCGATTGCCTTTGGTATGCTTCTGGTCAATATCTATCCGGACATCATCGCGTCTCCGACAGAGACATCCAACGGTGTCGGCGGCCTGCTGTATTACTTCTATCTGCTTGATGAATGGAGTATTCTGCCGTCCCTGATTTTCATGGGTGTCGGTGCGATGACTGACTTCGGTCCGCTGATCGCCAACCCGGTCAGCTTCCTTCTGGGTGCCGCTGCCCAGGCCGGTATCTATATCGCGTATATCTTCGCGATTCTGCTGGGCTTCAACGGCAAAGCTGCGGCTGCCATTTCCATCATCGGCGGCGCCGACGGCCCGACATCGATCTTCCTGGCCGGCAAGCTCGGTCAGACGACGCTGATGGGACCGATCGCCGTGGCGGCCTACTCCTACATGTCGCTGGTCCCGATCATTCAGCCGCCAATCATGAAAGCTCTGACCACAGAGAAAGAGCGCAAGGTCAAGATGGGTCAGCTCAGACCGGTTTCAAAGCTTGAGAAGATCCTCTTCCCGATCGTCATCACCATCGTCGTCTGTCTGCTTCTGCCGACAACAGCGCCGCTGGTCGGTATGCTGATGCTGGGCAACCTGTTCCGTGAGAGCGGTGTTGTTCACCAGCTGACAGAGACCGCTTCCAATGCCCTGATGTACATCGTCGTTATCCTTCTGGGTACCTCCGTCGGTGCTTCCACCAGCGCGGAAGCCTTCCTTAACGTCAGCACCCTGAAGATCGTCGTCCTGGGTCTGATTGCCTTTGCTGTCGGTACCGCGTCCGGTGTTCTGCTCGGTAAACTCATGTGCTTCCTGACGCACGGCAAGATTAATCCGCTGATCGGTTCAGCCGGTGTTTCCGCTGTTCCGATGGCGGCCCGTGTTTCCCAGAAAGTCGGTGCGGAAGCCGATCCGTCCAATTTCCTTTTGATGCATGCTATGGGACCGAACGTCGCCGGTGTTATCGGTACAGCTGTTGCTGCCGGTACCTTTATGGCCTTGTTCGGCGTATAAGGAGGAATAACCTATTATGTCTGAAATTCAGAAAAAACCGGTTCAGATCGTCGATACGATCCTGCGTGATGCCCATCAGTCTCTGATTGCCACACGTATGACGACCGAAGAAATGCTGCCGATCGTCCCGAAGCTGGACGAAGTCGGTTATAAAGCCGTTGAATGCTGGGGTGGCGCCACCTTCGATGCCGCTCTGCGCTTCCTGAAGGAAGATCCGTGGGATCGTCTGAGAAAGTTCAGAGACGGCTTCAAGAAAACAAAGCTTCAGATGCTGTTCCGCGGTCAGAACATCCTGGGCTACAAGCCGTATCCGGATGACGTTGTCACCTATTTCGTCCAGAAGTCTGTGGCCAACGGTATCGATATCATCCGTATCTTCGACTGCCTGAACGATCTGCGCAATCTTGAGACGGCCGTCAAGGCCGCTAAGAAAGAGGGCGCCGAGGCTCAGATCGCTCTGTCCTATACCCTGGGCGATGCCTACACCCTTGATTACTGGAAGGATATCGCGAAGCGCATTGAAGACATGGGCGCCGATTCCATCTGCATCAAGGATATGGCCGGCCTTCTGGTTCCGACAGCTGCTACCGAACTGGTCACAGCCCTGAAGTCCAGTACCAAGCTGCCGATCGAACTGCATACGCATTACACCTCCGGTGTGGCTTCCATGACCTACATGAAGGCCGTTGAAGCCGGCTGCGATATCATCGATACCGCCATCAGCCCCTTTGCTCTGGGTACTTCCCAGCCGGCCACCGAAGTTATGGTTCAGGCCTTCATGGGCACACCCTATGACACGGGCTTTGACCTCAATCTTCTGGCTGAGATCGCCGACTACTTCCGTCCGATCCGTGACAAGTATCTTGAAAACGGCACTCTTAACCCGAAAAACATGGGCGTCAACATCAAGACTCTGCAGTATCAGGTTCCGGGCGGCATGCTGTCCAACCTGACAAGCCAGCTGGCCCAGATGCACGCCGAAGACAAGTTCTACGAAGTACTGGAAGAGGTTCCGCGTGTCCGTAAGGATATGGGCGAACCGCCGCTGGTCACACCGTCCAGCCAGATCGTCGGTACACAGGCCGTTATGAATGTCATCACCGGTGAGAGATATAAGACTGTCCCGCAGGAAACCAAGGATATCTTAAGCGGCAAGTACGGCCAGACTGTCAAGCCGTTCAATCCGGAAGTCGTCAAGAAGTGCATCGGTGATGTCGAACCGATCACCTGCCGTCCGGCCGACCTTCTGGAAGACGGACTGCCGGCCTTTGAAGAAGCGGTGGCACCGTACAAGAAGCAGGACGAAGACGTTCTGACCTACGCTCTGTTCCCGCAGGTCGCTCTGGATTATTTCAAATACAGAGATGCCCAGGAGACAGGTGTCGACGCCAAGGTCGCCGATACAGAAAACAAGGCTTATCCGGTATAAGCCGATAAAAGAAGATGTGAGCAGGCAGGGTTTTTACCCTGCCTGTTCTTTAAGGGGGAAGGTATGAAACGCTCCGCAGCGTTATTTCATCAGGTGATGGCCAGAGAGGCTGAGCTGCTTCAAGCGACAGAGGACGATTTCAACGCGGAAGTCTTTGACAGGGCGGTGGACATCATCGCCAAAGGACGGCGCGTCTATGTCCTCGGCGTCCGGTCGGGTGCCCCTCTGGCGGAGTATCTGGCTTTCTATCTCAATCAGATGATGCCGGATGTCCGGCTGATCCGCAGCAGCGCAGCCGCTGACATATTTGAGCAGATGATGCATCTGAAGGAGAAGGATGTGGTCATCGGCATCAGCTTTCCGCGTTATTCCATGAGGGTGCTGAAGGCCATGGAATTTGCTAATGCCCGTCAGGCCTCCATCGTCACACTGACGGACGACCCCCATTCGCCGATCTGCCTGTATTCTTCCTGCAATCTCACGGCCAGAACTGCCATGACCGCCTTCGCCGATTCCATGAACGCCCCCATGGCGGTGATCAGTGCGCTGGTGACGGCTGTCGGCACCAGACGACAGAAGGCTCTGAAGAACAATCTTGAGAATCTGGAAAAGATCTGGGAAGATTTTCCCTTGGATACTTATGATGAACTGGATCCGCTGGATCCGTCGGTCACACTGATAAGGAGAGACGATGTCTGAGGCGATCGTCATCGGCGGCGGCGCCGCCGGAATGTTCAGCGCCATTTGTCTGGCGGAAAACGGCTGGCGCGTGACGCTTTTTGAAAAAAATGAAAAGCTTGGCAAGAAGCTATTTATCACGGGGAAAGGCCGCTGCAATCTGACAAATGACTGCACCGACGACGAATTCTTTTCCCATGTGGTCACCAATTCGCGTTTTCTCTACAGTGCCTATCATCAGTGTCCGTCCGGAGAGGTATGCCGACTCTTTGAGAGTTGGGGGCTGACGCTGAAAACGGAAAGAGGCAGGCGTGTCTTTCCGGCATCGGATCATGCCTATGATGTCATCGATGTCCTGAAACGCCGTCTTATCCGATGCGGCGTCAGAATCGAGCTGAACACAAGGGTCGACAAGCTTATGACGGAGACGACGGAAGAGGGCCTTACGCGGGTCACCGGTGTCTTCGCCGGCGGCGAGACATTCCCTGCTGACAGAGTGGTTATCGCTACCGGCGGCCTGTCCTATCCCTCGACGGGATCCACCGGCGACGGCCTCCGCTTTGCCGCCGATACAGGACACCGCATCACCGCCTGCCGTCCCTCTCTGGTGGCCATCAACTGTGCCGAAGCCGATGCCGCCGCCTTATCGCGGCTGACTCTCAAGAATATCCGCCTGACAGTCCGGGACAGCAAAAAGACCTTGTATGACGATTTCGGTGAACTGACCTTCATGCCCTACGGGATATCCGGTCCGCTGGTCCTGACGGCCAGTGCTCTGGCGGGAGACCGGCTGCGACGGGGTAACCTGACAGCGGAAATCGATCTGAAGCCCGCCGTCGATGAGGTGCGGCTGGACAGAGATATAATCCGGCTGCTTACGGACAACGCCAACAAGGATGTGATCCATGCGGTGCGCGGACTGTATCCTGCGGTTATGGTACCCGTCCTGCTGGATAGGGCCGGGATCGATCCCCGTTCGAAGGCGCGGGATCTGACAAAGTCAGCCCGGCGCCGGCTGCTTCTGGAGACGAAGCATTTTCGTCTGACGCTGACATCCCTCAGGGGTTATGAGGAAGCGGTGATCACCCGGGGCGGCGTATCGGTCAGCGACATCGAACCGGCCACCATGATGTCAAAAAAGGTTCAGGGGCTTGCCTTTGCCGGTGAAGTTATTGATGTGGATGCGCTGACCGGCGGCTTCAATCTTCAGATTGCCTGGGCAACGGCTTATGCGGCCGGTACCCATTAACAAACGGAAAACGAGGTATCAAAGATGAAAATTGCGATCGACGGACCGGCCGGTGCCGGAAAAAGTACCATTGCCAGACGCGTGGCGGCTTCCCTGGGTTATATTTATGTGGATACCGGTGCGATGTACCGGGCGATGGCGCTGTATCTTCTGAGATGCGGTGTCGCTGCCGATGATGCCGGCAGCCAGGCCAAAGCCTGCCGCAGTGCCGACATTTCCATCCGTTTTGAAGGCGGTGAACAGCAGGTCATTCTGAACGGTGAAAATGTCAGCGCCCTCATTCGTTCGGAGGAGGTCAGCCGCATGGCCTCCGTCTCTTCGGCCAACCCGGTGATCCGGGAAAAGCTCGTCAGCCTTCAGAGAAAGCTGGCCGACGAGACTTCCGTCGTCATGGACGGGCGCGATATCGGCACGGTAGTCCTGCCGGATGCCGAACTGAAAATCTATCTGACCGCTTCGGCCCGCGTCCGCGCGGAACGGCGCTTTAAAGAAATGGCAGAGAAGGGAGCGCTTGACGGCAAAACCCTGGAAGAGATCGAAGCGTCGATCATCGAACGTGACGAACGGGATATGACCCGCGAGACCTCGCCGCTCCGCCGGGCCGATGATGCTCATCTTGTGGATTCCTCGGCGATGACGATCGAAGAGGTGACGGCAGCGATCCTGGAGCTGATCCATGGATAAGGTTACCGTCGCCCGAACAGCCGGCTTCTGCTTTGGTGTCAAAAGGGCCGTCAACCTTGTCTATGAAGAAACGGAGAAGGGCAGCGGGCCGATCTACACCTGGGGGCCCATCATCCACAATGAGCAGGTCGTCAGCGATCTGTCTCAGCGAGGCGTCGGTATTCTGACAGAAGAGGATATTGAGAAGGGCCTGCCGTCACAGGGAACCGTCATCATTCGTTCCCACGGGGTGTCAAAGGCCTGTCTCGAGGCGCTGAGCAAGTCCGGCATGACGGTTCGGGACGCCACCTGTCCCTTTGTGGCCAAGATTCACGATATCGTCCGGGAGCACAGCCTTATGGGCGAGCCGATCGTCATCATCGGCAACCCCCGCCACCCCGAGGTGGAGGGCATACGGGGATGGGTCGAAGGCGAGTGCCGCGTCATTTCCGGAGAAGAGGACATCGACAGTCTGCGGACACTGGAGAACAGGCGCCTGTGCGTGGTTTCCCAGACCACCTTCAATCATGAGAAATTTCTAAAATTAGTTGAAAAAATAAAATCTTTACGGTATGATACAATTGTTCTGAATACGATCTGTAATGCCACAAAAGAGCGGCAATCCGAAGCGGAAACGCTTTCCGAACAGTCGGATATTATGCTTGTTGTCGGCAGCCGTTCGAGTTCAAACACACAGAAGCTTTATGACATATGTAAAGCTCACTGTGATGATACTTACTACATACAGACACTTGGTGATTTGGTAACTGTCCATTTCTGTTCTGATAGTCGGGTAGGTATTACAGCAGGGGCGTCAGCCCCAAACAATATTATCCAGGAGGTTTTTAGTTATGTCAGAAGAAGTAAGTTTTAAGGAGTTGTTCGAAAGCGAACCCTTAAAAACTGTCAGAAATGGAGATGTGCTTGAAGGCAAAGTTATTGAAGTCAAGCCGGATGTCGCTTACCTCAATATCGGTTATAAGTCTGACGGTGTTTTAACAAAAGAAGAATACAGCAAGCAGGACGTGGATCTGACCACAGTCCTTAATGTGGATGACCTGGTCACCGTTAAGGTCCTCCGCGTCAACGAGCAGGAAGGTATCGTTACCGTCTCCCACAAGAGAGTGGCTCCGGTCGTCAAGGGCAACAAGACTCTGGAAGAGGCTTACAACAACGGCACAGTCCTGACAGCCAAAGTGACGGAAGTCATTGTCAACGGCGGTCTGAAGGCAGATGTCGAGGGAACACCGGTCTTCATCCCGGCTTCTCTGGTTTCCGATGCCTATGAAAAAGACCTGTCCAAGTATCTTGATCAGGAGATCGAATTCTATCTGACAGAGTATCAGCTCGAAGGCCGCAAGCCGCGCATTATCGGCAACCGCAAGAAGGTTCTGACAGAGCGCAAGTCTGCCGCTGCCGAAAAGTTGTTCTCCCAGATCAAACCGGGTGATATCGTCGAGGGTACCGTTAAGAACATCACCGATTTCGGTGCTTTCGTTGACCTGGGCGGCGCTGACGGTCTGCTCCACATCTCCGAGATGAGCTGGGGCCGTGTCGAAAACCCGAAGAAGGTCTTCACGGTTGATCAGAAGCTGCGTGTTCTCGTCAAAGAGATCAACGGCGAGAAGATCGCTCTGTCTCTGAAGTTCCCGAACGAGAACCCGTGGATGGATGCCGAGACAAAATATGCTGTCGGCACCAAGGTCAGCGGTCGTATTGCCCGCATGACAGATTTCGGTGCTTTCGTCGAACTGGAACCGGGCATCGATGCCCTGCTTCATGTTTCCCAGATTTCTCACGCCCACATCGCCAAGCCGTCTGATGCTCTGAAGATCGGCCAGGAGATTGAAGCCGAAGTCGTGACCTTCAATGCCGAAGATCAGAGAATCTCTCTGTCCATCAAGGCTCTTGAACCGGCCCCGAGCAAGGAAGAGGCTTCCGAAAACGTCGCTGAAGAAGCGGCAGAATAAAAATATCCGGCATGGCCGGATATCAGATCAGGTAATTGAGGAGAGACGTCAGATACGATATCAGGCGTCTCTCATTTTTTATCAGCGTTTCCGCCGGAATCAGTGAATAGCAGGTGGTTTTTTCCGCCTTCACGCGGTGAGAGGCACTGATGAAGGCCGACAGGCTCTTGTGAACGGCATAGCCCTCGGCCGGCAGATAATCGTAATTCTCATAATCGGGGTAGTAGAGACGCACACAGCCGTCCTTCACCGGAACCGCCAGGTGGAGTTCATGGCCGTCATACCGGACATGGGTGATGTCATCGCGGTAGGACAGGGGTGCCGGAAAGGGCTGATCATACGTTACCCGGAGAATGAGAAAGCCGTCTTCCAGTCGGGCCGTGACGTCTGAGGGTGACGCCTTAAGCTGCCTTTTGTAGAAGGAAAGAACGGAAACGGCAGCCAGCAGTGCGGCATCACAACAGCTGTCTTCAAGCTTAAAAAACTGATTAAAATCCCGGAGACGCAGGGAAGGCAGGCCAAGGATCCCTTCAAAAGGACGGAGGGTTCGGAGAAGATCGACGTTTTTTCCCTCAGCGCGGTAGGGAACAAAGGGATCCTTATCCTCTAGCCGATAGGCATGGTATTTGCGGGCCAGATAGGGCAGGACAAAGGCTGTGCCGTTGAAGGTGTAGAGGGTGTCAAAGCTGCCGAGCAGGGAAGGCAGCTTTTCAAGCAGGTCATATTCGTCCGGTTCATTTTCCGTCAGACACCGTGTCTGTGAAAAACCGTCCGCTTCCTGAATGACGAAGGACAGTTCCCGGATATATGAGGTGCGCCAGTAGTGACCGGTGGCGGTCATTGTCAGAAAACAGGCCCTTTCCTTCATATGATCCCGACGGAAGGAGAGATACGCATTATTCGGATGTGATTTTTCTATTGTCAGCATACCGACAGTATAGCACAGATTCCGGTTGTCATCAGCAGGCTATCGTGGACGCGGCGGCCTGCCTGTGGTAAACTAATGTTCGGGTTGAACCCGCTTACGGTTCTGTAAGGGCAAAAGTCCCGGAGGTTATATGATTGCATTTATCAAAGGGACAGCGGCGGATGCGTCCGACGGCTGTCTGATCATAGAAAATAACGGCATCGGCTACCGCATTCTCGTACCGGGCCGACTGTCGGATCGGGTACACCGCGGCGACGACGTGATGGTGTATACCCATCTGGGCGTCCGGGAGGATGCTCTGACGCTGTACGGATTTGCCACGCGGGATGATCTGAGCCTGTTCCGTCTGCTGCTGGGCGTCAGCGGCATCGGTCCCAAGGGGGCCTTGTCGGTTCTCAGCGTCATGTCGGCGGAAGACCTGCGCTTTGCTGTTCTGGCCGAGGATCTCAGAACACTGTCGAAGATACCCGGTATCGGACGCAAGACGGCACAGAAACTGGTACTGGAACTCAAGGATAAGATCGATATCCGCGATGCCGCTGTCATAGGCGACAGCAGCGCAGCCGGCACGGCAGTTCCGACCGCAGACGAAGCGGCTCAGTCCGAGGCGGTGATGGCTTTGACAGCCCTGGGCTATCCCTCTGCCGAGGCATACAAGGCTGTACGCACAGCCGCGGCCTTAAAGCCAGATGCTGCTGTGGAAGACCTTCTGAAGACGGCTCTTAAACAACTCTAAGAAATGAGACAGGATTCTATGGAAAGACGCATCATCACAACAGAGGCCCTCAGTGAAGACAAGGCCGTCGAGAAGTCGCTCCGACCCCGTTTTCTCAGGGAATATGTCGGACAGGAACGCCTTGTCCGCAATCTGAAGGTCTATATTGAAGCGGCTCTGTCCCGGGGAGAGGCTCTTGATCATGTGCTTCTCTACGGGCCTCCGGGGCTGGGCAAAACGACCCTGGCCGGCATTATCAGCAATGAAATGGGGACACATCTGAAGGTCACCTCCGGTCCGGCCATCGAAAAGCCCGGTGAGATGGCGGCGATCCTGAACAGCCTTGAGGATAACGATGTGCTCTTTGTCGATGAGATCCACCGACTCAACCGTCAGGTGGAGGAGGTTCTGTATCCGGCGATGGAGGACTATGCCATCGATATTATGATCGGCAAAGGCCCCACAGCCCGTTCCATACGTCTCGATCTGCCGCGTTTCACCCTGGTGGGAGCCACGACGCGGCCGGGACTTCTGACAGCCCCGCTGCGCGATCGTTTCGGTGTCGTGGAACATCTGGATTATTATTCCGTCGAGGAACTGAGCCTGATCATCCGTCACTCCGCCCGCCGGCTTGAGGTGGATATCGACGACAAAGGAGCGGAAGAGCTGGCCAAACGCTCCCGGGGAACACCGCGGCTGGCCAACCGTCTGCTGAAAAGGGTGCGTGATTTTGCACAGGTGCGCTATCAGGGTGTCATCACCGACCGTGTGGCGGCGGAGGCTCTTGATCTGCTGGAGGTCGATCAGTTCGGTCTGGAAAAACTCGACCGTGAGATTCTGGAGACGATCATCGTAAAGTTCGGCGGCGGTCCCGTCGGTCTTGATACGCTGGCGGCGGCCATCGGTGAGGATTCCGGAACCCTTGAAGACGTCTATGAGCCTTATCTGATTAAAAACGGCTTTATTAACCGGACGCCGAAGGGACGTGTGGCGGCGGCAGCGGCCTTCGACCATCTCGGCTATGACAGACCCGGGGAGGAAGACTGAGACCGGG
>JAQXFO010000062.1 GCA_029005135.1 Lachnospiraceae bacterium
AAAGGTGATCTTCCGTGTCATAAAGTTCAGATCGAGATGGAACTGAACCGTCTGATCGTTAAAGCCGTAAGACTTCGTGCCGGCGTTGGTGGACAGATTGCTCCAGGTCTGCCAGCGGAACAAGGCGGACCGCTGAGAGCCAGCGCCTTTGTTGAGATCCTTGGTGGCCTGATCGAGATATTCGTTGACCGTATTGGCGTTGTTCTCGGCAAAACCGGCGGTCTGGCCGGCGGCGTTGGTGCCGCTGCCGTAGGTGCCGCCGCTTATCAGATTGGCGGTGTTGATCTCGCCCAGGGCGGCCAACAGTTTATCCCAGTCGCCGCTGCTGTTAATCAGCGGCGAAGAGTTGTAGCTCGAAATGCTCTTGCCTTCGAAATAGCTGACATTGAGCATGATTTCGCCGACCGGGAAATAATTGTTGCCGTCTTTGACCTTCAGCTGGATCAGATCCAGGAACTCCTCATTATCAAACCAGGAGTTGCCTTCGGAGTCACGGCCGGCCGCATAGACATAGACCTTGACGCTCTCCGCGTTCTTCTCGTAGAGGGTCATGTAGCCGTCGGCGTTGGAAGAGGTATACCCCTTGAAGTAGCCGGAGGAGCCGCTGTTCCAGTTGTTGAGATAACAGCCTTTGGCTGATATCGTCACCATGCCGTTGATCAGGCTGACCGTGAAGTCCTGCGGTGTGGCACTGACGCTGGTCGTGCCGTCGGAACTCATATTCAGGTAATAGCCGTTGGCATCCTGAATCCGGAAGGTGCCGCTTGTGCCGTTGTCATCACCGGATCGTCTGACAAATACCCAGTGGGTGGCCGTTGTTGTCAGCTTATAATCCGGAGCCGCAATCTTATCCGCCTGAAGATTTCCGTTTTTGATCTTATTGGTCAGATAACGGCAGGTATCGCTACCGCTTCTCAGATTGGCAATGGCAAATTCCTTGCCGTCCAGATCGCTCAGCTTCGTGATGCCGCTCACATAGTAAGGGGCGCTGTCGAATTCGGTATCATAGGCCAAGGCAGGCGTGACGATGATTTCTATCGTTTCTCTTCTTTTATTACCATCTTTTTTATAAGAGTGTGTAATCGTTGCTTTGCCGGCTGAGACACCGGTCACTGTCGCTTGCTTTTTACCATTGGATTCGACAGAAGCAATCGACGAGTTGTCTGAAGTCCATGTCTCGCTTTTTATACTTCCTGAAACATCACTGGTGAGCTCTATTGTCTTGCCCACCTCCACCGTTGAGGAAGAAGCGCTCAGAGAGTACCCGCTCGCCGACGGAACACCGGCAACGATGGAGAAACTGTTCATCACGAACTCGGCTGCGGCGCCCTCGGCGTCATCGACGCCGGCACCGGCCAGATTCTCTGTACCGGCATTGTCTGTGAAATGCCAGATACGGTAGTCGGAGACTTCCCTGCTGTCCTTGACGATGACGCGGACAGAGACACCGGCCTGCGGTTCCACTTCGCGGCCGCCGCTGACAAAGCTGATATCAAGGAGCCATGCCGGTTCTTCACCGATCTCTTCGACCGCCTTGCGGTATTCATCAGAATCTTCCGGGATTTCCCGGACAGTCAGAACCGCATCGGCGGGAAGCTCGGCGTATTCTGTATAAGAAGCCTCAACAATATAGTGCTCGGTCTCGGCTGTCTGTGTAAAGGACTTAATATAGGAAGGTGTCTCAGCCTCTTCCACCGACTCCTCTTCCATGAAGAAGATATCTCCACCTTCACCGGAAGTGCTGTCCCCGGCCGCTTCGCCGGCCGGCGTGCTATCTTCGGCCTTCTCTTCTGCCGGGATGCTGCCTTCGGCCTCGTCATCGTCCTTTACCTTACGGAAGCAGGTATCATCATGGATATGCTCTTCCAGCACCGGAATATCACAGATCAGGCTGCCGTTTGCGTCATAGCAGTCCTTGCCATGGGTGTGGAGTTCCAGCTGACCGCAGGTCGCGACCTTCTCCACGGCATAGCAGGCATCGCTGTGATGATGCGCTCCGGCGCCTTCTTCCTGTCCGCAGATCAGCGTTCTGTTCCATTCGTAACAGTCGCTGCCATGGCTGTGCTCCTCCAGACCGCAGATAAGGGCGCCATTCTCATCAAAGCAGGCTTCCCCATGAGTATGTTCAGCCAGGCCGCAGATCAAAGCCCCCTGAGACACCTCATAGCAGGCATCGCTGTGGGTATGCCCATCGGATTCCGCCTCTTCGCAGATCAGCACCTTCTGATCGACAAAGCACAGCGGTGTATGGGTATGTGCCTTGATCTCGGGAAGCGTACAGACAAGCTGTCCCTCCGCGTCGTAGCAGGATGCCTCATGCGTATGCACCACATAATCCGCCTGACCGCATATCAGTTCACCCTTCTCGTTGTAGCAGGATGCGTCATGCTGATGAACCTGCAGCTGGCAGTCCAGGATCCGGTTTCCGGCTGTCATGGCATTACCCGTATATTTCACGGCAATGACAGTAACCGTCGTCACGAGAACAGCAAGCCCGGCCAGTATGCCAAGATACCGCCTGCGCTTTTTCTGTCTTCCTGAGAGTTCCGCTGCCTGTTCAGAAACTCTGTTGTTCATTCTCTGCCTCCTTCCTGGATCTTATGAAATCCGGCTTATCGTATTCAGCGGCCATATCCTGAGGATGATCTTACCGATGATCACGTCCTCGCTGATACAGCCAACTGCTTTATTGCGGCTGTCAATACTGGTTGCTCTGTGGTCCCCCATAACGAAGCAGCGTCCGTCAGGAACCTGATAGGGAAGTTCTATGTTGCACTCACCGAAAGCTTTTTCCTGAAGATACGGCTCCGACAGACGCTTGCCGTCGACCGTCACATTCCCGCTTTCATCGATGTCCACCCACTGGCCTTCCCGGGCGATAACCCGCTTGACCAGTATGCTGTTATTGAAATAAAACGCGATCACATCACCCGTATCGTAGGATGAGCCGTTGACCGAAACCACGATATCGCCGTCCTGCAGTGTCTCTGTCATCGAGGTACCGTTGATCTGCAGCACCGGCAGCACCATGACCGCGATGATGACCGCGATCGCCGCCACGACGATCAGTGAAAAAAAGGTGCTGCGCAGAACACGGCTGTAATTGTTCTTATAGGTTTCCTTCTTTAATTCCGACTCAAGCTGTTCGAGGGTAGGCGCCTTTTTGTTTTCTTTCGCCATAGCTTACTTCTGCGCCTCCTCTGTCTTACCGGCAGACTCCGCGGATCCGGCCACGACGGCACGATACTCAGCTTCAAAAGCGTCGTTGTCAAGCCTTTCATCCTCTTTCTTCTTCCGGAAAGAGGCAGCCTTCTCATCAATTCCCGGCTCGGGATGCTCCCGGTGCTCCGCCATCATCTTCAGATTCTCGATATACTGCTCGGCAGCCTGCTGGGCCACTTCGAAGATGCCGTTCAGTCTGAGAGCCGCTTCGGCGATATTGCCGGCCTCCGTCAGTTCGATGCGCCGGCTCGTCAGCCAATCCTCCAGAGTATCCTCCAGATCCTTGATGCGGCTGTCCT
This sequence comes from Lachnospiraceae bacterium, assembly GCA_029005135.1. Taxonomy (GTDB): domain Bacteria; phylum Bacillota; class Clostridia; order Lachnospirales; family Lachnospiraceae; genus Chordicoccus. The sequence continues at coordinate 3,522 of JAQXFO010000062.1, forward strand.
TGTGGTCAAGCCTGGCCTTCAGTTTCTCGATCAGCGCGTCTTTATCATCCAGCTTGCCCTTCAGGCGGTCAATCTGGACATCCTTATCATCCAGCTTGCCTTTAAGGCGTTCATTATTGTCCTTTACCAGAGCCAGCTCTTTCTCCGTCTCTTCCAGCTGCATCTGAAGTTCCGCCGATTCACGGCCGGCTGTCAAAAGGAGCTGCAGAAGATCCTGACGGCGAAGTTTGTGAAGTTCTTTCTCTGTCATAAACGTACACTGCCCTTTTTTACTTTGTAAAAACAGTATAACAACCCCGGGGTCAAAAGATACGTCAAAAGCGACAGCTTTTTCAGGTTGTTATAAAAAAATATCGAAAGCATGACCATTTTCTCGACATCATTATTTGCCCATGCTAACTAATGATGATTGTACCATACCTATTTTGACATAGAAAGTCGTCAGCCTCCACAAAGACACAATTTTTTCACATTTTTAGGACAAAAAGGTATCCGGTTATCGAAAATGTGTTTCGGCAGCCAAGAGAAGGGGTCAAAAACGTCCTCCCGCCTCTTTATCGGCCCCTTTTAAGGCCGGCTCGTATCCCGGCTGCGGCTCATATCCCGCCAAAGCAGGACACCGCCGGTCAGATCCGCCAGAAACCAGCCCACAGGGATCGCCGTCCAGATGCCGATCGCACCAACGGAGGGCACCTGAGACAGCATAGCTGCCAGAAACACGCGCACCCCCAGGGAGATCACGGTCAGAACCACCGACACCAGAGGCCGGTTCACAGACCGAAAATACCCGTAGAGGAGGAACAGGATCCCGATGCCCAGATAGCAGGCGCCTTCGATGCGAAGATAACCGGTCCCGACAGCCGTCACGGCGCCGGCGGGATCATCGCTGCCGACAAAAAGCGTCATCAACTGCGGTGCCAGGAAACACACGGCCGCACTCACCGGCAGGCAGAAGGCCGTCACGCTGACCAGTGCCGTGCGGATGCCCCGGCGTATCCGCTCCACCGCCTTCGCGCCGTAATTCTGTGCCGTGAAGACCGCAAAGGCATTGCCGAAATCCTGTACCGGCATATAAGCCAGCGTATCGATCTTGACCGCCACGGCGAAGGCCGCCATGACCGTCACGCCGAAGCTGTTGACGATCCCCTGTACCAGAAGGATGCCGAAATTCATCACCGACTGCTGAAGACAGGTATAGCCTGACAGCGACAGGATCTGACGAAAATGTTCACGGTGCCAGACCCTATCTTCCCGGTGCAGCCTCAGTTCCGGCACGGCCGCGATAATATAGACCATGATGCCGAACCCGGCGGCCGCCTGAGCCAGCACGGTCGCCGCTGCCGCCCCGCGGATGCCCCAGCGGAAGCCGGCCACAAAAAGCAGGTCAAGACCGATATTCAGCATAACGGAGATGCCGAGAAAAACAAGGGGCACCACGGCATTGCCGATGCCGCGCAGGATATTGACGCAGAAGTTGTATATATATGTAAAAAAGAAGCCGAAGAACACATAAAAGAGATAGGTGTGCATCAGGTCCGCATTGTCAGCCGGAACCTGCAGAAGACGGATGATCGGCCAGAGAAAG
>JAQXFO010000063.1 GCA_029005135.1 Lachnospiraceae bacterium
TCTATTCCGTCCGGATCGAGGCAGCTTTCGCCTCAAGGGCTTCCGGTGAAGGCACGTTGGTCGTGCAGCCGACGGCCTGCAGGATGAAGGAAGACATGGCAGCGCCGAGGCGGCAGCTCTTCTCCACACTCTCTCCCTTCAGATAACCGTAGATGAAGCCCGCCATATAGGCATCCCCGGCGCCGGTGGCATCCACCACCTTCTCGACGGGGCAGACCGGTACACGGTGCGTCACGATACCCTCTGCCGTCTTTTCATAGCACAGGCTTCCCTCTTCCCCCAGCGTGATGACCACGACGCGGGCATGCCAGTTCTCCATCAGTGCCTCGATCGGCCGTCTGCCGTTAATGGCGCAGATAATATCCCGCTCGGCCTCATTGGCAAAAATGATGTCGCAGTTTTCCAGCAATTCCTTCATGAAGGGTTCGGGAAAAGCATCGAAATCCACGCGCATCCCGAAAACAAGCGGCACCCCGTGCCGTCGGCACTGTTCATAAAAGCCCCGGTTGTCGGGCGTGCTGCCCACGGTGATCACACCCAGACGCGTCCCTTCAAAGAAGCGGTCATCGGCCTTTTCGGCGTATTTCCCATCCATGGAGCCCGGATAGAAACAGGTGATATGATTACCCTCAGTATCCTGGATCAGGTAGCAGGTGGAGGTCGCTTCCTGTTCCAGAACCTTCGTCCCATCGAGGGGAACATGGTTTTCCTCCAGATAGGCCTTAAAGCCGTTGCTCTCCCAGTCGGGACCGACACGCATGATCGGCATGGCGTTTTTCCCCAGCTTGCAGAGGGACACGGCGATATTCGGGCCGCAGCCCCCGTAATTGGCTTTGATATTGTCAGCATTGGCGATGATCGAAGTAAAACCCACGCGGGCCGGCGTCTCGATCTTCAGGATGTGATCCATGCTGACGTAGCCGTTGATCAAAACATCGTAAGACATCTGATATCTCCTTATAGCGTCCCGCTGTCCAGCCGTTCCTTCAGCTCGGCCATGGTAATGACCTCTCCGAAGTATTTGCGGATATCCTCCAGATGAACTTCGTTGACCACATCCGAATTCGTCGCCACGCACTCGCGGATAACGATCGGATTGTAATTCAGATAGAAAGCGTCTGTGACAGTGGCACGGATGCAGCAGTTTGTCTTAGTACCGACAATAATCAGGTTTTCGATCTTGTTAAGACGAAGGATCAGATCCAGATCCGTTCCGAAAAAGCCGCTGTAACGGCGTTTTTCGACGATATAGTCCTTCTTTTCATCCACCGGCAGCATCGGATCGATATCCGTGCCTTCAGTGCCTTCAATGCAGTTGGGACGCATACCGGCGATCCTGGGATCCGGTTTATCCCGACGGTTGGTGTGCTTCAGAAACACGACGAGACAGCCGGCCTGACGGCAGTCATCCAGCACACGGCGGATATTCGGCAGAACTTCCCGGTTCTGAGGGTAATAGACCAGACCCCCGGGATCGGTAAAATCCTTCAGCATATCCACAATGATCAGGGCGGTTTTATTCATGTTTCTCTTTCTCCTTTGCCTCTTTTGCCTCTTGCACAGTTGTCGGAAGCAGTCTGTTGTCTTCACCGATCCTCAGCGCCGGGGCATAGGCGATCTCCCAGCAGTAGCCGTCGGGATCCAGGACGAACCCGGAATAGCCGTCATTGCCGTCCCAGTCCTTCCAGATCGGCTTCTGCTGAGACGTGCCGCCGGCGGCCAGAGCCCTCTCGTAGAGGGCATCCACCTCTTCGGCGGAAGCGCCGTTGACGGCCAGGAGAAGACCGGTATACTGCGGAATCGGTTCAACCGTCATCAGCATCTCATGGGCCAGCTTGGTATGGGGCAGAAGGCCGAGGACCACATTGGTGCTCAGCATAAAATGACAGGCGCCATCGGAATCCGGCGACGATTCCCAGCCGAGAGCTTCGTAAAAGGCAACCGATGTTTCAAGATCACGGACGCCGAGCGTGATGATCGAGATCGCTTTGGCGCTGGTTCCCGGAAGTGTGTTTGACATACCTTATCTCCTTATCTTAATCAGCAAAGGCGCCGCGGTCGGCAGCATTGCGCCGGTTGACGGCTGAGGCGATGCTCAGAACCGCCACCATGGCAAAATACGGCACAGCCTTGAGCAGAAGCGAAGCGGAGACCTGCAGTGAGAAATACTCCGCCAGAGCGTTGATCACCGCAAAAAGGATCGTGTAGAGCGTACAGGGGATCGGCTTGCCGCGGCCGCAGTAGATGGCGGCAATGGCGATAAAGCCTCGGCTGGCGGTCATGTTGTTGGTAAAAAGCGACAGCCGTTCCATGGAAATGTTCGCTCCGGCCAGACCGCAGCAGAAGGCGCCGATCAAAATGGCTGCCGTCTTGTAAAGATTGGTCTTAAGGCCAAGGGACACAGCGGCATCTTCATTTTCACCTGTGACACGGACATAGACGCCGAATCGGGTCTTGTAGAGAACCACGGCTGCGATCAGGATCATCAGATACGAGAGGTAGGTGATCGGCGGATGACCGGACAGAATCGGACCGATAATCGGAATATCCCCGATGACCGGGATGTTGAGCTGGATCGATTTTGTCGAGAACCAGGACAGAGTAATCGTCGGCAGATTCATAACCTTCATGATAAAGCCGGCGACAGCCGGTACCAGCATGTTGATAGCCAGACCGATGACGATGACGTTGCCCTTCATCTTAACACCGAAGAAGGAGAAGACAAGCCCCAGCGCCATAGCGGCCGCGACCGCAGCCAGATAGCTCAGCAGCAGATTCTCGGTCTTGTATGCCGTCAGGACGGACATGAAAGCACCCATCAGCATCATACCTTCCAGAGCGATATTCAGCACATTGGCCTTGTAGGCAAACAGACCGCCGAGAACGCACAGAAGAACCGGGCCGAGATAAACGACGGTTTCATAGACAATACTGTTAATAGCACCCATCCTCAGGCCTCCTTTCCTGCCGCGAGCTTCTGTCTGAATTTTTCCATAAAACCGTACCGTTCATCCATGAACTGAACAGCCAGGAAGAGAACGATAAGGCCCTGAATGATTGACACGATCTCGTTGGGTACGCTGGTGTAGAGACCAATCTTCTCAACACCGGTCTTCAGCGCACTGTAGAAGAGGCAGGCCGCCACGATGCCGGCCGGGGAATGGCGTCCCAGAAGGGCAATCAGCATACCGTCCCAGCCAAGACCGGGTGAGCCGGAGAAATCCAAAGTGTAGAAGGTTTTTTCCGAAAGCATATAGCCGGCGCCGGCGATACCGGCGATGACGGCCGACAGCATCATCAGCACCACGACGGTGCGGCGGGTCTGAAGGCCCGTGGCCTCCGCAAAGGACGGATTTTTGCCCATAGCTGTGATGGTATAGCCCAGCTTCGTCCGAATCATGATGAAGGCGGCGAGGATAAAGACCAGGATCGCGATGAAGATAAAGGGCGATACCTTGGTCGTGCCCATCAGGAAGAACTTGGCGCTGTCCTGCACCGGCGGTGTGGCCACATAGCCGGCGCCCCTGTCCTTGAAAATACCCGATGAAAGATATTCAAGAATCCTGGCCATGGCATAGTTGAGAACCAGTGTGACAACCATCTCATCGACGCGCAGATAGGCACGCAGAAGGGTCGGGATCAGGGCAAAGACCACGGCGCACAAAATGGAAACCCCGAAGCAGAGAAGCTTATGGGGTACCGATCCGAGCCCGGTGACGTAGTGGCCGACGATACCGGCCATGAAACCGCCGAAGACCAGCTGTCCTTCGATACCCATGTTGAAAATGTTCGCCTTGAAGCACAGGGATGTCGCGATGGCGGTTAAAAACAGCGGCGCTGCCACCTGCAGTGTACGGGTCAGCCCTTTGATATCAAAGAGCGACTTGGTGATCATGATCCTGTAGGTCTCAAGGGGGTTTTCACCGATAACGGCAATGATGACCGCCCCTATGACGAAGGCCAGCAGGACCGGCATGACCGAATTGAAGGTTTTGACGCCGATATGGGAACTGTGTTTTGTTTTATTCATGCTTTATCCCTCAGACTTTCCGGGACAGTGCCGGCCATCAGCAGGCCGATATCCGCAACAGATGTGGTTTTCGGATCCACTTCAAAGATGATATTGCCTTTGTACATGACACCAACGCGGTCTGAGAGGCTCATGATCTCCGTCAGTTCACTGGAGACAAGAAGGACACTGTTGCCGGCATTGCGGAAGTCGATGAGACTCTGATGTATGTATTCGATCGAGCCGACATCCACGCCTCGGGTGGGCTGGCTGGCAATCAGCATCGTCGGACAGCTCTCGAATTCGCGGGCAATGATCACCTTCTGGGCATTGCCGCCGGAAAGCTGAGACACATTGCCGTACTCGTCCGAGATACGTATATCGTACTTATCAACCTGTCCCATAAACTTTTTGTGCATGGCTTTGCGGTTCAGAATACCGCGGCGGCAGACATCTTCTGTGAAATAGCCGGCCACGGCATTGTCATCCAGAGACATATCGCGGCACAGCCCGTCACGATAGCGGTCCTCGGGGATAATGCCGATCTTCTTCTGACGCAGCTCATGGGGCCAGCTGTTGGTGATGTCTTCACCGTTGATGGACACATGCCCCTCCTTCAGAAGGAGCATACCCGTCAGGATACGTACCAGTTCACTCTGGCCGTTGCCCTCAACACCGGCGATGCCGTAGATCTCGCCTTTTTTCACCCGGAAGCTGACGCCATGAAGCACCTCGGCACCCGCCTCATTGACGGCGTGAACATTGTCGACACGATAAATAACGTCATCGGAAGGTGCCTGACCGCCTTCATTGCTGACGGTCAGAACAACGTCGCGGCCGACCATCATCTGAGCCAGCTCCTTCTCGCTGGTGTCGGCCTTCCGTGTCTCTCCGACAACGACACCGTGACGGATGACGGCGATGGAATCGCAGACAGCCATAACCTCACGAAGCTTATGGGTGATGAGGATAATCGTCTTTCCGCTTTTGGCCAGACTCTTCAGATTCTCCATGAGCCAGTCGACTTCCTGGGGGGTCAGAACGGCTGTCGGCTCATCAAGGATCAGGATATCGACGTTCCGGTATAGCATTTTCAAAATTTCCACCTGCTGGCACTGGCCGACGGACAGATTAGCGACCGTTTCCATAGGATCCAGCTGGAAATGATATGTCTCGATCAGGGCGCGGATACGCGCAATTTCTTCTTTGGTATCAATGAACGGCGTTTTGATGCTGCCGCACTTTTTCGTCACTTCGGCGCCGAGCAGAATATTCTCGTAAACCGTCAGACTCGGCACCTGTTTGAAATGCTGATGTACCATGCCGATACCGTGGGCCATGGCATCCTGGGGGCTGTTGAATTTGACTTCTTCGTCGTTGATGCAGATCTTGCCTGAGGTAGGCTGAAGCATACCGTACAGCATATTCATAAGAGTGGATTTGCCGGCACCGTTCTCGCCGACGATACCCTTGATCTCCTGTTTTTCCACAGTGAGATTAATATGATCATTGGCGGTGAACTCACCGAATTTCTTTGTCAGATCGACAACGCGTATCAGGCTCATAATATCATCCTACTTTAAACAGCTGATTGGAGAGAGGCTTTCGGATAAAAGGCGCCAGCCTTAGCGACTGGCGCCTGTCTGTCATTGGAAGAGGCAGATTATTTTTCGACGACGTGCGGGCATGTGGCCGGATCGAAGGTATCACCGTTCTGAGCGTTGGTGACTACGATTTCACCGGCAGCGATCTTGGCAGCCTTATCATTCGTCTTGGCCACGAGTTCGGCGAAGAGATCCTTATCGGCCACCGCTTCTGTGATGGTCTTCAGATCGGTGATGCCGGTGGCTTCGGAATCAAGGCCATAGTTCAGCAGGTTGTCCATGGAGTCCAGAGAGCCGTCAATTCTGGCCTCAATGATGGATTTTGTCGGAGAGCCGGTAATCTTCAGAACAGATGTGATGATGTGGCCCGGATGGGTAGCATCAAGGTCGGCATCGGTCTGAATAGCCAGACGGCCGTCAGCCTCAGCGCGTTCGGTGATACCGTCACCGACATTGCCGCAATCAGCAAAGACCACATTACAGCCGCTCTGATACATGTTGCCGGCTGTGGTGTTGCCGGCCGCACTGTCGACGAAGCCGGCATCAAAGGTCGGATAGAAATCATAAGTGACGTCATATTCGGCAGCAGCGGCTTCGATGCCTTCCATCATGCCATAGGAATAGACGCGGATACCGGCAGATTCCGTACCGCCGACGAAACCGATGGCACGGCCGCCGTCATCCAGCGGCTGGAAGCTGTAGCCTTCCGGGAACAGCTTGTCCATGTTCTCCAGCATCTGGACAGACAGATAACCGGCCAGATAAGAAGACTCATTGACGTTGAACATAACGGAGTAGACATTGCTGTATTTCACAGAGCCGTCTTCGTTGACATTCGGGTTATCATTGTAGATAACAAAGGTGGTATCCGGATACTGCTCAGCGATCGGCACGTTGCCGGTGGCACCGGTACCGTCGATCAGAGCGGCAAAGTCATATTCCAGGTTAAAGATCAGATTGAAGCCGTCTTCGGCAAGACCTTCGATGGCCTGACCGACTGTCAGGGAATCGGACGGTTCCACGATGCGGTATTCAAAGCCGTATTCGGCAGCAGCCGCCTCGATGGCTTCCACGGCTGAACGATTGTAGCCGGTATCATTCGCGCCGGCGGCACTGGTGACGAAGCCGACCAGAAGATCAGACGCTTCGGCTGTACTGCCATTATCACCGTTTTCTGACTTAGACTCTGCCGGAGCCGCTTCGGAAGCGGAACCGCTGCCACCGCAGGCTGTCATCGCAACAGCCATGGCACCGACCATGAATAATGCCACGAGTTTCTTTTTCATTGCATCCTCCTTATTGATTGCCTTTCTTTTTGGCAGATTTTGACATCACGTTGTTTGCTTGTTGTGTTGTCACTACCAGTTGAGTACAATTTCAGTTTAGTCAGACGGATACTTTTCGTCAATTATATGAAAATACCAAAATAGATAGTGAAATATATGGCAGTATTTAACAGCAAGGCAGCGCCAACCGGTCTCTGCCGGCTGGCGCTGCCTGTCAATGCGGTCGTAAGGCTGTCACAGGACTGCGTTCATGGTTCCCCGTCGTCCTGCCTTCGCCGCCTCTCATTTTCCGTTAAGGCATAATAGGCTTTCTTGGC
>JAQXFO010000064.1 GCA_029005135.1 Lachnospiraceae bacterium
CGCCGATAATGACCAGATCATGCTTCATGAGAAAGCCTCCTATATGTCTTCTTTGTTCTTACTTACAATGAGTCTGGAATCAGGAAGATTCTTACAGATGGATTCCGGATCCTGTCCGGTTTCCCGCGCCAGGATCTCCATGACCCGAGGTGAACAGAAACCTCCCTGGCAACGGCCCATACCGGCGCGGACACGACGTTTTATTCCGTCCATGGTGGTTGCTCCGACCGGCCGTCGAATAGCGTTGATGATGTCGCCTTCCGTGATAGTCTCACAGCGGCAGATTATTCTGCCGTAAGCCGGGTTCTCCTTGAGCAGCTGCTTCTGTTCTTCGGGCGTGCAATTCTTGAAGAGTTTAATCGGCTTTCTTGTGGTAACGTAAGATTCCTTCTCTTCCAATGGGTATATATCATTCAGAACATCACGAATGTGAGCGGCTATCAGCGGTGAACAGGTTAAGCCGGGGGATTTAATGCCGGCACAATCGATAAACCCGGGAGCGTCTTCGACTTCTCCAAGAATAAAATCGTGTCGGTCTTCCTCGGCACGTAAGCCGGCGTACTGAGTAATAACGGTATGATAAGGAATGCCTTTGACCAGGTTCTGTGTGGCGGCAATCAGGGTATTGATACCGTCCTGAGTCACCGAGAGATCTTCTTTATCGTCCATATCAAGGGCCGTTGGTCCGATAAGAAGATTGCCGTGGATCGTCGGAGATACAACGATGCCCTTTCCCATCTTAGAAGGAAGAGGCCCGATAGTCCTTGTAACAAAGCCGGGCTTTACTTTGTCAAGAATGCAATACTGACCTTTTCTCGGGCGGATATGAAGTTTTTGCTCACTGACCATGTTGTGAATTTCATCGGCATATACACCGGCAGCATTGACAACGTATTTGGTATTTATCACATCCTTGCTTGTTGTGATCACGTAGCCGCATTCGCATTTTTTTATGTTTTCAACCTTTTCGCCAAGACGGAATTCGACACCGTTTTCAGCGGCTATCTCGGCATATCCTGTAACAAGCGTCCAGGGAGATAAGGTGCCGCCGGCGTCGATACGAAGAGCACAGACGACATCGTCTGCAATATTAGGCTCGAGACGCAGGGCTTCTTCGCGATCAACGATCTCAAGACCTCTGACTTTATTAGTTATACCACGTTCGTAAAGTGCAATCAGATCTTCTTTATTATCTTTGTCGGTGCAGACGATGAGGAAGCCATTATTCTTGCACTCGATGCCAAGTTCATCGGCGTGGGCAAAAATCCACTCCGCGCCTTCGGCATTATACTTTGCAGCCAGAGTGCCGGGCTTGGGATCATGACCGGCGTTGACAACGCCGGTATTACCTTTGCTGGTTCCTTCGCAGACATCTGTTTCTTTGTCAATGACACAGACTTTTAATTTGTACTTTGAAAGTTTCCAAGCGACGGCACAACCGCTGACACCGGCACCGATTATTGCGACATCGTACATTTGTGATCCTCCTGTGGAGATGGCGTATTTACAATTTTATTATGACTATTCGCTTCGGAAGTTCAATAAAGAAAGAATTTTCATTAGGTAACACTGAAGTGTATGCCATTAGTGAAATAATTTTCTTTATTGCAGGGTTTTTGCCTTTTGTTATCATATGACTCATAAAAGAACCCCATCGAGCCGATGAACCAGACCGGCGGCTTGAAAGCGGGAAGGCGTCAGAAGCGCCATACGAATATAAGGAGGAAAATCAATGTTTATCGATCCCATCATTATGCAGTATCCGGAGAATCTTGAAGACGATCGTTTTGTTATTGCAACATATTATTGCGCCACAAAACCGTCGACGAATGTTATGAAATTTGCAGCTGCTCTGGCTGTTGAGCAGACTTGCGGCACATGGATCAAAGTTCCGGGCGAAACTCCTGAGGTTCGTGAAAGAGCTATTGGTCGTGTTGTGGGCGTTTACGAGACGCCGGCTTATCAGGTGGCCATTCCGGCTGACTGCACAGAGAGACATTTCATTATCCGGATTGCCTATCCGTGGCAGAGCTTCGGCACACAGTTCTCCATGCTTCTGACAACTGTTATCGGCAATATTTCTTCTTCCGGCAAAGTGAAACTTCTTGATCTTCAGTTCCCGAAGGCGTACCTGAAGGAGATCCAGGGCCCGAAGTTCGGTGTTCCCGGCATTCGCGATCTGCTGGGTGTTCATGACCGTCCGCTTGTTAATGCCATGATCAAACCCTGTGTCGGCCTTACTCCGGAAAAGACTGCTGAGCTGGCTTATGAAACGGCTCTGGGCGGCGTCGATATTATCAAGGACGATGAACTTGTCCAGGATCCTCCGTTCTGCCGCCTGATTGACAGAGTTAAGGCCGTTATGCCGGCCCTGAAGAGAGCTGATGAAGAAAAGGGTGAAAAGACTCTCTATGCTTTCAATATCACAGCTCCGGCACTGCAGATGAGAGAAAATGCCTATCGTGCTATTGAAGCGGGCGCTAATGCTCTGCTTATCAACTATAATACCGTTGGTCTTGACACTGTCCGTATGATTACGGAAGATCCGAACATTAATGTTCCGGTTCTTGGTCATAGTGATTATACCGGTGCTGTTTCGGAATCTGAATGGGTTGGCATGTCTGCCCATATGATCAATGGCAAGTTCCCGCGTATGGCTGGTGTTGATATGGCAATCTGCATGTCACCGTATGGCAAATTCCCGATGATGATGGACACCTTTGTTCATGTCGGTCTGGATATGCTGCAGCCTCTTGGCGATATCAAACCGATTTTCCCGATGCCGGGCGGCGGTACAACCCAGGGCCACATCGAAGATTGCGTCAATAAGTTTGGTAAGGATGTTATCATTTCCGCCGGCGGCGCTATTCATGGACATCCGATGGGCCCGACGAAGGGAGCGATAGCGTTCCGTCAGGGTATTGATGCTGTTATGGCAGGCAAGTCTCTGGAAGAGGCCGGCAAAGAATATGAGGAACTGGGTATCGCACTGAAACTGTGGGGTATCTACAAAGAGAATAAGGGCGGCATCTTTGACCTTAAGGGTTGATCCTGTGCTTCTCTTCTTCGATATAGACGGAACATTGATTGACAATCAGGGCGCAGTGCCGGCTTCAGCTCAGCTGGCACTGCGCCTTGCTAAACGAAACGGGCACAAATTGTTCTTGTGCACCGGCAGACCGCTGCCGACGATTCCGGAAGGTCTCGCCCGAGAATATGGATTTGACGGTATCGTGGCATCGGGGGGCGCGTCGATCAGTTGTGACGGGAAAGTGATTCATCAGTTTTTGATGGATCGCGACAAATTAAAGCAGTATCAGGAATTTTGTGAAAAACACCGCTATATTTATGCCGTTCAGGGTTCAAAGCACAATTACACCGCGGCTTCTGCCGCTGACAGGATGCGCGCAGTGGCGGACAACCATGAAGTGGCCATTTCACTCGGTGAGAATTATCGTGAAAAAATGGTTGTTTTCGATGATATTCTTGAAATCGCCGATGATGCGGAAAAACTTAGTTTCTTCTATGTGGATGATGACATCGATGTGGCGTCGAAGGCCCTTGGGGAGTATTTCCATGTGATGCCGTTCTATCCCGTCAAGGCGGCGCAGAATTGCGGTGAGATCCAGAGAACCGGTGTGGATAAAGCTCTTGGCGTTATTAAGATAGCGGACTATTACCATGAACCGATAGAACACACAATCGCCTTTGGCGATGGCCCTAATGATATTGAGATACTGCGGGCGGTTCATGTTGGTGTATGCATGGCGAATGGTACGGAGGAAACAAAACAGGCTGCCGATATGGTTACGGATGCAGTCGACAATGACGGCTTATATAAAGCTATGAAGCGATTAAATCTTATATAAACAGTAAATGTTATTATTTGCTAATAAAATAACACGCAAACAACGACAAATTTTGGTATATAATATCGAAATTTGTCGTTATTTTTAGTAAAACTTGCCGTTTTTTCGCTTTGTTGTTGCAATATCACTAAAATGAAGTAAAATAAAATAAAATTCACTAACTCGGACAGACTGGAGGTAATCCGAATGAAAAAAGAGTTTGACGTTATCGTCATCGGTGGCGGAACTACCGGTACGGCGGTGCTTCGGGATCTGGTTATGCGTGGATTTAAAAATTCATTGCTGCTGGATAAGGATGATCTTGCTGCCGGAACGTCGGGTGGCTGTCACTCCGCATTACATGCAGGTTCTCGTTATGTGATCTCTGACAGAGAAACAGCTATTGAGTGTGTACAGGAAAATAAGATTTACAGAGAAATCTGCCCGCAGGTTATCGATCCGACAGATTCCTACTGGATTTGCACCAGAGACGAATATGTTGAATTCGCTCAGGAATGGATGAAGGTTGCCGATGAGATCGGTCTTCATTACGATATTATGAGCCCGGAAGAGGTCAGAAAGAAAGAACCTCTTTTCACGGAAGACCTTAAGTTTGTTCTGCATAGTATGGATACCGGCTTCGACCCGTTCCGTCTCTGCATCGCCCAGGCCTATGACGCTAAAGTCAAGGGCGGTGAGATCAGAACGCATCATGAAGTTAAGGGTATGCTGATGGATGGAAATCGCGTCGTCGGCGTTAAAGTCCTTGATAAAGTCAATAACAATCTTTATGAAGTGAAGGCCAAGGTCGTTATCAATGCCGCAGGTCCGTGGTCAGCTGAGATTACCAAGATGGCAGGCTTTGATATCGCGATGAAGCCGAATCGCGGCAGCACAGCCATTTACAGTATGCGTCCGACGAAGAGCATGTTCTGTATGCTTCGTTACCCGGCGGATGGTGATGGTCTTGTCAGCCAGGGCTTCCAGAACACAGCCCTTCTGGGAACATCTTCAATTGACGTCGACGATCCGAACGCCAATGAACCGGGCATGCCGGAAATCGAACTCATGGAGAATTCCATGGCTGAGATGATTCCGGGCATCCTGGATGCCCGTCCGATTCGTATGTGTGCCGGTGTCCGCCCGCTGTATTCCGAAGGCGATGAGACAGGCCGTGCGGTCAGCCGAAGCATCACGCTGATCGACCACGCCGAGAAGAACGGTGTCGAAGGTCTGATTACCATCACCAGCGGAAAGTACGCCACAGCCCGTCTGATGGGTGAGATGGCTGTCGATGTGGCTTCCAAGAAGCTGACAGGTGAAGTCATTCCGTGTACGACCCACAAGGAACTGATCTTCGGCGGCATCAGCCGTGAAGAAGCCGAAGAAGCCGCCCGCGAGATTCACGAGAAATACGCGATCTCCCTTTACGCCGCTCATAAGTTCACCGCCCGCTACGGTTCCCTTGCCAAGGAAATCCTTGAAAACTATCCGGAATATGCCGTCGTTATCGATGATGCCGTTCAGACGATCGGTTCTGAGATTCCGGACGTTTTCGACAAAGAAGAGGCCAAGGATTTCTGCGACGCCAGAAGACGTACACGTCTCGGCATGGGTCAGGATCAGGGCGTATTCTCGATTTATAAAGCAGCCGGCATCATGCAGCAGAACGGCAAGACGGTGGAAGACGTTGAGGAATACTCGATCGGTTATCTGACTGAACGCTGGAAGGGTGTCTACTTTGCCAATCAGTACGGCGATCAGCTCCCGCTGACACAGCTTATGCAGGATATGTATGTCGGCGTCGGCAGCTATGATCTGCTGAGCTTATGCTAATGGAGGATTCGCTGATGAAACTTGAGAATAAAGATGTATTGGTAGTTGGCGGCGGTCTGGCAGCCTGTGCCGCAGCGAAAGCTGTTGCCGATGCCGGCAAGAAAGCTGCTATGGTTTTCCCGAACGGCGGCGCTTCTGAACTGAGTTCCGGCTGTCTGGATGTTTTCGGTGTGGTTCCGGGCGAAACTCCGGAAGTGGTCAGCTGCTACGCTGATGGCATTGAAAAAGCTGCTGCCGATCCGAAGCACCCTTTGAGCGCGGCCAAAGACTCTGTCCAGAAAGGTATCGATGCACTCGTAGGTCTGGCGGCCGAAGGCGGTTATTCCCTGAAGGGCTTCGATGGCAGAAATGTCTGGATCCCGAACCTGATGGGTACCTTCACGATTGCTGCTTATGTGCCGGCGACACTGGAAAATGCCGTATTTGAAAAAGGTGCGGCAAACAGCGTGTTGGTTGTTGGTTTCAACGGCAACGTCGCTTTCAACGCCGTTGCGGCGGCTATGTCTTATAAGAAGTATCAGCGTCAGCTGGGCTTCAAGAATCAGTATTATTCCCTGAATCTGACTCTGAAAGGCCTGGAAGGCCGACATAAACTCAGCGATTCCGAAGTGGCCGATTATCTGGACACACCGGAAGGCGTTGCCGATCTGGCTGATAAGCTGAAAGAATTTATGGCTTACAATGCCCAGTCCTACGATCTTATCCTTCTGCCACCGGTTCTTGGCTTTATTAATTATAAGAAGGCTCTCGATACTCTGGAAGCCGAAACGGGTGTCAAGGTCGCTGAAGTGCTGACGGGATGCAATGCCGTTGTGGGTTACCGGATGAGCAGGGCCATTTACAAGGGTCTGGAAAAAGCAGGGGTGACACTGCTGAAAGGCAGCACTGTGGACAAACTCAGCGTTTGCGAAAAAGTCGCCCTCGACTGCACGATCGGTATTCACGATCAGTTGCACACGGGTGAAAAAGTCACACTGGAAGCCCCAGCGGTGGTTCTTGCGACGGGCGGGCTCCTCGGCGGCGGTGTCCAGGCCAGAAGACGTGAAGTCTGGC
>JAQXFO010000065.1 GCA_029005135.1 Lachnospiraceae bacterium
CTCATCGCTGATGAGCTCCATCTTATGTGATGTGTCGATGTGGCTGTCTTTGGCAGCGGCGGCGTCGACCTGGGTGTTGTAGGCCGCGGCAAAATCGTTGTACTGGTCCATGGAAAGGGACGTGAGTACCGGGTACTGCGGCGCAGACACGATCAGGGCGTTGTCCTTGAAGGCGTACTGGCCGGTGGCCGGATCCAGATACTGCAGATCATAGCCATAATAGTACATCAGCGTCTGGCGCAGAATGACCTGGTTCTGATCGTTCGCGTCAAAGGTGGTGGTGTAGGTCTTGTCGATGCTCTCCAGGAATTCCTTGTTAAGCTCGTAAGCCACACCCATCTCTATACTTGACTTGATGGGACCGGCTTCTATCTCGGAGGCAAAACCGACGTCGAAGGAAAGTTCGTCGGTGGAGCCGGTGGAGACGCGGTAACCTTCGGAATAGCTGTACTGGGTCGAATTGTTGCCCGGGTCGGTCTCCGCAAAGTACGGGGCGGCCTGGAGGAAGGCTACCGGTGAGGGATCGGTATAACCGAAGGCCTTGCCGTTGTAACGGGCCACCACACTGTCCGTGCCATAGTCTACTGCGGTCAGGAGTACATTCGGGGAGCCGCCGGCACCATCAATGAAATAGGTATTGTAATCGCCGGTGAGCCGATACATGGGGCGACCCATTGCAATAAAGGGATGCCATATCAGCTTGGTACCTGCGGATTCACCGGTAATGTTGAAGTGACGTGTGCTGAAGACATACTGCTGGAAGTGATAGGTGCCTTCTGCGTTCGGATCGGTGTGCTTTTTGTAGCCGATAACGAGCAGGATCGCTTCTTCGCCGGTGTTGCTGCCTGTGATATTGCCCACCGAGGCGCTGTGGATAAAGACTTCGTCAACATCGGTGTCGCCTATCTGGGTCGTCAGTTTAAAGAAGGGGTTGTGACAGCTGTTTCCATCTTCAGGATCATAAAAATAGTCGTTCAGGCAGCTCGGTACTACCGCCAGCGTGCCGCTGGAGTCGAGTTCATAGAAATAGCCGCTGATGAAGACGGTTTCGGCCCTGTTCAGACCGTTGAAAGCGATGCTCTCCACGGAAAGCTGCTGGAACAATTGCTCTGCCTCGCGCAGGCTGTCGCCTCTGGCAATGGGAGAAACGGGGGTTGTATTGCCGACGTCCTCTTCGCCGCTCAGCTTTTTCAGGGAGCCGTCCAGACGCAGCGAGCCGCTGCCTTTCGTTTTGTAGATACCATAGAGAAGGGTACCGTCTTCAACCACCATGGGATCGCCGGACGTGGTTCTGTTGATATAGCCGGCAGCGATGATCTCAGCTTTGCCGTCGCCGTCAAGATCGCCGACGGCCACGCCGGGGCATGCCATGGTGGTGGCTTTGTTGTCCAGCGTCTGAAGGACGGATAAGGAGTCTCTGGACAGGTCGCCGACATTGCCGGCCCCGCTGATACCGTAGCCGACGGTGAGCTCGGGGATGCAGGTGACATTGCCCGAACTGGTATAACTGTGGTCGCCGGTATAGGTCAGAGAGACCAGATCATCGATACCGTCCCCGTTCAGGTCGCCGCTGGCCAGCGCGATGCCGAGCTGATTCCGGACCTGATAGGACTGCCACATCAGTGTGTCTTTGTATTTGGAATGCAGATAGGGGGTGGTGCTGCCGCTACCGCCGATTTTTGTCCAGGTGAAGGATGAGCCTGTATAAGAGGCCTCATACAGATCGAGGCCGGCGTAGAAGACAATACTGTCGCGTCCGTTGTCGTTATAATCGCCTGCCGTGATCTGAACAAAATTGTTCATATCGACAGTGGTCAGGGAGCCGAGAAAAGACTTCATCTTGGCGTTTGAGGCTAAGCGGGCATGGTAAACCGTTGTTTTGCTCTCGGCATTGACGATGTACAGATGAGCGGAAGCGGTATTGGCTTCGTCATCATAGCGGAAGCCTATAACGGCCACGTGATCACGGCGCCCGGAGCCGGTAGCGTCAAAGGCGCAGCTCTGGGCAAAACGCAGGCCTTTCAGCTCCGCATCCTGCATGCCGGTTTGCTGTGATGACATGGGCCCGGTCTCGCCGGCTGTCATGTTGTCGTGGAAGGTCGGACTTATTGCGTTTTCGCTTAGGGATGTGTACTCGAAGACTTCCGCTTTTTCTACTAAAGTGAAGGCCTCACCCTTCTTGGTGCCGTAGGGAGTCAGGGTATCATCCGTAAAGCCCTCCGGCGCGGAGCCGCTCTGCTCCTGCTTCAGAAGAGCGTTGAAGATGGCTTCGCCGCTGGCTGAGGACGTGTTGTAGCCCAGGCTGTTGGCGAAGCTGGGGTAAAAGGGTCGAATGATCCCCGGATCATCCGGCTGGATGGGGACGATGGGTATGGTTTCGGCCAATACCGGGATCGCGATCAGATCCAGCAGCATGAACAGACAGATGAAGACTGCCGCCACTCTCTTCTTCATAGAATAACTCCCTCCTTAATGACTATCTATGTGATCCCTGTGGGATAGATACAGTGCGATGCCCTGCTTCAGGACCTTCAGCTGGGACTGCAGGTAAAATTCATCCTCGAACAGCGCGTAGTGGACGCTGGCCCGGATCAGAATGAAGATCAGGGGTGTGATAACGTCCTTCGGTATGCCGATAACGCCCTCCAGCGCCGCGGCGTATTCGCAGTAGCGCCGGTCCACACCCACAAAGAAGGCTTTGCCGTATTCGCGGTATTTCGGATGGGTGTAGACCTGATACATCAGCCGGTACTTTTTGCCGTGCTTTTCGGCGGTCCAGTAAGGAATCTCGTCAATAAAACGCCGGACGTCGTCGGGACTTTGGGGCGCCTTAGCCATAAAGTCGTCTTCCACCTTGCTCATGACATGGGCGGTGGACTGGATGATCAGATCGTCCAGATCGTTGAAATAGGTATAGAGATTGGCCGAGGTACAGCCGCAGGCCTCGGCGAGGCCCTTGATGCCGACACCGTTCAATCCGTGCTCCGCATAGCAGTCGTAGCACTTTTCCATGATCTCCTGCTTTCGCCGCAGAAAATCCTCTTCGTTTCGCGTGCGCACGCCCTTATCCTCTTTTTTCGAAAAATAAACCGATTGACCAATAAATTATAAACCATTTCTAAAATAAAAGCAAAGAAAAGCCGGCTTTGAAAATGAGAAAAATGACAGAAAAAGAGGACTGCCGCGGGCAGTCCTCTTTGTTTGGATGCTATGAAAATGATCAGATGAGGTTCTTCTCGGTTTCCGGGTCGAACAGATGGATCAGATCGTTCGGGAAGGTGATGTTGATCTCTGTGCCATAGGCCA
>JAQXFO010000066.1 GCA_029005135.1 Lachnospiraceae bacterium
CTCATCGCTGATGAGCTCCATCTTATGTGATGTGTCGATGTGGCTGTCTTTGGCAGCGGCGGCGTCGACCTGGGTGTTGTAGGCCGCGGCAAAATCGTTGTACTGGTCCATGGAAAGGGACGTGAGTACCGGGTACTGCGGTGCAGACACGATCAGGGCGTTGTCCTTGAAGGCGTACTGGCCGGTTGCCGGATCCAGATACTGCAGATCGTAGCCGTAATAATACATCAGGGTCTGGCGCAGAATGACCTGGTTCTGATCGTTCGCGTCAAAGGTGGTGGTGTAGGTCTTGTCGATGCTCTCCAGGAATTCCTTGTTAAGCTCGTAAGCCAGGCCGATCTCCATGCTTGACTTGATGGCGCCGGCTTCTATCTCCGCGGCAAAACCCACGTTGAAAGAGAGCTCATCGGAGGAGCCGGTGGTGACGCGGTAACCCTCGGAATAGCTGTACTGGGTCGAATTGTTGCCCGGGTCGGTCTCCGCAAAGTACGGGGCGGCCTGCAGGAAGGCGACCGGTGAGGGGTCGGTGTAGCCGAAGGCCTTGCCGTTGTAACGGGCCACCACACTGTCCGTGCCGTAGTCGACGGCGGTCAGGAGGACATTCGCGGAGCCGCCGGCACCGTCAACGAACTTGGTAGTGCCGTCGCCGGTGAGCCGATTCATGGGGCGTCCCTCATTAATAAAGGCATGCCATATCAGCCTGGTGCCCGCGGATTCACCGGTAATGCTGAAGTCGCGCGTTCTGAAGACGCACTGCTGGAAGTGGTAGGTGCCTTCAGCGTTCGGATCGGTGTGCTTTTTGTATCCGATAACGAGCAGGATCGCTTCTTCGCCGGCGTTGCTGCCGGTGATATTGCCTACAGAGGCACTGTGGATAAAGACTTCGTCAACATCGGTGTCGCCTATCTGAGTCGTCAGTTTAAAGAAGGGGTTGTGATAGGAGTTTTCACTGCCATCCGCAGGGTCATAAAAATAGTCGTTCAGGCAGCTCGGTACTACCGCCAGTGTGCCGCTGGAGTCGAGTTCATAGAAATAGCCGCTGATGAAGACGGTTTCGGCCCTGTTCAGGCCGTTGAAAGCGATGCTCTCCACGGAAAGCTGCTGGAAGAGTTCCTCGCTTTCCCGCAGGCTGTCACCTCTGGCAATGGGAGAAACGGGGGTTGTGTTGCCGACGTCCTCTTCGCCGCTCAGCTTTTTCAGGGAGCCGTCCAGACGCAGCGAGCCGCTGCCGTTGGTTCTGTAGACACCATAGAGAAGGGTACCGTCTTCAATCACCATGGGGTCGCCGGAAGTGGTTCTGTTGATATAGCCGGCAGCGATGATCTCACCTTTGCCGTCGCCGTCAAGATCGCCCACCGCCACGCCGGGGCAGGCCATGGTGGTGGCTTTGTTGTCCAGCGTCTGAAGGACGGATAAGGAGTCTCTGGACAGGTCAGCGACGCTGGCGGCCCCGCTGATACCGTAGCCGACGGTGAGCTCGGGGATGCAGGTGATGTTGCCGATTTCGCTGTAGCTGTGGTCGCCGGTATAGGTCAGAGAGACCAGATCATCGATACCGTCTCCGTTCAGGTCGCCGCTGGCCAGCGCGATGCCGAGCTGGTTCCGGACCTGATAGGACTTCCATATTTCTGTTTTTTTGTATTCGGAATGCAGATAGGGGGTGGTGCTGCCGCTCCCGCCGATCTTTTTATAGGTGAAGGAGGAGCCTGTATAAGAGGCCTCATACAGGTCGAGTCCGGCGTAGAAGACAATACTGTCGCGTCCGTTGTCGTTATAATCACCTGCCGTGATCTGAACAAAATTGTTCATGTCGACAGTGGTGAGGGCGCCCAGGAAACTCTTCATCTTGGCGTTTGAGGCTAAGCGGGCATGGTAAACCGTTGTTTTGCTCTCGGCATTGACGATGTACAGATGAGCGGAAGCGGTATTGGCTCCGTCATCATAGCGGAAGCCTATAACGGCCACGTGATCACGGCGCCCGGAGCCGGTGGCGTCAAAGGCGCAGCTCTGGGCATAACGCAGACCGTCAAGCTCCGAATCCGACATGCCGGTTTGTTCTGAGCGCATGGGACCGGCATTGCCGGCTGTCATGTTGTCATGGAAGGTCGGACTTATTACGTTTTCGTTCAGGGCGGTGTACTCGAAGACTTCCGCTTTTTCTACTAAAGTGAAGGCCTCACCCTTCTGGGTGCCGTAGGGAGTCAGGGTATCATCCGTAAAGCCTTCCGGCGCGGAGCCGTTCTGCTCCTGCTTCAGAAGAGCGTTGAAAATGGCTTCGCCGTTGGCTGACGAGGTGTTGTAGCCCAGGCTGTTGGCGAAGCTGGGGTAAAAGGGCTGAATGATCCCCGGATCATCCGGCGGGATGGGGACGATGGGTATGGTTTCGGCCAATGCCGGGATCGCGATCAGATCCAGCAGCATGAACAGACAGATGAAGACTGCCGCCACTCTCTTTTTCATAGAATAAGTTCCTCCTTAATGACTATCTATGTGATCCCTGTGGGATAGATACAGTGCGATGCCCTGCTTCAGGACCTTCAGCTGGGATTGCAGGTAAAATTCATCCTCGAACAGCGCGTAATGGACGCTGGCCCGGATCAGAATGAAGATCAGGGGCGTGATAACGTCCTTCGGTATGCCGATCACGCCCTCCAGCGCCGCGGCGTATTCGCAGTAGCGCCGGTCCACACCCGCGAAGAAGGCTTTGCCGTGTTCGCGGTATTTGGGGTGGGTGTAGACCTGATACATCAGACGGTACTTTTTGCCGTGTTTTTCGGCGGTCCAGTAAGGAATCTCATCAATAAAGCGCAGGATGTCGTCGGGACTTCGGGGCGCCTTCGCCATAAAGTCGTCTTCCACCTTGCTCATGACATGGGCGGTGGACTGGATGATCAGATCGTCCAGATCGTCGAAATACGTATAGAGATTGGCTGAAGTACAGCCGCAGGCCTCGGCGAGACCCTTGATGCCGACGCCGTTCAGACCGTGCTCCGCGTAGCAGTCGAAGCATTTTTCCATGATTTCCTGTCTTCTGTGCAGGAAATCCGTTTCGTTTCGCGTGCGCATGCTAGTATCCTTTGTTCAGAAAATATACTAATTAATCAATTAATTATAAACTGTTTATAAAATTGAAGCAAGGCTTCTGTGGAAGAAAAACCTGCCGGCGTGCTGTTTGCGGTGCGGTAAAGGTGAAAGAGAGCGGCAGAAAAAGAGGACTGCCGCGGGCAGTCCTCTTTGTTTGGATGCTATGAAAATGATCAGATGAGGTTCTTCTCGGTTTCCGGGTCGAACAGATGGATCAGATCGTTCGGGAAGGTGATGTTGATCTCTGTGCCATAGGCCA
>JAQXFO010000067.1 GCA_029005135.1 Lachnospiraceae bacterium
ATCAACCTGGACGACCTGACGATGGTGGAATGCTTCGAAAAGGCCGTCGGCAAATTCCCGAAGACCATGTCCTGCCGTTTCAATCCGGGCGGTATCTTCGAAGTCAGCAATGACATTATGGACAACCCGGGAGAATCCAAGTACGGCATGACGGAAGAGCAGCTCAAAGAGGCCTTCCGTATCATGAAGAGCAAGGGCGTGGAGAATTTCGGTATCCATGCTTTCCTCGTCAGCAACTGTCTGACTAACGATTATTACCCGATGCTGGCCAGAACTCTGTTTGAACTGGCTGTCCGCGTCAGCCGTGAGACGGGCTGCCACATCGGCTTCATCAACCTGTCCGGCGGTGTGGGCATCCCTTATAAGCCCGAGGATCCGAAGAATGACATCAAGGTCATCGGCGAAGGTGTTCGCCGCGTCTACGAAGAGATTCTGGTGCCGGCGGGTATGGGCGATGTGGCGATCTATACCGAGATGGGCCGCTTTATGACGGGCCCCTACGGCGCTCTGGTGACGACGGCTATCCACGAAAAACGCATCATGCGTCATTATATCGGTGTCGATGCCTGCGCCTGCAACCTGATGCGGCCGGCCATGTACGGAGCCTATCATCATATTACGGTTATGGGTAAGGAAGAGGTGCCCTGCACCGAGATCTACGATGTCACCGGCTCCCTGTGCGAGAATAATGACAAATTTGCCATTGACCGGGCTCTGCC
The DNA here is from genome assembly GCA_029005135.1 of Lachnospiraceae bacterium. Taxonomy (GTDB): domain Bacteria; phylum Bacillota; class Clostridia; order Lachnospirales; family Lachnospiraceae; genus Chordicoccus. The sequence goes on from JAQXFO010000067.1 coordinate 720, forward strand.
GCCCATCGAGATGGGGGATATCCTCTACATCCATGATACCGGCGCCCATGGTTTCGCCATGGGCTATAACTATAACGGCAAGCTCAGATCCTCAGAGGTCCTGCTTCACGAAGACGGCACCTGGGAAGTGATCCGCCGCGCCGAGACGGCAGAAGACTATTTCGCCACCTTCAGTGAACTGCCCATTTACGACAAACTGATCGCCGGCATCCCCGGCAAAGGAGAATAATCCATGCTGACAAGCAAACAGAGATCCTACCTGAAAAGCCTGGCCATGAAAGAAGATACGATCATCCATCTGGGCAAGGCATCCCTGACGGATGAAAATGCGGCGAGTATCGACGAAGCCCTCCGAGCCAGAGAACTGGTCAAGATCGGTATTCTCAAAAATTGTGTCGATGATCCGAAGGAAATCGCACAGGCCCTGACCGTCGTGACGCGCTCCGAAGTTGTTCAGATCATCGGCAAGAAGATTGTGCTTTACCGCGAGGCCAAGGATAAGCCGAAGGAAAAGCGCATCCGGCTGCCGCGATAAAACGGGAGAGATATTCGATAAGACAGAAAAAAAGAGTCATGAAACGCTGCGAGTTCACAGCGTTTGTCATGACTCTTTTTTGGTGTTTTCAGGGTTTCCCATTGCCGGCTTTCCGTACCGGAATGCCGGCTCCGACATTCCCGCCGAGCTTTATGGCGGCAGAAGCCGGATTACAGAAATTCCTGCCCGCCGGCGGCCAGGATGAGGGCGCCGGTGGGCACCGCTTCGTCCATCAGCCGGCTCGGCCGGATGTGATAGCGGCCTTTGTTGGCGGAGAAGGCCAGCTCATCGGTGAAGCGTTCAATGCGGTCGAAGAGAGCCGGTCCCATCTTGGCCACACCGCCGCCGATCACGACAGCCGAGACACCGGAGAGGGCCAGCATATTGACCAGAGAGACAGAAAAGGTGCGGGCGATGCGATCCAGTTCCTCACAGGCGAAGGTATCACCCAGGGATACCGCCTGCCCCAGCTCCCGTGCGGAACGCTCTGTATGCTCGTCAGAGAGACGTTTTCCCAGTGCATGAAGTGCAGAGGTTGTAGGGACATAACCGGGCTGTGAGAGCCTCTCAGCAATACTGCGGCCGGAACAGATCAGTTCCATGCGCGTCATAGCCCCGGGCGCTTCGGCACGCCAGTCGGGCACCAGAGTGTTTCCCAGATATGCCGCCCCGAAGCCGGAGCCGTCATAGCCGCGTCCGTTGATAAACAGGCCGCCGCCGATGCCAGTGCCGATATTGGTGTAGAAAAGCGTGTTTTCGCCGATACCGCTGCCGCGATGAAGCTCAGCCACGCCGCCGGTGAAGGTATCGTTGGCTACGACGCAGGGGAGGCCAAAGGTGTCACGGAACCAGTCATTCAGGTGGAAATCCTTCCAGCCCTCTACCTGAAGAGAGCAGAGGATGCGGCCGGTACGCAGTTCCAGCGGGCCGCCGAAGCCCACGCCGATACCGGCGATGGGGAAGCGTGCCTGATAGCGGCGAACCGTGTCGCGGATCCAGTCAAGAATGGCCGGCGCCTTGACCTGGCCCAGCCGGACGTCCGTTGATTCCAGTATCGTGCCGTCGGCATAACCAAGACAGATCTGCTGTTTGGTGCCGCCGATCTCGACACCGAGATAATAGGTATCCGTCATAACTCTCCGATGGTGATCACTTGTTGTATTTCGCTTCGATGGCAGAGATCAGGTCAACGCGTCTCTGGTGACGGCCGCCTTCGAATTTGGCGTCGAAGAAGTTGTCAACGATCATCTTTGCCAGTTCCGGGCCGACAACACGGGCGCCCATGGCGATGATATTCGCGTTGTTGTGTTCCACCGTCAGTTTGGCGGAATAGGGTTCGCTGCAGACAGCGGCACGGATGCCGGGGACTTTGTTGGCAGCCAGAGAGATCCCGATGCCGGTGCCGCAGATCAGGACACCTTTGTCAATCTCGCCGGCGGCGATGGCTTCGCCGACAGCCTGTCCCGGTACCGGATAGTCCACCTTCACATTGGGATCGTAGGCTCCGAAATCAACACATTCATAACCGTATTTTTCCTTGATATGTTCCATAAGAATATTCTTCAGATCAATAGCGACATGGTCGCAGCCGAAACCGACTTTCATAGTAAAACCCTCCTAAAGAAAAATGTGAATAAAAGACACAGATGATAATACCACACATGACACAAAAAAGGAACGAGGGTTTTCACCCTCGCTCCCGTTGAGATTGATCATTCTGATCATGTAAGCCTTGCAGACGATGGCTTTATTCTTTGACAAGAATAGCATCGACCGGAGTCTTTTCCGGAGCAGCAACAGCGGTGTAGCTGTCCGGGTTGGCCAGAGCATCCATCAGGATCTCAACACCCTTGACACCGATACCGGCCGGGTCCTGAGCCACAGTAGCGGTCATCTGACCGGTAGAAACAGCTTCCACAGCATCAGCATCACCATCGGTACCGCAGACAAGGACTTCACCTGTCTTGCCGGCATTGGCAACAGCCTGACGGACACCGGCGGCCATGCCGTCGTTGCAGCAGTAGATAGCTTTCAGGTTCGGATACTGTGTCAGCCAGGCAGCCACAGCATCAAGATCGGTCTGCATATCC
>JAQXFO010000068.1 GCA_029005135.1 Lachnospiraceae bacterium
AGAACTGGATCTCCATTGACCTGGGAGGACCGGCGTCGGAGGCGGAGATCAGGCATCTTCTGGAGCAGAGCTATCAGCTGACAGGTTGAGGGGATACTCCGTTTCAGGGCGCCGGTACCTATACCAATACCGACTGAAAAACCAAAACGCACGTCGATCACAAAAGCGACAGGCTATATCGAAACCCCTGTGTCAACGCTTGATATAAGCGTTCCGCACAGGGGTTTTTGTCACGTTATTACCGCAGGGCCTGCCCGTTTGTTCGGGAATGATTTCTAAAATTACACAAATCGAATTGTTATTGTTTGACAAAAATTGGTTCAGAAGCAAAAAAGAACCTTTTTCCCATAGACAGTTTAAAAAAAAATGGTATGATTCAATTATTGGTATATACCAACAACCAATAAACCCAAAAGGAGGATCAAGATGAAAAAGAGAGTATTAAGTTGTGTGATGGCTGCGGCTATGATGCTGACCATGGCTGCCTGCGGCAGTTCAGCCGCTTCTGAAAGCAGCCCCGCCCAGTCCGGCGCGGAACAGTCTGAGCAGGCTCAGTCAGAAGAAGCGAAAGAAGAGAAAACCAGTGACTTTGTTCTGGTCAACGGTCTTGATGCCATTAAGGAAAAAGGTAAACTGACGATCGGTCTGATGGCCGCTATTCCGCCCTATGAATTCCACTATATCAACAACGGTACCGATGAAATCGTCGGATCTGATATCGAACTGATCGAAGCTATCTGCGCTGAACTTGGCGTCGAATACGAGATCAAAGACATGGAATTTTCTGGTCTTCTGGCTTCTCTGCAGGCCAACAAGATCGATATGATCGTTTCCTCCATGGCGCCGACTCAGGAAAGACAGGAAAATGCCGATTTCTCGGATGTCTACTATGAGTGCAACTACTACATAACGATCCACAAGGACAATGCCGATACTATCAAGACAGCGGAAGATCTTGCCGGCAAGACCATCGGTGTTCAGGCCACATCAACCATGGAATTTATCGTTGACGAACAGATTCCGCAGGCCACCAAGAAGCAGATCCTCAATGCCAGCGACCTGGTGGTTGAGCTGAATGCTAAGAAGGTTGACGGTATCATCACCGATGTTGATACCGCTAAACTGTATTGCCTGGCCAACCCGGATTTTGTTATGACCGAGATCAGCTATGAAGCTTCTGGTGATGCTCTGGGTGCGGCTATTGCCATGCCGAAGGGAACGGACGAAGAGGTCAAGGAAGTCATCAACGGTGTTATAGCCGAAATGCGTCCTAAGATGAGAGGCTATGTCGATCATTACATTGAAATGGTTGATCCTGCCACAATTTCATAAGCTCCTGAATTAGAGGGTATTTGATGAACTTTTCTTTTCTGGAAAAATACTGGCCGGTGTATCTTACCGGCCTTAAAACAACATTATTATTGTCCGTGATCGTGGTCTTTCTCGGCACGATCCTCGGTATCCTGCTGGTGATCATCCGGCGTTCCCGAATAAAGCCGATCAAATGGCTCGGCAACGGGTATGTCGGCTTCATCCGAGGCACACCTCTGCTGGCTCAGATATATCTTGTATATATCGGTATTCCTATCATTCTGTATGGCTTTGATATCCCGGATATGACAGCGGCTGCGCTGGCCTTGTCCCTAAATGCTTCGGCTTACATTTCCGAGACGATCCGCTCCGGTATCGAAGCTGTCAATATCGGTCAGACCGAAGCAGCCAGAAGCCTTGGTATGAGTGCCGGCATGACTCTGAAGGATATCATCCTGCCGCAGGCCTTTAAGAATATCCTTCCGGCTCTGGGCAATCAGTTTATCGGCATTACACGAGATACGTCCATGGTGTCGGTCATCGGTGTCGCCGAGATTATGTATAAGACCACCATCGTCAGAGGCAATACGGCCCTGGGTCTGGAACCGGTTATTATCGCTTCCCTTATGTACCTGGCGATCACACTTATCCTGACCCGTATCCTCGGGTATTTTGAGAGGAGGCTGAAACAGAGTGACAGACGATAATAGCATCATTCGTGTTGAAAACCTTCATAAATCCTTTGGTACCAACCATGTTCTCAGGGGCATTGATCTTGAAGTCAGAAAGGGCGAAGTGATTGCCGTGATCGGACCCTCCGGTTCGGGCAAAAGTACCTTTATCAGATGCCTGAATCTTCTGGAAAAGGCCACAGACGGCAAGATTTTCCTGGACGGCAGCGAGATTACTAACCTGAAGTCCGAGAAGGAGATGGACATGATCCGGGTCCGCATGGGTATGGTGTTTCAGCAGTTTAATCTGTTCCCGCACTACACGATCCGTGAGAATCTGATTCATGCGCCCATGAAGGTGAAGGGCCTTTCAAAGGAAGAAGCCACCGACATGGCAGAAAAACTGCTGAAGAAGGTGGGTATCTACGACAAGATCGACGCCTGGCCCAGTTCGCTCTCAGGCGGTCAGCAACAGCGCGTGGCGATAGCCCGGGCACTGGCGATGAAGCCGGAGATCATGTTGTTTGACGAACCGACCTCGGCTTTGGATCCGGAAATGGTCGGCGAAGTTCTGAATGTTATGAAGCAGCTGGCCGAAGAGGGGATGACCATGATCGTGGTGACCCATGAGATGGGCTTTGCCAAGGAGGTCAGCAGCCGCGTTCTCTTTATCGATGAGGGGGTTATTCGTGAGGATAATACGCCGAAAGAGATTTTTGAGAACCCCAGAGAAGCCAGAACAAAAGACTTCTTATCCAAGGTGCTGTATTGACATAATTCCCGTGGCGACTGTGTTGAGAAATGGAACCGCAGGCGGCGGTCTGTGTTATAATTAACAACGGACTATTCTCAATCAAGGAGATTATCGTGGGAAATATCAATCAGCTTCCGAAGTATCTGCAGATCGAAAAATATCTGCTCAGTAAAATTGAAAGCGGAGAATACAAAAAAGGCTCCAAGCTGCCGTCGGAAAGGGAACTGGGCGAGAAATTCGGCATCAGCCGTATGACGGCCAGAAATGCCCTGAACGAACTGGTGAAATCCGGTGTGGCTGTCAGAAAAGGCACCGCCGGAACCCTCGTGACCGGCATCAAGAAGAAAAAGAACCTGACCCAGGTGGAGAGCTTTACGTCGTATTTCCGCAATCAGGGCTTCGGAGAGATCAGTGCCGTGGTTCTTCGGCGGGAAACGAAGGAAGCGGATGCTTCTGTATCGGAATGTCTTTCTGTTGAACTTGGGACGGTCTATCATCGTCTGGTGCGTCTGCGTCTGGCGGACGGTCAGCCGGTGGCGGTGGAAGAATCTCTGGTCAATGCTCTGTTTTTACCTGATTTTGACAACTATACATTTGTGAATGATTCTCTGTGGGAAATACTGCGAAGAGATGAGAATAGTGCCCCCGTCAGAGCAAGAACACAGATAGAAATGCGTTATCTGTCAAAGGATATCAGCCAGTACCTGGGTGTGAAAACCGGTACGCCGGCCTTTGTCATGGACAATGCCGCCTTTAATAGTCACGGCGATATTGTTGAATGGTCCCGAACCCATTATCCGGGTGACAATTACTGTTTTTCCTTTGAGTCGGCTATTTTCTGACTTTCGCTTTCCCCTTGAGTCAAGGAGGAAAGATGACATCAATTCATGATATTATTAAAACTATGACGGACGGAAGCGCCATTGAAAGTGTCTACTGGGTTGGCTGTGGCGCTTCCCGTTCCGATCTTTATCTGGGATATTATTTTCTGAATAACGAATCCCATCGTATTAAAACATCCCTTCATACCGCGAAAGAATTCGTTCTGACGGAACCGGCCTCCCTTGACGAGCATGCCATCGTGATCGCCTGTTCGCTGGCCGGTGCCACACCGGAGACAGTGGAGGCCGTTTCCTATGCCAGATCCCGTGGCGCTCATGTGATCGCTCTGACTCATGAACCCGAATCGGCTCTGACGAAGGATGCTGAGAAAACGGTTGTGTTCACCTGGGGTGATACGTATTCTTCCAAGCTGGATAAGCAGATCAAGGTTCTTCAGCTGGCCGTCGAGATCCTCCATGAGGTGGAGGGCTATGAGCTGTATGACACGATGACAGAGGGCCTCAGCCGTATCGGCGATTTGGCCGAGGAGACAGTAGCGGCGGCTCAGAAGCCGGCGGCAGCTTTTGCCGAAAAGTATAAAGATACGCCAATCCTCTATGTGACATCCTCCGGCCCGATGGAACAGATCGCCTGGTCCTTCTGCCAGTGCCTGATGATGGAGATGCAGCATATCCCGTCATCCACTTTCAATGCCGGCGACTTCTTCCATGGCCCCTTTGATATGGTCAAGGAAAATGTCGACTATCTCCTTCTTATGAATGACGGCCGTACACGTCCGATGGACGAGAGAGCCCTCGCCTTTATGGAACGTTTCCACACCAATGTTACCGTGGTTGACGTGAAGGATTTTGGCCTGACGGAGAAGATGCCTGCCCGCGTGGCTGAGTATCTGAACCCGATTATCATTTCCCCGACCCTCAGAATCTATGCGGAACATATCGCCGAACTCAGAAATCATCCGCTGACATACCGCTCTTATATGTGGAAGATGGAGTATTAAAACCCTTATGGCAAAACTGAAACATGATCAGATTGCGATAGGCAATTATCATTACACAGCCTGGTCCTTCGACTATTTTCTGAATTCGGCTGTCGGTATCGGTCTTAAGAATATTGAGATCTGGGGCGCCAAACCCCACTTGGTCGTCGGTGTTCATTCCGACAATCATATCCGGGAAATGAAGCGGAAGATCGATGATAAGGGACTGAAGGTCATCTGCTTCTGTCCGGAACAGAACAGCTATCCTGTCGATATCACCACCGCTGACCATGCTTTAAGGAAGGCCAGCCTGGATCATATGAAACGGTCCATCGAGGTCACGGCGATGCTGGGGGCGCGCCGGATGCTGCTGTGTCCGGGCAACGGCTATATGGAAGAATCCTTTGAGGCGATGCAGGAACGGTTTGTGACATCCTGCCGTGAGCTGGCGGAAACCGCGAAGAACTACGATGTGACGTTGGCCCTGGAGACCCAGGCTCAGTTCGATTCTCTCTTCATGAATACGGTCGAGCAGCAGAAGGCCGCGCTGACGATGGTGGATCATCCCAACTTCAAGGCTATGCTGGATACGGTTCAGCTGGCCCAGTTTGACAGAAGTGTCGAAGACAGTTTGGAGATCCTGGGGCTTGAGAATACGGTGCATGTCCATCTGGGACAGACGATCGTCCGGGAAATGACCCGGGCAGAGAAATCTCTGCCCGAGGCGTATTGTCTCGGCCGCAGCGTTATCGGCCATATCGGTTTCCGGGAAGGGAATCTGCCGCTGATCCGGGATCTGACAGAGCTGGCCGAGGCCGGTTATCGGGATTATGTGACGATCGAGATCTGCCAGAGGCCGTATTTTACAGAGGCTGACCGGTATGGACGAGAAGCCTATGAGGTTATCGCGGAAGTGATCGAATGAGGTTTTATGATGAAGAATTTGAAAGTTGAGCAGATTGCAGCAGCGAACTATCCCTACTACAAGTACACACTGGATTACACCCTGGATTCGCTGGAGCGCATCGGCGCGTCGAATATCGAGTTTTATGCCTGTTATCCGCACCTTCATGTGGATGACAGTGATCTGAATGATGTCAGAGCCCTGAAGAAAAAACTGAAGAATCATCATCTGACACCGATCTGTTTTACACCGGAGCAGTGCCTCTACCCGGTCAATATCGCGTCCCGGGATGCGGCGGCCAGAAAGCGGAGCCTGAATGTTTACCGCCGGAGCCTGGAATTTGCCGCCGAGCTGGATATCCCGGTCTGCCAGTTCCTGTCGGGTTTTGGTTTCCTCGATGAGGACGATGACGAAATCTGGGTCCGCTCGCGGGATTCCCTCGGTGAACTGAGCGCCATTGCGGAGGCCTACGGTATCGATATTGCCCTGGAAACCTCCCC
>JAQXFO010000069.1 GCA_029005135.1 Lachnospiraceae bacterium
CGCAGGGTGTAGGCCGGATCGTAATTGACCAGGATAAACGGCACCGGATTGGTGGTATGGGCCGTGAAGGGTTCGCCGGTCTCATAATCGATCAGCTGCTCGGCATTGCCGTGGTCGGCGCAGATGAAGAGCTGGCCGTCCACCTCACGGACAAAGTCAACGATCTCGCCGACGCACTGGTCGATCACTTCGATGGCGCTGACAGCCGCATCCATCACACCGGTATGGCCGACCATATCCGGGTTGGCAAAGTTGGTGATGATGACATCGTACTGGCCGCCGGTGATGGCCTTGCTGACCTCATCGCAGACGGTGTAGGCGCTCATACGCGGCTTCTTGTCGTAGGTCGGCACGTATTTCGGAGAATCCACCAGAATGCGGTCCTCACCTTCGTTCGGTGTCTCGACACCGCCATTGAAAAAGAAGGTGACGTGGGCATATTTTTCTGTCTCGGCGATACGGGCCTGCTTCAGTCCGTGAGCCGCCAGATATTCACCGAAGGTATTGGTCAGCTTGACCTTTTCGAAGGCCACCAGCTTGTTCGGGATGGTCGGATCGTATTCGGTGAAGCAGACATAGGTCAGATCCAGCTTCTTTCTCTCGAAGCCCTTGAAATCATCGTCGCAGAAGGCGCGGGTGATTTCTCTGGCGCGGTCCGGGCGGAAGTTGAAGAAGACGATGCTGTCGCCGTCTTTGATGGTGGTCACCGGCTGGCCGTCCTTCTCGATAACGGTGGGAACGACGAATTCATCCGTCACACCCTCGTCATAGGACTTCTGAACAGCTTCGGCAGCACTGGTGCCCTTGACGCCTTCGCCCTGTGTCAGGGCCAGATAGGCCTTCTCGACACGATCATAGTTGTTGTCGCGGTCCATGGCATAGTAGCGGCCGGAGACGACGCCGATGGCGCCGACACCGATCTCAGCCATCTTCTCTTCCAGCTGCTCGATGTAGCCCTTGCCGGAAGCCGGCGGTGTATCGCGGCCGTCCAGGAAGCAGTGGACATAAACCTTGTCCAGTCCGTTTCGCTTCGCCATCTCCAGCAGGCCGTAGAGATGTGTGATGTGGCTGTGGACGCCGCCGTCTGACAGCAGGCCGAAGCAGTGCAGAGCACCGCCTTTTTCTTTGGCGTTGTTGACAGCGGTAAGAAGCGCTTCATTTTTGAAGAAATCACCGTCTTCGATCTCTTTGGTGATACGTGTCAGTTCCTGATAAACGATGCGGCCGGCGCCCATGTTGAGATGGCCGACTTCGGAGTTGCCCATCTGGCCGTCCGGCAGACCGACAGCCAGACCGCTGGCGTAACCCTTCACAAAGGGATATTCTGCCATCAGCTTGTCGATATGCGGCGTCTTAGCCTGAGCGACCGCGTTGCCCTCGACCTTGTCATTCAGGCCGAAACCGTCAAGGATCATCAGAACTGTAGGTTTCTTGCTCATGTTATTCCTCCATTTTCATATGACCAACGGACATAAGGTCCGATATGCTTTCACCAATACACTAATTTACCATGAAAATGCCTTTTCGGCGAGTATTATCTCAAGGAATTCCTAATTTTTAACAGTTTTCATATAGTTTTCCCGCCGTCTTTCCTTATAATAGAAGGTAAGGGCAGCCTTTTTCAATGCCCATTTTCATAGATGGGGGATAGTCACATGAAATCAATCCGCGACATTTTCAAAATAGGACGCGGCCCTTCCAGTTCGCATACCATAGGACCGGAAAAAGCCGCTCTGTGGTTCAAAGCCAAATACCCGGACGCCGATGCCGTCAGGATCGATCTCTTCGGCTCCATGAGCAAGACCGGCAGGGGGCACGGCACTGACCGTGTCCTCCATGAGGTCTTCTCGCCGATCCCGACTGAGATCGTTTTCCGCGAGGATATGCCGGTCGATATCAGGCACCCGAACACGCTGGATATGACCGCCTTCCGGAACGGTGAGGTCCTGGAAACGATCCGCATCGTCTCCGTCGGCGGCGGTGACATTGAAGTCAACGGTGTGCCCGACAACAATGAGCATGAAGAGCTCTATCTGGAAAATTCCTACGCCGAGATCGAGCAGTTCTGCCGTTTCCGCAGCCTGGATCTGGCGGAATATGTGGAATTCTGCGAAGGGGAAGGCATCTGGGACTTCCTCGGCGAGATCTGGCAGACCATGAAGCAGTCGATCCATGAGGGACTTCAGGCGGAGGGCATCCTCCCGGGCGGCCTTAAGCTGGAGCGTAAGGCGAAGACCCTCTACGAACAGGCGGCCGAAAATGAACGGCCCCAGATCCGCGAATGCCGGCTGATCTGCTCCTACGCCTATGCCGTCAGTGAACAGAACGCGGACTGCGGCACCATCGTCACGGCGCCCACCTGCGGTGCCTGCGGCATCCTGCCCGCCGTTCTCTATTATATGCAGATATCCCACAAGATGAGCGATGATCTGATCATCCGCGGTCTCGGCGTCGCCGGTCTTATCGGCAACCTGATTAAGACCAACGCCACCATTTCCGGTGCCGAATGCGGCTGCCAGGCCGAAGTCGGCTCCGCCTGTTCCATGGCGGCCGCCGCCCTGACTTACATGTTCGGTCTGAACATCAAACAGACGGAATATGCCGCCGAGATTGCCCTGGAGCATCATCTCGGGCTCACCTGTGATCCAATCTGCGGTCTCGTCCAGGTACCGTGCATTGAGAGAAATGCCGTCGCTGCCATGCGGGCGATGAACGCCGCCAATCTGGCCTACTTCCTGTCAGATACCCAGCGTATCTCCTTTGATATCGTCGTCAAGACGATGAAGGAGACCGGCATCAGCATGAATCAGCGTTTCCGCGAGACAGCCGAAGGCGGTCTGGCTAAGATGTACACCCGCCGGCACCGTTAAATGAAGACAGAGCTGTCTTTGCCGGCGCCTGCCTCAAAATGGTATTTGACGATACCCAGATCCAGCCGGCTGAAAAACCCGATACCGGCTTCAGCCCTTACCCGGCCGCCCTCATAGGTCAGCCGGAACTGCTGCTGGTTCATCGCCGTTGGTGCGGCAAGGGCAGCCTCAACACCTTTCCAAAACCATGCGGGAGCATCGGCACCGCCCCGGCTGACCGCAGCCGCTTTTCTTGAGCGATGAGCTGACCCCTGGGTCTTCCCATAACCGAGGGCGATCACGGCTGTCAGCTTCTCGCCCTCTTTGACGGAAAAGGCCCCCGGTATCTTTTTATAGGGCACCGCAACCCAGCAGGTATTCAGTCCGAGCTGCTGAGCCTTCAGGACCAGCCTTTCACCATAATAGCCGCACAGTTCCTCCAGATTATCACGCTTTGTTCCGACCAGCGCCAGATAGTTGGTCACACCTCGAAATCTGCCGTAGTGTGCCAGAAGACCGCTAAAAGCCTTCGGCTCATCGACAACAAGCTGTATTGAGAGCCCGCCTTCCCGATTGCAGTTCTCTATCTCATCGTACAGAGCTGTCAGTACCGGAGCCTCGATCGGCTTATCGGTATACTGACGCACGCTGTGTCTCTGAGCTATGGCTTCCTCTATGGTTATCATGTCAGACCTCCACCGCTGCCTCCGCAGGCAGCGGTTTTCTGTGTTTCATATAATAAAACAGAGAGAAGCAGCCGCTTCTCTCTGTTCTGTTTGCTTTGGTACTTACAGGTCCGCTTTTTCCGCCGGGTGCCTGAGCCGTCCGGCAGACACTGCCGATTAAAGCTGCGGGCCGGCGGAAACGAGAGCCTTACCGGCTTCGTTTGTGGTGTACTTGACGAAGTTCTTCTGGAATCTGGCAGCCAGATCCTTGGCCTTTGTCTCCCATTCAGCAACATCGGCATAGGTATCGCGCGGATCCAGGATAGCCGGATCGACACCCGGAAGAGCTGTCGGCACTTCGAAGTTGAAGTACGGGATCGTCTTTGTCGGGGCTGACTTGATGTCGCCGTTCAGGATGGCATCGATGATACCGCGGGTATCCTTGATGGAGATACGCTTGCCTGTGCCGTTCCAGCCTGTGTTGACCAGATAAGCCTTGGCGCCGGATTTTTCCATTCTCTTAACCAGCTCTTCGGCATACTTTGTCGGATGCAGTTCCAGGAAGGCCTGGCCGAAGCAGGCGGAGAAGGTCGGTGTCGGTTCTGTGATGCCGCGTTCCGTACCGGCCAGCTTGGCTGTGAAGCCGCTCAGGAAGTAGTACTGTGTCTGTTCCGGTGTCAGGATGGAGACCGGCGGCAGAACACCGAAGGCATCGGCGGACAGGAAGATGACGTTGTCGGCAGCCGGGCCGGCAGACTTGCCGTTAACCTTCAGAGCGATCTTCTCGATATGATCGATCGGATAGGAAACACGGGTGTTCTCAGTGACAGACTTGTCATCGAAGTCGATGGTGCCGTCCTCGGCGACCGTGACGTTCTCCAGCAGAGCGTTTCTCTTGATGGCGTTGTAGATATCCGGTTCGGATTCCTTATCAAGGCCGATAACCTTGGCATAGCAGCCGCCTTCGAAGTTGAAGACACCGTCATCGTCCCAGCCGTGTTCATCATCGCCGATCAGCAGACGCTTCGGATCTGTGGACAGTGTTGTCTTGCCTGTGCCGGACAGACCGAAGAAGATGGCGGTGTGTTCACCGTTCATATCGGTATTGGCGGAGCAGTGCATGGAGGCAATGCCCTTCAGCGGCAGATAGTAGTTCATCATGGAGAACATACCCTTCTTCATCTCGCCGCCGTACCAGGTATTCAGAATGACCTGCTCACGGCTGGTGATATTGAAGGCGGCGCATGTCTCGGAGTTCATGCCCAGTTCCTTATAGTTTTCGACCTTGGCCTTGGAAGCGTTGTAGACAACGAAGTCCGGCTCGAAATCCTTCAGTTCTTCTTCGGTCGGAACAATGAACATGTTCTTGACGAAGTGAGCCTGCCAGGCAACCTCAACGATGAAGCGGATAGCCATGCGGGTATCCTGGTTGGTGCCGCAGAAGGCGTCGACGACGAACAGTCTCTTGCCGCTCAGTTCCTTAATGGCCAGATCCTTGACAACAGCCCAGGTTTCCTCGGGCATCGGATGGTTGTCGTTCTTGTAGGCGTCGGTTGTCCACCAGACAGTATCCTTGGAGTTCTCATCCATAACGATATATTTGTCCTTGGGAGAACGGCCTGTGTAGATACCTGTCATAACGTTGACGGTATCCAGCTCGGTTACCTTACCGACATCATAGCCTGTCAGTTCCGGCTTTGTCTCCTCTTCAAACAGCTGTTCGTAGGAAGGATTGTAGACGATCTCAGTGGTGTCTGTGATGCCATACTTTGTTAAATCGATCTTTGACATTCGTTTAAACCTCTCTTCTTATAAAATTCTCTTATGTCACGAGGCTCCAGCGTGCCTCATTTAAAAGATGACATAGTACCCATCTTCTATTGAATAGTTTACCGATATTGACGAAAAAATCAACCAGAAAATGTTTTTTTCGCTATGCAGACAGGACTTCAGGACGGATCCACATGAACCATGCAGTGCTTAACATTCGGATAAGTCTTCTCGATCCGCTCGTGGACGCAGGAGGCAATGCTGTGGGCCTCGGTCAGGGACAGGCTGCCGTCGGCATAGATCGCCACATCGAGGTAAATCTTCGTCCCGAAGAGACGGGTCTTGATCCAGTTGATACCCTTCACACCGTCCTGAGACAGGATCAGCGCTTTCATCGCCGCCACCGTTTCGTCATCGCAGGCATGATCGACCATCTTGTCCATGGCATCGGAGAAGATGTCCCAGGCTGCCTTCAGGATAAAGACACAGATGATCACGCTGGCTGCCGAGTCCATGACCGGGAAACCCATGCGGGCAAAGACGATGCCGGCCAGAGCACCGACCGATGACAGGGCATCACTCCGATGATGCCAGGCGTCCGCCTTGAGGGCACCGGAATTGACCCGGCCGGCCGCCCGAACCGTATAATGGTACATCCATTCCTTTACGACGATGGAAAGGACGGCAGCCCAGAGGGCCGTTATGCCCGGCACCGCCAATGACCCATAGGCTCCGCTGACAATGGTTTTGACGCCGCTCACACCGATCATACCGCCCGTCACCGCCAGAATGACGGCCAGAATCACCGCCGCCACGCACTCCAGACGTTCATGGCCGTAGGGATGTTCGTCGTCGGCCTCCTTTTCCGAGATATGCACGCCGATCATGACGATGATCGTACTGAAGACATCCGAAGCCGAATGCACGGCATCGGAGATCATGGCACTGGAAGAGGCGATCATACCGGCAATCAGCTTCATCACCGACAGCAGCAGATTGACGGTAATACTGACGATCGAGACACGCATGACGGTCCTCTCCAGTTCCGACACGACGGTTTTCCCGGCAGAACCTTCCTGTTTCTTTTCTTCTTTCTTTGTCATAGCACCTCCTTACGCCGGAAAGCAAAAAAACAGCATCCGCAGGACGATATCTGTCCCGCGGATGCTGATCTCCGCTGTCTCATAAATGACCCGGCCGCTCCGGCTATGCCGGCGCCTGTTCAGATAGCCTATGGCTTTATCCGT
>JAQXFO010000070.1 GCA_029005135.1 Lachnospiraceae bacterium
AAAACTGCGAGGTCGTGTATTCAGACATCCAGAGAAGATTGACGGCGGCGGCAATCAGGACCGCCAGAAGAGCCGGCCTTCGCTGCGACAGAAGGCAGCGGGCGATCAGATAGACAATGCCAAGGCTCATCAGGATCCCCAGCGCCCGGATGCCGTAATCGGCCATGATGATCGCCGGTATGCCGAAGAGACGGCAGATGACGGCATAGGCCATATAAAAGGAGGACAGCGCATATCTTAGATTAATGCTCGAGACAGGATTGCCCGTATTGCCGTTGTAGAGATACATCGTATCCGTCGTCAGGGCCTCGTTCATCGTACCGATATAATAAGCGCAGTCCCAGTAATGATAAGTACGGAACACGAGAGCCCCCACAAGAAGAACCGCGGCGGCGATCACGGCAATCACCGCCGGCATGTCCCCGCGGCATGACTGAAACCACGGCTTTACCATCCCCTTTGGCGACTTAAGCCGTATCAAAAGCGCTATAAGAGTCACCAAAGACACCGTCACCGTCCACAAGAGCAGCAGATAGCGGAAGGGCTGCTTCAAAAGGATCAGCGGCAGGGCCTCCGCCTGAAACACTATCATATAGAGAAAAAAACCGCTGACCGCTGCTTCGACGGGCTGGCTCTGCCGGCCCGTGATCCTGTCGGACAACTTGCCCCAGACATACCATACCGCTGCCATAAGAAGGACGGCCGCCCCGGTTTTCAGAATAGAGATCATAGCCTTATTTACCCTTTATTTCCACAGCTGCGTCATCAAACCAAAAGAGTGGGTCTTATACCTCGTACAAGACCCACCGCTTTTATGCCGTTACTCCCGTGATGACTCAGCCTCAGAAACGTCTTCCGCCTCTTCCACCGCATCGTTTTCCGGGATTTCCTCCGCATCGACAAAGCGAACCTTCGTGAAGTTTGCCACCGAGACATCCCCCGTGACATTCATCACACGGACACCGGACGTGATACGGCCGAGAACCGAGATATCATCCACCTTTGTCCTTATCATAATACCGCCGTCGGTAATAATCAGAATCTCATCATCATCATTGACACCGATACCGCCGACAAGAAGACCGGTTTTATCATTCAGACGATAGCATTTGACGCCGCTGCCCCCGCGAAGCTGTGTCTTGAAATCACTCATGCGGGTACGTTTTCCCAGACCCTTATCGGTAATAAGCAGCAGATATTCCCCCTGTGTTACGGTCTGGATTGATACGACGCTGTCGCCTTCAGCCAGATTGATGCCGCGGACACCGCCGGAGGCCCGGCCCATGGGCCTGACATCGTCTTCCCGGAAACGGATCGCCATGCCGCCGCGGGTTGCCAGAATGATCTGCTGGCTGCCATCGGTATACTTGGCGCCGATCAGCTCATCGCCTTCAGCCAGATTCATAGCCTGAAGCCCGTTCTTGCGGATATTGGCAAAAGCACCCATGGCGGTACGCTTAACGACACCGCAGGCCGTCGCCATGAAGAGATACTCATCATCCTTGAACTCACGGATAGGCAGAACCGTCGTCACATGCTCGCCGCTCTGCAGCTGCAGCAGATTGACAAGAGCTGTGCCGCGGGCTGTCCGGCCGGCTTCCGGAATCTCATAGGCCTTCAGGCGGTAAGCCCGGCCCTTGTTTGTCAGGAAGAGCATGTAATGGTGATTGGTCGTCATCATGACGTCGACGACCTGATCATTTTCCAGAGTCTGCACGCCCTTGATACCCTTGCCGCCGCGGTTCTGGGCTTTGAAATTATCAGCCGTCATGCGCTTGATATAGCCAAGACTCGTGGCAGTAATGACTGTCGGATCATCCGGCACCAGATCGTCATCTGACAGGTCATCCTCAGCCCGGACGATGACGGTTCTTCTGTCGTCGCCGTATTTTTCGGCCACCTGCCGCAGCTCATCGCGAATGACCGCAAGAAGGCGTTTATGATTTCCCAGGATTTCCTTCAGGTCAGCGATCGTCTTCTGCAGTTCGGCGTATTCCTTTTCGATCTTATCGCGTTCCAGACCTGTCAGGGCACGAAGACGCATATCGACGATAGCCTGGGCCTGGGCATCGGACAGACCGAAGCGGGCGCACAGTTCCGCCTTGGCTGCCTGGACATTTTCAGAACCGCGGATTATTTTGATGACTTCCTCGATGTTATCGAGAGCAATGAGAAGGCCCTGCAGGATATGAGCCCTTTCCTCCGCTTTATTGAGATCGTATCGCGTTCTCCTGATAACGACCTCTTCCTGATGCTTCAGATAGTAAGTCAGCAGTTCCTGAAGCGTCAGTATCTTCGGCTCGCCATCCACCAGCGCCAGATTGATGACGCCGAAGGTATCCCGCAGCTGTGTATGCTTATAAAGATGGTTGAGCACCACATTCGGATTCGCATCGCGGCGAATATCGATGCAGATCTCAATTCCCTCCCGGCTGGAATGATCGGCGATATTGGTAATGCCGTCGATCTTTTTATTCTTGACCAGATCCGCAATAGCCTCAATCAGCCGGGCCTTATTAACCAGATAGGGCAGTTCTGTGATCAGGATTTTGGACTTTCCGTTTTCAAGCGTCTCGATGCGGGACACCGCCTGAACCGTGATTTTGCCGCGTCCGGTGCGATAGGCCTCATTGATGCCGCGGCGGCCGAGGATCTGGGCTCCTGTCGGGAAATCCGGGCCCTTAATGATACCCATCAGCTCATCGATGGTCGTTTCCTTCTCCAGGAGCTGATCATCAATCATACGGACACAGGCATCGATAACTTCCCGGAGATTGTGGGGCGGCATGTTGGTGGCCATACCGACGGCAATACCTGTCGTACCGTTAACCAGCAGGTTCGGCATGCGGGACGGCAAAACGGCCGGTTCCTTTTCCGTGTCATCAAAGTTGGGGATGAAATCCACGGTATTTTTATTGATATCGGCCATCATTTCCATGGAAATTTTCGAAAGTCTGGCCTCGGTATAACGCATGGCGGCCGGTGAATCGCCGTCCTCGGAGCCGAAGTTGCCGTGCCCGTCCACCAGGGGATACCGGGTCGACCAGTCCTGGGCCATATTCACAAGGGCACCGTAGATCGAGGAATCGCCGTGGGGATGATATTTACCCATGGTATCACCGACGATACGGGCACACTTGCGGTGAGGCTTGTCCGGACCGTTATTCAGTTCGATCATCGACCAGAGGACACGGCGCTGAACCGGCTTCAGACCGTCACGGACATCCGGCAGAGCCCGGGAAACAATGACGCTCATCGCATAATCGATGTACGACGTCTCCATCGTTTTTTTCAGATCGACTTCAAGTATTTTATCAAAAACCTTGTCATCCATTGGCTAACCTCTTAAATGTCGAGATTCTGTACGTATCTGGCATTTTCTTCTATAAATTCGCGGCGCGGTTCGACTTTGTCGCCCATCAAAGTGGTAAAGGTCAGATCGATCTCAGAGGCCGCATCCTCATCGATGCGTATCTGCTTGAGAATACGCCTTTCCGGGTCCATGGTCGTCTCCCACAGCTGCTCGGCATCCATCTCACCCAGACCCTTATAACGCTGAATCTTATTGTTCTGGTCTCGGCCGATCTCCGCCAGTATCCTGTTAAGTTCCTCATCCGAGTAGGCATACCAGACCCTGCGGTTTTTCTCGATCTTGTAGAGCGGCGGCTGAGCCAGATAAACATGACCTGTCTTGATCAGCTCCGGCATGAAGCGGTACATGAAGGTCAGCATCAGTGTGGCAATATGCGCGCCGTCGACATCGGCATCGGTCATAATAATGATCTTGTCATAGCGCAGCTTCGCGATATCGAAATCATCGCGGATGCCGCAGCCGAAGGCGGTGATCATAGCCCGGATCTCAGCGTTGCCGTAGATCTTGTCCAGACGGGCCTTTTCCACATTGAGGATCTTGCCTCTCAGCGGCAGGATCGCCTGGGTCGCCTTGGAACGGGCCTTTTTGGCGGAACCGCCGGCGGAATCTCCCTCAACGATGAAAATCTCACAGTTTTTCGGATCCTTATCGGTACAGTCAGACAGCTTGCCCGGCAGAGACAGACCATCCAGAGCTGATTTACGGCGCGTCAGCTCGCGGGCTTTGCGGGCCGCCTCGCGCGCTCTCTGAGCCAGTACCGATTTTTCAACGATCACACGGCCCACATTCGGATTCTGCTCCAGGAATATGGCCAGCTGCTCGCCGACAATACTGTTGACAGCGCCCCGGGCCTCCGGATTGCCGAGCTTCTGTTTCGTCTGGCCTTCAAACTGAGGCTCACTGATTTTGACGGAAATGATCGACGTCAGGCCTTCACGGATATCTTCACCGGTCAGACTGGGCTCATTATCCTTCAACAGCTTATTCTTGCGGGCATACTCATTAAATGTCTTGGTCAGCGCGGCGCGGAAACCCTCCGTATGGGTACCGCCCTCCGGCGTGACGATATTATTGACAAAGCTGTAGTTATTATCCTTAAAACCGTCATTGTGCTGCATCGCCACTTCGACGTGCACGCCGTCCTTATCGCCTTCGCAGTAGATGACCTGCGGATACAGGGCTGTCGACGAACGGTTCAGATAGGTGACATATTCGATGATGCCGCCCTCGTAATGAAACGAGCGGACAAGAGGACCCTCTTCCGGCCTCTCATCCGTGAAGGTAAAACGAAGTCCCTTTGTCAGGAAAGCCATCTCCCGGAAACGGTTCTTCAGCGTCTCATTATCAAACACGACGGTCTCGAATATCTCCTCATCGGGATAGAAGGTGACTGTCGTGCCGTGTTCCTCCTGACCGCAGGTACCGACCACCTTCAGCGGATACATCGTATTGCCGCGCTCATAGCGCTGCTGATAGATCTTACCCTCGCGGCGGACCTGTACCTCAAGATATGTTGACAGCGCGTTGACGACCGAGGCTCCGACTCCGTGAAGACCGCCGCTGACCTTGTATCCGCCGCCGCCGAATTTGCCGCCGGCATGAAGCTTGGTGAAGACCACCTCCACCGCCGCCAGACCGGTCTCGTGGTTGATGCCGACAGGCACGCCGCGGCCGTTATCCTGAACCGTCACGGAATTATCCTTATGCACCGTGATTTCAATATGATCGCAGACTCCGGCCAGGGCCTCGTCGACCGAATTGTCGACGATCTCATAGACCAGATGATGAAGGCCTCTGATACCGGTTGTGCCGATATACATACCGGGACGTTTGCGAACGGCTTCCAGACCTTTCAGAATCTGAATCTGATCGGCGCCATATTCTTGTGCTTGTTCGCTCATTCAATGCCTCCTGAACGTATATGAAATGATTTGTCTATTCTGAAATGACTGCGGGTTATCTCGTCGATTCCCGTGCAGGTAATAAATGTCTGTGTTTCCCGTATGCCGTCCAGCAGATAATCCTGGCGGGATTCATCCAGCTCCGACAACACATCGTCAAGCAAAAGGACCGGTGTTTCACGGCGGTTTTTTCTGACCAGTGCGATCTCCGAAAGCTTCAGAGACAAAGCCGCTGTTCTCTGCTGTCCCTGGGATCCGAACAGTCTGGCATCCATCCCGTTGATCATGACCGCCATATCATCGCGGTGGGGTCCGACCTGCGTTGTCTGCAGCTTTCTGTCCGAAGCAAGGCTTTTGCGAAGACCCTCTTTCATCTGCCCGGCGGCACAGGAAGGTTCGTAGATCAGATCGATCGTCTCCCGGCCTCCCGTCAGATGACGATGACAGTCCCTGACAATGTCCTGAAGCTCTTCGATGAAGGCCTGCCGTCCGTCAATGACCTTTTCTCCGCACAGAATCAGCTGTTCATCCCATACCTCCAGCTCATTTTCCCTATCCTGGCGGAAACTCATTTCCCTGAGAAGATGATTGCGCTGCTGGAGACATTTCTGATACCGGGTCAGATCACTGAGATAGATCCGGTTGAGCTGACTCAGCTCACGATCAATAAAACGGCGTCTCTCGACGGGCCCGTTCTTGATCATATTCAGATCCTCCGGCGAAAAGAAAACCATCGCCGTCAAACCGAAGAGGTCGGCCGCCCGGCGGATCGGCTGTCCGTTAACAGCGATGCCCTTGGCTTTGGACCGTCTCAGATGCATATCGATCCTGTCCGGTATCCCGTTTCTTAAGACCGTCATGCGGATATGTCCTTCCTCGGCGCCGAGACGGATCATATCCCTGTCTTTCGCACCCCGATGGGATCGGGTCGTGCCGCACAGATACAAAGCCTCGAGAACATTGGTCTTCCCCTGGGCATTGTCACCCCAGAGAAGATTGGTCCCGGGATCAAAGGTCAGACTCTGTTTTTCATAATTACGGAAATTCAGAAGCTCCAGAGACGCGATATTCATATCATGCCGTAACCTTAATATCGGTGCCTCTGAAGGATACCAGATCGCCGGCTCTCAGCTTTCTGCCCCGGCGGGTATCCGTTTCCCCATTCACCAGAACATGACCGCTCTGGATCTCGATCTTCGCTTCAACACCGTCCTGTACCAGATCGACGGCTTTGAGAAGCTGACCAAGGGTAATATACTCACTGCGTAATTTTAATTCTTTCATCGTACAAAATTCACCGGCAGAACAATATAGGTATAGGTTTCGTTTTCATCACGGATAAAGCAGGGGGCTTTCGGATTCAGAAGATAGACGGAGACCTCTTCCTCATCGATAGCCTTCAGGGCATCGATCATGAACCTGGGATTAAACCCGATCACGATATCCCGTCCCTCTTTCTCAATATCAATATCTTCATCCATGGAACCAATGGCGGAATCTATACTCAGTTTCATGAAACCATCCTGAATATCCATGATGATCGGTTTCTTGTCGCCCTCCCTGACAAACAGAGAGGCCCGATCGATACAGCTCATCAGCTGCTGCCGATCCGTGCGGATGCGTGTCTCGTAATCCCGGGACAGCATACGATCAATATCAAAATATTCTCCTTCGATCAGAGAAGAGACGACGGTGGTGCCCGGAAGCTCGAACATAATATGGTTCGGCATGAAATACAGCTTCACCTCATCATCGGCTTCGCCGGAAAGGATCTTGCTGATTTCCTGCAGTGTCTTGCCCGGAACGACAACGCGGCGGCCGGCATAGGCATCCTTCAGTTCAACCTGACGAATCGCCACGCGGTGACCGTCGAGGGAGACCACCTTCAGCCGGGAGCCGTTGATTTCAAAAAGTTCACCGCTCATCAGCTTGTTATTGTCCGACGGCGAGATGGAGAATATGGTTTTCTGGATCGTTTCCTTCAGCGTCAGCTGGGACATGATCACGTAATCTTCTTTTTCAAAGGCGGGAAGGGCCGTAAAATCATCGCCTTCTTTGCCGGAAAGATTGAACTTTGTCTTGCCGCACAGAATGGTGGCGATCATTTTTTCATCGACGGACAGCGTCACATCGAAATCCGGCAGCTTTCTGACGATATCGGAGAACATTCTGGCATCAATGGCAATCGTGCCCTCTTCCAGGATTGTACCGGGGACGATGGTCTCAATACCCATCTCCATATCGTTGGTGGTAAAAGTGATCTGACCGTTAGCAGCCTGGATCAGGATACATTCCATAACAGGAATGGTGGCTCTGACAGGTACGGCTCTCATGGCGATCATGACAGCCTTCAGAAGATCAGCTTTGGTGCAGACAATTTTCATGGCGGTTGGCTCCTTCCATATAGCAATCAATATATAAAATCCGTAGTCATCTTCTTAGGGGATGTGGATATGTGAAAAACCCCCGCAAACCGCGGAAATATCAGCAAAACGGTTATGGATAACTCTGTTGACAGAATTCACAGCCGCTGTGAGCAATGTGGGTGTTAAAAAAACGTCATTCTTTATCCACAAAGTCATCAACAGGTTATCCACGTGGATAATGTGAATATTGTGAATAACTTCTGTCAGCTTTGTTCGTTTTCCGACAATTATCAGAACCCCGGGGAGATCTTTTTCTGGATGATCTCGACGTGATTGCGGGTCTCCTCCGATGTCTTCATCTCCTTTTCGATCTTGCGGACGGCATTGATGACCGTCGTGTGATCCTTCTTATTAACAAGGGAGGCGATGGTCTGAAGCGATTCGTCTGTCATGGTCCGGCACAGGTACATAGCGATCATGCGCGGATAGACTATCTTGGAATCCCGTTTCTGGGAGCAGAGCTCATTTGTTGTCAGATGGAAATGGTCCGCCACCATATCAATGATCATGGAGGAAGTGATCTGACGGTTCTCGTCGGGAGAGATCAGATCCTTCAGGATCTCCTCGGCCAGTTCCAGCGTGATCTCGCGCTTTTCGAGAACAGATTTGGCCTTGATGCGGTTCAGGCAGCCCTCCAGCTCACGAATGTTGGATTTGATGTTGCGGGCGATGTAATCCAGAATATCATCATTAATATAGTAGCCTTCCATTTCCTCCTTCTTCCGGAGGATGGCCATCCTCGTCTCATAGTCCGGGGAAGAGATATCGGCCAGAAGACCCATCTCCATGCGGGAACGAATCCGTTCCTCCAGGTGTTCGATCTCCTTGGGCGGCTTATCGGAGGAGATAATGATCTGCTTCTTGGCCGCATACAGGGTCTCGAAGGTATGGAAGAATTCTTCCTGGGTACTTTCCTTGCCGATAATGAACTGGATATCATCGATCAGCAGCACGTCGATGTTGCGGTACTTTTCGCGGAACTTCGACATAGCGGAGTTGTTGCCGTTACGGATGGAATCGATCAGTTCATTGGTAAAATCCTCGGAGGTCACGTAGAGAATACGGGCCTTCGGATTACCGTTCAGGATAAAATGGGCAATCGAATGCATCAGGTGGGTCTTACCCAGACCGGCCTGAGAATAGAGATACAGCGGGTTGTAGATTTCACCCGGCGATTCGGCAACAGCCAGAGAAGCCGCATGGGCAAACTTGTTGCTCTGTCCGACGACGAAGGTATCAAAGGTATACTTCGGATTAAGGTGAGCATCCTCCATCGCCTTCGTGAAGGAGCTCTTCTGAGAAACCTCGGCTTCTTCTCTGTCGGAGGTAATGTAGTGAATGTCCAGATTGAGATTGGTGATCTCGGCGATAGCCACCTTGAGCGGCAGCGTATACTTTTTATTTAAAATATTGATGCCCATCGTTTCCCCGGGGAAAAGCAGGGTGATACGGCTGTTGTCAACCTTATAGACCTCCAGCGGGCGGATCCACGCATCGAAGGAAACGACGCTCATTTCGCAGTCTTCCTTGAGACGTTCCAGGATCTGGGGCCATTTTTCCCGGACGAGCTGATAATTGTCCATGGTACACTTCTCCATTTATACATAATTTAACATCATTGATTATAGTACAAAACCCCTTCAAAAACAACCGCACGGCCGGGCAGGATGTGGATAACGATTAACATAACAAGGTCATTATGTCTCTTCTTGTGGATTTGTGAACAACTCTATTCACAGCCGAAAACACTTGTAAATACAGAGAAAAATGAAATGTATGGGGATTGATTTCACAAAAATCCACAAGTTTTCCACAGGATATCCACAAAATGTGGATAAAACTTACGTAAACCAATATTGAAAAACCCTTGTGAATAAAGGTTTTTCGGGCAAATTTTTCTTGACTTGTTATATAACGGCAAGTATAATGATAAAGCGCATTTTGGTGCAACATAATATGAATAGTTTGGAAATAGAATATAGAAAGAGGTAAGACACATGAGCAAAATGACTTTCCAGCCGAAAAAGCGTCAGCGCGCTAAAGTTCACGGTTTCCTGACAAGAATGAAAACTGCCGGCGGACGTAAGGTTCTGGCTGCAAGAAGAGCAAAAGGAAGAAAGAAACTGACAGTATAAGACCACATCATTGTGGTCTTTTCTTCTATTTGGAAAAAAAGATGTTATACTCCGAGGGCCTGAAAAAGAGCCGTGACTTCTCCCGCGTCTACCGGGAGGGAAAGTCAAAAAGCAATGCCCTGATGGTACTGTACTCCTGCCCCAACGGGACAGACAGAAACCGGCTGGGCATTGTTGTCAGCAAGAAGGTCGGCAATTCCGTCGTCCGGCATCGTCTGAAACGACTCGTCAGAGAAAATTACCGTCTGAACGAAGGCTGTTACAGCCGGGGATCAGACCTGGTCGTGGTGATGAGACGGGGCTCAGACAGGGCGGATTTTTATGCAATCGAGGCTTCACTTAATCAATTAAGTCGAAATCTCGGTCTTTTGGTGTCTCATGAGATGGCTTAAGCGCATGATGATTTACGGTATCCGGGGGTACCAGAAGTATATATCCCCGATGAAGACGACCCGGTGTCCCTACTATCCGACCTGTTCCAATTACGGACTTCAGGCCGTTGAAAAATACGGACCGCTCAAGGGTGGTCTTCTTGCCGTCTGGCGCATTCTGCGCTGCAACCCCTTTTCTCACGGCGGGTACGATCCCGTCCCCTGAAGCTGTCATCCCGAACAGGTAGTCCTGTTCATAATATAAGGAGGAAAGCAAGTGCACAACGTACTTACCAAGAGCAACATGTTCATCATCAAGTATGTGGCTTACATACTGGGTATTCTGATGAACGCAGTCTTCTTTGTCATCAACGGCATGGGGATCCCCAATGTCGGTCTGGCCATCATCATTTTCACGGTGATCATTTATATGGCCATGACACCTCTGACGGTCAAGCAGCAGCGCTTCAGTCGTCTGATGACAGTCATGCAGCCGGAACTCAACAAGATCCAGGCCAAGTACAAGGGTAAGCAGGATCAGGTCTCCCAGCAGAAGATGATGGATGAGACACAGGCTGTTTACGGCAAATACGGCGTCAGCCCCACAGGCTCCTGCCTGCAGGTGGCGATTCAGATGCCCATTCTTTTCGCGCTGTATCAGGTTATCTACAAGATCCCGGGCTACATCAGCATGATCGGCGATCGTCTCACAAGTCTCGTCACCGAGAACGGCTTCGCCCAGTTCCTGACAGCTTTCGTCGAGAAAACCGGCAATGCTTCTCTGACACAGACCCTGACCGCGAATCCGACGACCGAGACCATGGTCGATACGATTTACAAGCTGAATACCGCCCAGTGGTCTTCCATTTTGAACGAGGCCTCCGGCAAGACCTTTGAGTCTGCCCTGACTGCCACCCATGATTATGTCACCGAGGTGACCTCCTTCATCGGCCTGAATATCTCCGATGCGCCCCTCAATCTTCTGACAACAGGCTGGAGCCAGAAATCCGCCTTCCTGATCATTGCGGCCATCATGATTCCTCTTCTTGCCTGGGTGACGCAGGTTCTTAATATCAAGCTGATGCCCACAGCCGCCGGCGGCAACGAACAGGCGGCGAGTCAGATGAAGATGATGAACCGCATCATGCCGTTGATGTCGGTTTTCTTCTGCTTTACCCTGCCCGTCGGTATCGGTATCTACTGGATTATGGGTGCTGTGGTCAGAACGATCCAGCAGGTCGTTATCAACAACATCCTGAAAAAGGAAGATCTTGAAAAGGTCATCGCGAAGAATCAGGAAAAGATGAAGAAAAAGCGTGAGAAAAAGGGCGTTTCCAACGAACAGATCTCCCGCAACGTCTCCGTCAATACGAAAAATATCGAATCCGCTGCCGCTCAGAATTCCAAGAGAGCCGCTCTGGAGGAGCGCCTGAAGAGTCTCGAAAACGAAGAGGCAAGAACAGCAGCGCCGGGTTCTCTGGCAGCCAAGGCCAATATGGTCGCCGATTACGAAAACCGGACCGGCAAAGTCAGAAAACATGCCGATGCTAAGAAGAAATAAGGAGGAAAACGATGGATTATAAAGAATTATCCGCTAAGTCAGTCGATGAGGCGATCACAAAAGCCTGCATCGAGCTTAGTATCACATCCGATAAGCTTGATTATGACGTCATCAGTGAAGGCAGCAGCGGTTTTCTGGGAATCGGCAGTCGTCCGGCCGTTATCCGCTATCGCGAAAAGCCCATCGAACAGCCTAAGATCATCGAAGATGTTCTGTCCGATGACGATAAGAAGAAAATGGTCACCGCCGACGATATCGAAGCCCGTGCCGCCGCCGCGGCCCAGCGGGATAAGGAACTCGGCATTGTTCCGGAAAAGAGAAATGACGATCGCAGCAGAGGCAATAATAAGAAAAACGGCGGCAGACGCCGGAACGGCCGCGGTCGTGACAATGACAGAAGTGATCGTTTTGACAGAAATGAACGCGGCGACAGAAACAACCGTCATCGCCGCGGACGCTCCCAGGATATCAGCCGTATCGGCGGCACGATCCTGACGGAGGAGAAGCCTCATGAACCGTCCGTGCCGAAGCCGCAGCGTAAAGTCACCCCGAGAACAGAAGAACAGGTGGCGGCCATTGAGACGCGGACCCGGGAATTCCTGGAAGGCGTCTTCCGTTCCATGAATCTCAATGTGAAGATCACGATGGAATACGATCAGGAGGAAGGCGCCCTTAACTGCCTGTTTGACGGCGGCGACATGGGTATCCTGATCGGCAAGCACGGTCAGACCCTTGACTCTCTGCAGTATCTGACCTCCCTGGTGGTCAACAAGGATGAAAGCGAATACGTCCGCGTCAAGCTGGATACGGAAGATTACCGCAGCCGCCGCAAGGAAGCGCTGATCAACTTGTCGAGAAACATCGCCTACAAAGTCAAGCAGACACGTCATGCCATTGCCCTTGAGCCGATGAATCCGTACGAAAGACGCATCATCCATTCGGCTCTTCAGGGCAATAAGGATGTCGAGACCTATTCGGAAGGCGAAGAACCCTATCGTCACGTTGTCGTCACTCTCAAGAAAAACTAATACTATGGCAAACGACACCATTGCGGCAATTGCCAGTGGTATGACAGCTTCAGGAATCGGAATTATCAGAATTTCGGGTCCTGAAGCTTTTGCTGTCGCCGGGAAAATCTGCCGCCTGAAAAAAGGCCGCCCTCTTGGGGAAACGGCCTCCCATACCATTCATTACGGCGTTGTCACAGAGGCCGGCGGGTCAGAAGATGCCGTCATCGACGAAGTTCTCATTTTGAAAATGAACGGCCCGAAGACCTACACCGCCGAAGACACCGTTGAGATCGACTGTCACGGCGGCCCGGCCGTCATGAGGCGGGTTCTGTCCGCTGTCCTGGCAGCCGGAGCCCGTCCGGCTGAGCCGGGTGAATTCACAAAAAGAGCCTTTCTCAACGGCCGTATCGACTTAAGCGAAGCCGAAGCCGTCATGTCCCTCATCGAGGCCAAAAATGATTACGCCATGAAGAGCGCCGTCCGCGTTCTGCGGGGCTCCGTCCGTCATAAAGTCGAGTCCATGCGGGCCCTCCTGCTGACACATATCGCCAGGATTGAGGCTTCCCTGGATGACCCGGAACACCTGGGCCTTGATGAAGACATTGACGATATGGCTGATAATGATGAGGAAGCCGTTTTTACCATCCGCCATACAGCGGATTATCTGGAACCGGAGCGTATGAAGGCGGAGGATTATCGCCGGGCCCTTGGGGAAGCCGTGGACAGCGTCCTTGACGGTATCGGGGACATGCTGGCCCATTACGAGGACGGCCGTCTGCTTCGCGAAGGCATCAAGACCGTCATCCTCGGCCGGCCCAATGCCGGCAAATCCTCTCTTCTCAACCTTCTGACGGGGGAAGATCGCGCCATCGTCACGGACATTGCCGGAACGACTCGCGATATCCTGGAAGAGACGGTCACCCTTGACGGTCTGACGCTGCTCCTCACCGATACCGCCGGCATCCGCCGGACAGAAGAACCCGTTGAGAAGATCGGCGTCGAAAAAGCCCGCCTGGAAGCGGAAAAAGCCGACCTTCTGATCTACGTGGCGGATGTCACAAGGCCGCTGGATAAGGACGATGAGGACATTCTCGGATTCATCAAAGGCCGCCCCGCGATCATTTTAATGAACAAAACCGACAGTGTGCCGGTTATCACCGCGGACGAACTCCGACAGAAAAGCACGGCGCCGGTGGTCCCCTTCTCGGCGCTGACGGGAGACGGCCTTGGGGAACTGAAGGCCATGATAAAAGATCTTTTCCAAAAGGGAGAAGTGACTTACAATGATGAAGTCACCGTGGCCAGTGAACGGCAGAGACAGGCTCTGACAGCAGCCGGAGACTCCCTCCGTCTTGTCAGACAGAGCCTGGCCGACCGTATGCCGGAGGATTTCTACGCCATTGACCTGACGGATGCCTACGCATCCCTCGGATCGGTGCTGGGTGAAGATATCGGCGAAGATGTCGTCAACGAGGTCTTCTCCCGCTTTTGTATGGGAAAATAAAGCCGGAAGCCCGGCCTATACCCTGAGAATCACGCATTTACAGATCAGCCGTATCGGTGCGGCTAAGGTACAAAAGATATGTCAGAATATATTCCGATCAAGATCAATACCGATGTGGTGGTGATAGGCGCCGGTCACGCCGGCTGCGAAGCGGCACTGGCCTGTGCCAGACTCGGCCTTGATACCACGGTTTTCACCGTCAGTGTCGACAGCATCGCCCTGATGCCCTGCAATCCGAACATCGGCGGCAGCTCCAAGGGCCATCTGGTACGGGAGATCGATGCGCTGGGCGGTGAGATGGGCAAGACCATCGACGCGACCTTCATCCAGTCCAAGATGCTGAACCGGTCAAAAGGCCCCGCCGTGCATTCCCTGAGGGCCCAGGCCGACAAAGCCGAATACAGCCGTCTGATGCGCAAAAAGCTGGAAAAACAGGAACATCTGACGATTGTACAGCAGGAAGCCGCAGAACTGATGGTGGAGACCGATGACAACGCTCACCGGTACATTACCGGCGTCAGAACGATCTCCGGCGCTTATTATTACGCCAAAGCCGTCATCCTCTGCACCGGTGTTTACCTCAAAGCCCGCTGCATCTACGGTGAGGTCAGCACCTTCACCGGTCCGAACGGCCTGATGGCCGCCAATCACCTCTCGGAATCCCTGAAGGCCCAGGGTATCGAACTGGTGCGTTTTAAGACAGGGACACCGGCCCGCATCGACGGCAGCACCATCGATTACAGAAAGATGAAGATCCAGCCCGGCGATACGCCGGTGGTGCCCTTCTCATTTTCCACAGATCCGGCGGAGGTCCAGATCGAACAGATTCCCTGTTATCTGACCTACACCACCGGGGAGACACACCGCGTCATCCGTGATAATATCGACAGGTCGCCGCTGTATTCCGGCGTGATCCATGCCACCGGGCCGCGCTACTGCCCTTCTATTGAAGACAAGGTCATGCGTTTTCCGGAAAAAGATCATCACCAGGTCTTTATCGAGCCGGAGGGCCGTTATACCAATGAAATGTACATCGACGGCATGTCTTCCTCAATGCCGGAGGACGTGCAGTATGCCATGTACCGCAGTGTCCCTGGTCTTGAAAATGCACGCATCGTCCGCAATGCCTATGCCATCGAATATGACTGCCTGAAATCGGGTCAGCTGAGAAATACACTGGAATTCCGGGATATCCGGGGCCTCTTTTCCGCCGGCCAGTTCAATGGCAGCTCCGGCTATGAAGAAGCCGCCGCCCAGGGGCTGATCGCCGGCATCAACGCTGCCATGGCAATAAAGCAGGAGCCGATGCTCATCCTCGACCGCTCGGAATCCTATATTGGCGTGCTGATCGATGATCTGGTGACCAAAGTGAACACCGAGCCCTATCGTATGATGACGAGCCGTGCCGAATACCGTCTTCTCCTGCGTCAGGACAACGCCGATATCCGCCTGCGTGCTTATGGGCACCGCGTCGGCCTGATCAGTGA
Source organism: Lachnospiraceae bacterium (assembly GCA_029005135.1). Taxonomy (GTDB): domain Bacteria; phylum Bacillota; class Clostridia; order Lachnospirales; family Lachnospiraceae; genus Chordicoccus. The sequence goes on from JAQXFO010000070.1 coordinate 15,769, forward strand.
TGCCGATTACGACAGTCTTCTCGCCATGGAAAAGGCCATCGACGAAGAGATCGCCCGCGTTTCCCGCGTCGTCGTCGGCGCCAACGAAGCGGCTCAGATTTTTCTGGCCGCTCACGGCAGCACACCGCTGATCTCCGGCGTGACGATGCAGGAACTGATCCGCCGTCCGGAGCTGGATTACCGAATGCTGGCCCCTCTGGATCCGGAGCGCCCCGTTCTCTCCGACCGCATCGGTGAGCAGGTCAACATCGAGATCAAATACGCCGGCTACATTGAACGCCAGAAGCGGCAGGTAGAGCAGTTCAAGAAAATTGAAAGCAAGCGGATACCCGACACCATCGATTACGATGATGTCAAAAGCCTTCGTCTCGAAGCCCGGCAGAAACTCAAAGACTTCCGCCCCGACAATATCGGTCAGGCCTCCCGTATCGCCGGTGTCACACCGGCCGACGTCACGATGATCGTCGTCTATCTGGAACAACTTAAACGGGAAAAGCACTAAAACAGGCAACAGAGGACAGAAGATCGAGGAATGTTATGTCAACCAAATTAAATGCCATACAGTCTGTCGTTCAGGAAGCCGGTCCGTCGCTTACGGAGGAGCAGGCAGCTCAGCTTCTGATATATTATGAGCTTCTGACCGAAAAGAATAAGGTGATGAACCTGACGGCGGTAACCGAATTCGACGATGTTATTCGCAAGCATTTCGGGGATTCCCTGACACTGATGCGCGCCGTGGATCCCGAATCCGTCAAAGTGGTGCTGGATATCGGTACCGGTGCCGGCTTTCCGGGCATTCCTCTGGCCATTGCCTACCCGCATATGCAGCTCCTCCTGATGGATTCCCTGAATAAGCGCATCGGCTTTCTTAATGAGGTGATCGCAGAGCTGGGTCTGAAAAATGTGAAGACGGTTCACGCCAGAGCCGAAGACCTGGCCGGACAGACCGCGTACCGCGAAAGCTTTGATCTGGTTGTTTCCCGGGCGGTGGCCAATCTGAGTACACTGTCGGAATATGCTCTGCCTTATGTCAACCGGGGCGGCCGCTTTGTCTCATACAAATCCATCCGCACCGATGAGGAACTGGAAGCCGCTTCAGGAGCCATCCGCCTTCTCGGCGGAGAGACAGAGCGCATTGTCCGCTTTCATCTGTACGATATGGACCGCTCTCTCATCGTTATTCGCAAGGAGAGACCCACACCAAAGATTTATCCGAGAAAAGCCGGAATGCCGGCCCGGGAACCCCTGGGAATGGCAAAACCGAGGGAAAAGAACGCAGAAAAGCCCCTCGGAAAAACAGCAAAGCCTCACGAAAAAGCAACAGCAAAGACCGCTGGAAAAACCGCAGGAAAGCCGGTCGGGAAAAAGCATAATCCGATCCGGGAGCCGAATCAAAAACAGGTTAAGAGAACTGCAAAGGTAAAAGGATAAATATCAAGAACCCTCTGTGATAAGCTGCCACAGAGGGTTCTTGATATTTTAGTTGATGTAAGAATGCCCTAAAGCTTATTCGGCAAAGATCTCTTCGGAAGCCTCGGCATCGTTGTCCATCAGAATCTGATTCACCGCGTTCACGAACAGATCCGGCTGCTCAAAGTGAGGCAGCAGGCAGGCTTTCTCAATCGCATGATCACGAATATCCGTATTGACATCACGGTATTGACCGACGACTTCTTTGAAATCGGCACGCTTGGCACCGTTGATCAGGGTGATGCGCTGACGGCATCGACGAAGGGCCAGGCTGATATCAACAGCCATATATCCGCCGATAAGACTTGCCAAAAGAAAACGCCCCTTATCATTGCCGAGATGAGCGGCTTCGACATAGCTGTCAAGAACCGTGTCGTCAACATCAAACGGATTATAGAACTTCTCTTCGGAGAGGGTCTTGTCGATCATCCGTCTGCCGGCCAGAACATGATAAATCAGTGTGCCGATGATCGGAATCCGAAGAATTCGGCACAGCAGTGTGGATGACAGTGGGCGGAGATCCGCCAGAGGTTCAATTTTCTGCGGCGTCACCAGAATCAGCTGATCGATTAAGCCGTTGTCGAAGGACGTGGTACTGACCGCAATGGAAGCCGAGCGGCCGGCAGCAATGATATCGGCCTTCTCTCTCACAATATCGCGAAGGAAGGCTTGAATAAATTGAACATAGTAGAAGCCGATGTAGGTGATCGCATCCTTTGCGGATCGTCCGCAGCCGGGAAGATCCACGACATAGACCGTGTGCCCGGCAGAGAGTTCGCGAACGACCTTTTTCCATTCATAAGCCGAGGAAGATACCGTTATGTCGTGAAGAAGAACGAGCGGTTTGCCGGAACCGGTGACCTGATAAAAGAAATCGCCGTTTCGCCAATGAAAGAATTTCCCTTTAACGGAAGACAGGCGACCTCCTTTCGTCGCCAGATAGTTGACGGCACGATTTGCGATATGGATCAGACCAACGGTGACAGTAGCACCGACGATGAATTTGAGCAAAGTGTTTTTCTTTTTCATATCCTAATTATAAGGAGAAAAAAAGAGGGATTCAACTTGGAAAAAATGATAATTCTGTGAACGATATTGTGGTGAAAGAGATGGTAAGAACGGAGAAGATGAGAATGTTTCACGTGAAACATTGAAAAACTGTGAAACGGGAAATATAGAACCATCGTTTTCGGGAGAGATGCCAGCGGCGCTGTTATCTGATAAAACTGATTGGGAAGTATGCATAAAAAGCATAACAGGGATCTGATTGATTGTAATCGCATATCACACAATGAGAAAATTGACAGTGTTATTTGGAGTATACGCTGAATAGTGACGTTCCCTGCTTGAGAGGATTTCTATATGGCTTAAATCCTTAATGTGCATGGCGAAATCAAAGACTCCGGGCAGAGGAATGTCCGGAGTCCTGATTTGGCTTTTAATGCGTGAGGATAAGAGTCTTCAAACTGCTCCTGATTTTTATTTAGCTTTTTTGAAGTTGCGCAACCGTTGAAGAGAGTCTGGAGGATCTCACCAATGCGAAAGAATCGGTGATTGCCTACCTCTTTTTACATATCGTGTTGCTCAGAATAATAATAACGGCGCAATCCAGAACAATAATGCCGATCGTGATATAGGCGAAGAAGGCCGGCAGAATATCTTGGAGAAGTGTTGATACCATTATCAGGATGGTGATGACAAGCAAGCCGATACCGACCACCCGACAGAGCTTTTTTTCATCGTAACGAGCCTTTTCCTCTTTTGTTGAGGTATTATAACCAGCTATGAGCCAGGAACCTTTGCCGAATATCAAAACCAGAGAAAGAAGCAGCAGGACGGCTGCTGTCACCCAGGAAATCCAGTCGGGACCGGTAGACATATCGGAAAGAGTCATAAGCGATCTCCTTTCATGTTTTTAAAGAGCGTGGCTCTCACACCGAAGGGCCACGATACCAGACTGCCTTTGAGATATTCCCAGAATATAAGATAGTTCTTCGAGTGTCAATCCTGTGGAAAGTGACAAAAATTGTGTTAAACAGCAAAACAAGGATGCCCTGGAGGAAAATGTTTCACGTGAAACATTTGTGGTTCCTTGGCCATGGCGCCCCATTGTTGCCCGGAATACGCTCTTTATTAGCTGTCTCAATTAAGCAGCAGAAAAACGCAGGGGACGCAGGCAAAAATCATACCAATTCGACCGTTATAAAGTCAAAATTGTTTCACGTGAAACATCTGTTTTTTAATAATTGACCATGCTATAATAGTTACCTGATATTTT
>JAQXFO010000071.1 GCA_029005135.1 Lachnospiraceae bacterium
GCTTCTTTGCTTCCAAAGAGGAGGTGCCCCGTTTTGCCGTCACCATGGGCATGCGCGGCATCACCTCGGCGAAAAAGATCGTGCTGGAGGCCTTTGGCGAGAACAAGGCGGAGGCTGTCAGACGGCTTTTTGCCGAGGATACGGTGGATCCCATGCTGCCGTGCAGTATTCTCAAGCTCTGCCCCGATGTCACCGTTGTGGTGGATGAAGCTCTTTACAGGAAACTGGTATGAGAAAAATAGTTCTGGGTTTTGATTTCGGTACGCTGTCCTGCCGCGGTGTTGCCGTCGATCTTCAAAGCGGCGTTCGTGTGGCTCAGTCACAGTGTGATTACGCCCATGGCGTCATTGCCGGGTGTCTGCCGGACGGCGGACCGGACCTTCCCGACAGCTGGTTTCTGCAGGATCCCGATGACTGGATGAACAGTCTGACAGCGGTCTGCCGTGATATGCTGACGCAGGGCGGCATTATGCCGGAAGAGGTGACGGCTCTGGGGATCGATTTTACCAGCTGTACACTGGTGCCGATCAAGGCCGACGGGACACCGCTCTGTACTCTGGAAGCCTATCGCCGGCGTCCGCATGCCTGGCCGAAGCTCTGGAAACATCACGGAGCACAGAAGCAGGCCGACCGCATCGAAGCTCTGGCCCGGGAGGAGACCGACTGGCTGAGTTCGCATTTCGGCAATTCGGTTTCGTCGGAATGGGCCTATCCGAAGATGATGCAGGTGGCTGAGGAAGCTCCTGATATCTATGAAGCGGCGGACTATTTTATCGAAGCCGTTGACTATATCCCGATGGTACTCACCGGCAGGATCCTGCGCAACAACGGTGTTCTGGGCGTGAATGCTTTTTATATAGAAGGAAGAGGCTATCCCGACGAGACCTTTGCGGCTAAGCTGAATCCTCTGATGAGGCATGTCGCCGAAGATAAGCTGGCCGGCGAGATCGGCCGCGTCGGGGATGCGGTGGGCTGCGTCAGACCGGAGATGGCGGTGCGCCTGGGCATCACGGACAAGGTTGTCGTTTCTGTGGGCAACAGCGACGGTGCCGTGGCAGGCTGCGGCGTCGGTGCCAACGAGAGCGGCACGATGATGCTGGTCATGGGCACGTCCACCTGTCATCAGTTCATGTACCGGGATTTTCATTCCTTTGACGGACTGTGCTCCATCGCGGCCGACGGCATGGTTCCCGGGCTTTACGGCTACGAATCGGGCCAGTCGGCCACGGGTGATATCTTTGCCTGGTACGTCGACTCAATGGCGCCGGAGTCTGTCACGAAAGCAGCGGCGGAAGCCGGGCTTTCACCTCTGGAATACCTCGGCCGTGAAGCGGAGAAACTGCTTCCCGGCGAATGCGGACTTATGGGTCTGGACTGGCTGAACGGCAACAGGAGCATCCTTTCGAATTATGATCTGTCGGGATGCCTTCTGGGCTTAACGCTCAACACTTCACCGGTGGAGATATACCGGGCTCTGGTGGAGGCCAATATCTACGGATCCCGGCGGATCCTGGACAATTACGAGGAAAACGGCATCACCATCAGTACGATCTTCGGCGTCGGCGGCATTGCCGTGAAATGCCCCTGGATCATGCAGATGTGTGCCGATGTGTTCAACAAACCGGTTAGGGTGCCCCTGCACGATAATGTGCCGGCCCTGGGGTCGGCAGCCACAGCCGCCGTCGCCCTGTTCAAGAGCGGTGATGAGGACGGCTGCGACGGCTTCGGAGAAGCCGCCTCGCGCCTGATTCCCGGAGAAGCGGTCGTCTACGAACCCGATCCGTTCAAAGCCGCCCTTTACCGGCCGGTTTATGAATTATATCGTACTCTTCATGATCTGTTCGGTGTTGAGAACTCTCTGATGAAGGAACTGAGAGCTCTGAAGCACAACGCCGTCAGCATGAAATAATAAAAGGAGGGTAATCAATGAAAAAGAAACGCGTAACGTCAATCCTTCTCAGTGCGGCTCTGGCCGTATCGCTTCTGGCCGGCTGCGGCAGTCAGGCATCCGACGCGAAGCAGGAAAGCGGCGGAGAAGACGGCGGCAAATACAAGATCGCCGTTGTTGTCAAGGATATGTCCGATCCCTGGAATATCCGTGAACAGGTCGGTATCGATGAATACGCTGCCGAGACAGGTCATGAGGCTTATGTGAAGGGCCCGGCCAAGACAGACTCGGCAGAACAGATCCAGGTCATCGAAAACCTGATCGCCCAGGATATCGATGCAATCTGCGTGACACCGATCGATCCGGATGCCTGCGAACCGGTCCTGCAGAAGGCCATGGACAAGGGTATCGTTGTTCTGACCCACGAAGCCGAAGGCTTCCAGAACTGCGATTTCGACCTTGAGGCTTTCAACAACCAGGAATACGGCGAAGCTATGATGCAGGGCCTGGCGGCTGCCATGGGTGAAGAAGGCAAGTATGTGACCATGGTCGCTTTCCTCTCCAGTACCTCCCACAATCAGTGGATGGATGCCGCTGTCGCTTATCAGCAGGCCAACTATCCGAATATGGAACTGGTGCCGGAAGAACGCATCGAATGTGAAGACAACATGGATATGGCCTACAACAAAGCCAAGGAAATGATCAAGAAGTATCCGGATATCAAGGGCTTCATAGGCGCTTCCTCCTATGATCCGCCGGGGGCTGCCAAGGCTATCGATGAGCTGGGTATGACCGGCCAGATCTACGCTGTCGGTACCGGTGTGCCGTCTGTCTCGGGTCCGTATCTGGAATCCGGCTCCAATCCGGAAGTGTACTGCTGGGATCCGGCTCTGGCCGGCAAGGCCATGTGCCAGCTGGCTGTAATGATCCTCAACGGCGAGAAGGATAAGATCACCACCGGTCTTGATCTGGGTATCGAGGGCTACAGCAGCATCAATGTGAACGGTCAGAACATCAGCGGCAATGCTGTTCTTAAGATCGACAAAGACAATATGGACGAATACCAATTCTGAGTGTTGCATGAAGACGGGGCTGTCGTATTGGATAATGCGGCAGCCCGCCTTGTCAGAATGAGAGGTTATCATGGGCGATATATTGCTTCAGGCCTCCGGCATTTCCAAACATTTCGGGGGTGTCAAGGCTCTGGATAAAGTGGATCTGCAGATCCGCAAAGGTGAGATCCATTGTCTCAGCGGAGAAAACGGCAGCGGCAAATCGACGCTGATCAAGATCCTGTCGGGTTTCTACAAGCCGGATGAGGGAACGATCTGTTTTGACGGTGAGACCTATACATCTCTGAGTATCAATCAGGCTATCAGTCTCGGCATTCAGGTGATCTATCAGGATATGTCGATATTTCCGAATCTGACGGCTGCCGAAAACATTGCCATGAACTATGAGCTGTATCACAGGAGAAAGCTGGTCAACTGGCGGGAGATCCGGCGCCTGGCCAAAGAAGCCCTGGATCATCTGGGGATCGACATACCTCTGGATGCTCAGGTCAGTGGCCTGTCGGTGGCTGACAAGCAGCTGATCGCCATTGCCAGAGCCATACTCAATCAGTCAAGACTTCTGATCATGGATGAGCCGACATCGGCACTGACGCGGCGCGAGGTCAATAAGCTGTTCCGTGTCGTCAGACAGCTTCAGGCCGAGGGTATTTCCATACTGTTTGTTTCCCATAAGATCGATGAGGTCTTTGAGATCTCGGATGTCTTCACTGTGTTCCGAAACGGCCGCATCATCACGAGCCTTCCGGCTAAGAATGTCACGAATGATGATTTTGTTTATTACATGACCGGCCGGCGCTTCCGTGAGGAAAAGTTTGCGCCGACTGTCAGAGACGGAGAGAAGGCCGTCTTCCGCGTCGAGAATCTGTGTCTCGACAATGGCTTTGAAAATGTCAGCTTTGAAATTCATCGCGGGGAGATCCTGGGCATCACCGGACTTCTGGGCTCCGGCCGGACGGAACTGGCCAAGACCCTGTTCGGTTTGTATCAGGCTTCCTCCGGGAAAATGTATCTCGGCGATGAGGAATTCACGCTGAAAACGCCGATGGAGGCGCTTGATAAAAAGATTGCCTATGTGCCCGAGGATCGTCTGACGGAAGGTCTGTTTTTAACTCAGAGTATTGAGAATAACATGATCATTTCCCATATCGACTCTTTGAAAAAGAAGAATCGTACCGTTGATTACCGGCGGGCCCGTGAGGATTCTCTGGGCTGGGTGGATAATCTCGGCATCAAGATCGGTCAGATCGAGGACAGCGTCCTCACCCTGTCCGGCGGCAATCAGCAGAAGGTGATCCTGGGCAAATGGCTGGAGACATCCCCCAAGGTACTGATCCTGAACGGCCCGACGATCGGTGTCGATATCGGTGCCAAATACGATATTCATCAGTATCTGAGAAATCTGGCGACCGAAACCGATATGGCGATCATTCTGATCTCCGATGATATCGATGAGATCCTCAATACCTGCAACCGGATCCTTATCATCAAGAAGGGCCGCATCACAGGACAGGTTTTTAACAGTGATATTGATGAACAGTATCTGAAAGACATGATCACAGACGAAGAAGGAGGCGAGGTGTCATGACGATTAAGAAGCTCCTTCGGCGGAATGAACTGTATGCCGCTGTCATTATCGTGATCCTGACTGCTGTCATTCAGGGAAAGAGCGGTCAGTTTTTTACAGCAAACAACCTGGTGGATATGGTGCGAAGCCTCATTGTCCCCGGCATGATGGCCTGCGGACTCTTCATGGTTATCGCTTCGGGCAATATCGACGTATCTTTTCCCTATACCGCCATGCTCTGCATGTTCTCTGTTACCAGGCTTTTCCAGATCATCGATTATCAGGGGTCGGTGATTGTCGGTTTCCTGATGGCTGCCGTTCTCGGCCTTCTTCTGGGGCTTATCAACGGTGTGCTGGCAGCCTGGCTGAGACTGCCGACGCTGATCATTACGCTAGGTACCTGCGCGGCTTATACCGGTTTCACCCAGGGCGTTCTGAAAAGCTCGGTCATCTCAACACTGCCCGTTCCGCTGGCCAGGTTTTCGGCGGCTACCCTTTTTGAAGTCCGCAACGGGGTGACAGGCCTTGGCAGCTCGATGCCGGTCTGTGTGATCCTGCTTATCGCGGTACTTCTGGTCACGGCCTTTATTATGAAATACACCATGCTCGGCCGGGGCATCTACGCTGTCGGCGGGGATCCGGTGGCGGCGGAGAGAGCTGGTTTCCATGTGGGCTTTATCAAGATCTTTGTGTTTGCCTTCTGCGGCATGATCGGCGGTATCGCCGGTCTGACTCAGGTGGCGGTCTCGGGCATGTGCCAGATCAACTTCTTCGAGGGATATGAGATGACGATCATTGCCGCCGTGGTTCTGGGCGGCGCCAGCATCTCCGGCGGTACGGGTACTGTTTTCGGCACCTTCCTGGGCGTCCTTCTGATGAAGCTGATCTCCAACAACCTGATTCTTCTCGGTATTCCGACGAACTGGTCAAAGCTGATGACCGGTATCCTGATCATTGCCGGTATCACGGCCTCGGGTTACCGGATGGTGATGGCCGAAAGACGTGTGACGTCTCCCATACTTGAGAAGAAAGATGCCGGGGAGGTGAAGGGATGAATAAAGACAAGACTGCCGCTGTCCGGATCGATATGAAACAGCTGATCCAGACCGCCGGCTTCCGACTGATCCTGCTTTTGGTATTCACCTTTGTCGTTTTATCGGTGATAACGGGCGGTGCCTTCTGCACCTTTGATCAGATCAGACTGATTGCTCAGCTATTTCCTGAGATGGGCGTTATGTCCCTGGGCATGATGCTGGCCATGATCGCCGGCGGCATCGATCTGACCGTCGTCGCGACGGCGGATCTGGCCGGTATTCTCGGCTGTCTCTTCATGAAGCTGATCATGCCGGCGGACGCGCCGATGATCGTACAGGCGCTCGTCCTGCTGCTGACAACGCTGGTCGTACTGGCAATCGGGGCTCTCTGCGGTGCCTTTGCCGGAACCCTTATTGCCCGGGTCGGTATTCCGGCCATGGTGGCGACTCTCGGTGCTTCCGATGTGATCCTGGGTTTGGCCGTCGGTATCACCAACGGCTCTTCCGTTAAGGATCTGCCGCCGGTCCTTTACCGTACGGTGAGCTGGCGTCTGTTTGATATCGTGCCGTTCCCGACCCTGGTATTTGCCGTCTGTGCCCTGTGTGTCTATATCATCCTCAGCAAGACAGCCTTTGGTTTCAAGATCTATATGATCGGTGCCAACAAGAAGGCGGCGACTTACTCGGGTACCGATACGGCCGGGACCATCACACTGGTACATATGATCAGCGGCATGCTGGCTTCGGTATCGGGCCTTCTGATGTGCGGTCATTTCAATTCGGCCAGATCGGACTTCGGCAAATCCTATCTGACGCCGGCGATCCTGATCTGTGTGCTGGCCGGTGTTGATCCGAACGGCGGCAAGGGAAAGGTCGGCGGTATGGTGCTGGCCGTGATCATCCTGCAGATGCTGTCATCCGGCTTTGCTCTGTTCCAAAACATTTCGGATTACTACAAAAACCTTATCTGGGGACTGGTACTGATCCTCGTGATGATCATCAATGTCGCCTCAGAGCGCCGCAAGGCAAAAAGAACTTAGACACTGCCCCTCGGTTGTGAAAGGCATTTGTCCGACGATTATCGCGGACAAATGCCTTCAATTTATGCTAAAATGTTACTCATGACATGACCGGGGAGACACATATGGGCGAGAATCGGAATACTCTGTTTGAAAAACGATTAAGAAGCATTCTGAACTATCTGGATGACCGTTACGGCATCACGATCCGGGAGGCGGCCGAGCTTAACGGCACATCGGAAGCGACGGCCAGACGGGATCTGGACGAGATGGCCTCCCGCAAGCTGGTCGTCAGGACTCACGGAGGGGCGGTCCTGCCTTCGTCACATCACGCGGAGTTGTCTCAGGATGACAAGCTTCATAAGATGACTGACGAGAAGGAGCGTATCGCCGAGCGGGCACTGGAGCTCGTACATGACGGAATGACACTGTTTCTGGATTCCGGCACGACGGTGCTCACGCTGGCCAGGCGTCTGGCCGAATTCAAGAATCTGACAATCATGACCACCAACACCGATGTGTTGTCTGTGCCGATGGATCCGAGCACGGCTGTTGTTATGACCGGTGGCGTATTCCGTCGGGAGTATCGGGCCCTGGCCGGTGATCTGGCCGAAGCTTTTATCCGCGGCATTCATGTGGAACTGGCTTTTATCGGTATCGACGCCATTTATCCGGAAGAGGGCGTATTTAATGATAACATCGTTGAGCTGGGTACGAAAAAGGCAATTCTGCAGTGCGCCGACAGATGCGTGGCGCTGACCGATCACACGAAACTTCGAAAAAAGTCCCTGGTGCGGATCTGTGCCCTCAAAGATATCGACACGCTGATCATGGATCAGGACGCTGATGAGAAGGATCTCGAAAGGATTCAGAAGGAGATCGGCGATGTCTGGCTCGTGTAACGGCCTCACAAAAAGGAGATGCTATGGCTGAAGACAACATGAACAGGGGTCTGGGGCGTGCCGAACGCGAAGAGGCCCGGAATGAGGCGGAACGCCTCAGAAACACCGCAGGACATCCCGTCGCGGTCCTGTCTCAGGAAAATGAGGCGATCAGGCGGCTTACGGACGGCGTCCGCCGTGCCGCTGATCAGGACAGAGCCGCAGCGCTGCAGGCGCTCGGGGCTTTGCGGGAGCATTATGATAAGAAGAGAGACCTGATCTATCCCATGCTGGATGCGGATTATCATATCCCGGGACCTTCCCGGACGATGTGGCCGGAGGATGACAGGATCCGCCGTGAACTGAAGAAGGCAGCAAAGGCTGCGGGCGAGGGGACCGGCGAAGGTGCCGCCATGGCGGATGGCGAGGGCGTTCAGTCTCTCCTTGAGGCCGTCGATGCCATGATTCGCCGCGAGGAGGAAGTTCTGCTTCCCCTTTGCGTACAGTTTTTCAGCGAGGAGGACTGGCTGGCGATCCGCCGTGATCTGGACCGCTACGACAACAGTCTCACCGGACCGCTGACGTCATACCGCCCCGCGGATAAAGACGGCTGTGAAGAAGCCGCCGGCTGCTTTGCCGCGGCGGCCGCGGATGACGAGGTGGTGCTGCCCAGCGGTCATATGTCACGCCGTCATATGGAGGCCATGCTCCAGACGATACCGGTGGAGCTGACCTTTGTGGATGAGACGGACACCAATCGCTATTTCAGTAAGGGCAACACCGGTTTCCGGCGCTCACTGTCGGCTCTTGACCGCAATGTGTATACCTGCCATGTGCCGGCGTCCCTGCCGGCTGTCCGCCGGATCATCGAGTCCTTCCGTTCCGGTGAAAAGGATTGCGTGGAGGTCTGGCTGGAGAAGAAGGGCGAACCTCTGTATGTCCGTTACATCGCCGTCCGGGATGAGGACGGCAGTTATCTGGGAACCCTGGAATGCGTTCAGAATATGCGTTTTGCCCGGGATCATTTTCTGAAAGATGTTGACAAATCAACAAGTCATCGGTAAGGTAGTAGAGTCAGCTAAGTGACTCTGCAAAAAAGGAAATATTTACCGATGTCTGAGAAAAGAAATGAAAACGCAAACAACCAAAAGTCCGGAAGGCGCCGTCGGTGGCTGCTGATCCCGGCAGCCCTGATCCTTGCTGCTGTGATCGCCCTGGGTTTCCTGGGCAATTATCTGGTGAACTTCGCTCTGCTGCGCTCGGAAGAGCATGACGTGGCACCCGAAGCCATCACAGAGGAGGACAGGCCGGTCTTCGAGGCCAACAAGGCCGCTCTGGAGGCCATGACCGATGCCTGGCTTGCGGAGGCCTCCTGTGAGGAGATCAGTCTGGCATCCGATGATGGACTGACGCTCAGGGCCGATCTCTTTGTCACCGATGAGACGAGCCATGACTGGCTCATCGGCGTTCACGGCTACACCGGCAGCCGGGAGGATTACCGGACGACTGC
>JAQXFO010000072.1 GCA_029005135.1 Lachnospiraceae bacterium
CATTTCCAAAAAACGAAATCAACTGTATGTTCTCAACGAGAGCCAAACAGCTGGGCCGTCGAGGCTGGTCAACATCGGCCCCATGGTCGTTGTAACGGAGACTGCGCTCATTGTCCGCCTCACTATGGATATCGATATGGACGCTGGTATTATGGCCACAATCATGGATATGGGTGCGAGTTTGGCGGCAATAAAGGCAGCGGCAGTATGGATTAACGGAGGCGGCCATGTTCGGAAAGAAACATTTTTTTAAATGCAAAAGTAACTGATAGTACCTATTGACACTAAGAATCTCAAACAAAAAAAGAGGCAAAAACCGAGCATAAACGGTATATAATGAAGGTACCCTTTGCTCAGAGGTCACACAATCATGTTCTCTTTTTCCTTTAACGACAAATCAGCAAATATCTGGGAGACGGCCGCCCTGGCAGCCGTCTGTGCCCTGGCGTGCCTGACTTTTTTCTACAGCGATCTCCGGAATACCGTCGATAACACCAACATCCTGCTCAAATGTCTGTGCCAGGGGAATTTTCGCGATTTCTACGAAAGCAGCGTGGCCCTGTCGCGGACGAATTTTGCCGCCAATTACAACTTTTTGATCTATGTGATCATGGCGGTGTGGCAGGCGCCGATGCTTCTGCTGACCCGGGGAATGGGCCTTGATTATCTGTCATGTCCGTGGGCCCTGCTGTGGTCAAAGCTCTTTCTTGTGGTCATGTCGCTGGCCGCGGCCGTGCTGATCCGCCGGATCGTGACCTTCTGCGGCGTTTCCGCGTCGAAGGCGGCGCTGGCTCAGGTCCTGTTCTTCAGTAGCTTCTTCACATTCTATCCGATCATGGTCTGCGCCCAGCTGGACATTATCAGCGTAACACTGATGCTGGCCGGGTTTTATGCCTATCTTAAGAATAATACGCGGCTTTTCTGGCTTTTCTTCGCGCTGGCGGCCCCCTGCAAGATGTTCGCGCTGTTCCTGGCGCTGCCGCTCATCCTGAGCCGCTGGAAGAATCTCCTGAAGGTCGTGCTTTTCTGGGCCTCCCTGGCGGTCTTTATCGTGGGAGAGAAGCTCCTCTTTGCAGACAGCGCCATTTACACGACCGCTCTTGGTTCCCAGAGCCGGGATGCACTGGCGGCCCTTCTTCAGGGGTCGGCGCTGGGCGGTCGGCTGATTCCGTTTATAGCGGTCTATCTGGTGATCCTTCTGCTTTCCTGGATGCGCCGTGAACCGGACGGCCGGGAGGCGGTAAGCCTCTGTTTTCTGGTCTGGGGAAGCTTTATCGCGCTGTCCGGCATCCGCACGTATTGGGTTATGCTGGTGATCCCGTTTATGGTCATGGCGATGGTGGTCAACAGCCGCTTCCTGTCCGCCGGCATCCTGGCTGAAACAGCCGCCGGGGCGGCGTATTTCCTTCATGTAGCCTCCGTATCCCATGTGCTGGCCTATGACGGTTCCGTCAGTCATCTGTTTCTGCCGTCGTTCATGGCGGTGCCGGATGCCTCCGTCCGCCGCTTCAGCGGTCTGCCGGAGCTTTTTGACTATCTGGGGCTTGCGGCATTTGACGGACTCTACACCACCGTCTTCATCACCGGCATCCTTGTGCTGATGGTTCTGACGCTGCCGGTGCCACGCTGGCAGTCCTCTGCCGGGAAAATGGCAGCCTGGACGGGTCAGTCTGAAAATGCGGGCATGATCCACGGCATGATCGTCCTGCGGATCCTTCTCTTAAATGCGATTCTGGTGGTGTCTGTCTATGCTTTTACGGCGAAGACCGGCCCCGTGCTTCTCGATAACCGCGGCAGTGACGGCCTCATCAGCGACGTGAATCTCATCTCTGCCGAAGAGCCGGGGTTGGTCTGTCAGCCGCTGACGATGGAAGAGGACGGCGTGCTTCACGAGCTTACGCTCAAATTTTCCGGTACGCATATGACGCGGGCTAACATGGCCCTTATCGACATTTCCCTGGAAAATGCCGCCGACGGCAGCTGCCTCTTTGAAAAGGTTTTGGGCGTCAGTACCCTCACAGCGGAGGAACCCGTTCGGATCAACCTTAAGAAGCTGCCGGTCACGGCCGGGCAGGCACTCATCCTCAGAATCCAGGGCCATCCCGGCAATGCGTGGTATCACGATGTGGAGACCCTGTCGGTTTGTCTGAGCGACAACCGCGCCATGACGGGTCTTATCACAGAACTGCCGGAGGCCGTGATCAACAATGAGCCCGCCGGGGGCAGCCTCTGGTTGCAGCTGCGGTGATCCTGGCTGCGGCCAGAGGATGACAATAAAAGCAGAATAGCGGCATTAAAAAAGCGGGAGGCAAGCGGTTTTTTGTTCCGCGGTTTTTGACACCGGTACCCGTGCATCCTGTGCCGCCTGAGGAGAGAATGATGTTAACTGATACGCTGAAAATGATCCTGCCCATTGTGATCGCCTTCTGTCTGGGTATCCTGTGCCGCCGCCGCCGGCTGATCAGCGGCGAAGGCTGCCAGACCCTCAAGACTATCGTCAGCCGCCTGATGCTGCCGGTCCTTCTGCTGAATGCCTTCATGTTTGCCGAGTATTCCGCGGATTCCGTGATTCTTATCGTCACGCTCCTGCTGGCCAATATTCTTATTATGGTTATCGGCTGGCTGGCAGGGCACCGGATGGGAGAGAAGGGGCGCTATCTGCCTTTTCTTCTCAGCACGATGGAATGCGGCAGCATTGGTTATCCCCTTGTGACCATGCTTTTTTCGGCAACGGGCAGCATGCAGCTGGCCATTCTCGACGTGGGCATCACGATCTTCAATTTCATGATCGCCATTCCGCTGCTTCAGATGGCTGACGGGAAGAGCCCCGATGTCAGAGGCCTTCTGAAAAGCGCCCTCCTGTCACCAACCATGATCGCTATGTTGGCGGGCATCGTACTGGGCCTTCTCCGGGTCGATGAGCTGCTGGCCGCCCAGGCGCCTCTCTACGGTATTTACAGCGGCATTGTCAGCTTCATCACCGCTCCCATCGGCCTTCTCATCCTGATTACGCTGGGCTATGACATGTCCCTGCGCCGGGATCTCCTGGGCCGCGTCATGGCCGTGACAGCCTGCCGCACCGCCCTGATGGCAGCAGTGGGGGCCTTAAGTCTCTTCGTCATCACCCGCCTGACGACACTCAGGCCGGAAATGCTCTATACCGTTATTCTGTCCTTCACGCTGCCGCCGGCCTTCGGCATCGTTATGTTCGCCGATTTTGAGGGGCAGCGGGATTTCGTCTCGACGTCGATCTCACTCATGACCCTGATTACTCTGGCCCTGTTCTGTGTTCTGACTGTCGTGGTGCCTCACTGATTCTGCTGCGCCGTACGGCTTCCGCAGCCTTTCCGCCGGCTGTCTGTCAGGAATACACAATTCAGGGTTCCAATTGTCTGAATATTTAAAAAAATCACTTTTTTGCAAAAATACGTGCAAAAAAGTGGTGCCTTTGATGTAATATTTGGGCGAAACGCACAAATTTATTGATTACGCAAGCCGCATTCACTATAATATGCACAAAAGAATCGCTTTCATATCATCTTAGAGAAAGGATTGGTGCGTCGTTATGAGTGACTTGGTTATGCATTATGCTTCACGAATCGAAAAAGTGTTAAGTCAGGTCAAGTACGCCATTCCGGATCTGACTTTTATCAGAAGCAAGCCCTATAAGCAGATCGAGGATGTGTTGGACCATCTGGACAAGGACGAGCCGGATCTTCACGATCGTATTCAGAATTTTGAGTATGCGTATGAGACCATGCGCCACGATTCTCTGGATACCCTGCTGGCAAACGGCGTCAACCTTGACGTGATGCTGGCGGATCTTGAGAAAATCCTGAAGCGCATCGGCGAAAACAAGACGATCGAGATGTACGCCCTGTAAAAGGTCTCCGTCTCAAAAAGAAAACGAAAAGACACCTAAGACAAGGCAGGACCGGAAGGCCCTGCTTTTTTGCTGCTGTCTTTTCACTGAAAAAAGCGGCGGAACATGGCATTGGGAATCTTTTTTTAGTATAATTAATACGGTATCACGTATTTGATACACACAATCACGGAGGGATAATCGTTATGGTTTCATGGAAGAATCTGGATACCTACGCAGCTTTTGATAAACTGACAGCCCTGAAGGGGCATGTGGATCTGGTCGGGATGCTGGCCGGCGAGACGGGCGGCGAACGTGTGAAAGCCTATCAGAGTCCGATGGCCGGGGGCCTGCTTTTCAGCTATGCGGCCCGGGAAGTCGATGAGGACGTTCTTGAGGCGCTGGCCGCCTTAGCAGAAGAAGCTCAGCTGATCGACAAGTTTGAGGAACTGTATAACGGCGCTGTTATCAATACCGGAGAAAACCGCATGGTGCTGCATCACCTGGCACGCCGCCAGCTAGGCAGGCCGGTCATCGCCGATGGTGTTGACAAGCGCGAATTCTATGTGTCTCAGCAGAAGAAGGCCGCGGACTTTGCCGCCAGAGTCCATGCCGGTGAGATCGTCAATGAGAAGGGCGAGACCTTCACCACCGTGGTACAGATCGGTATCGGCGGCAGCGATTTAGGCCCGCGCGCTCTTTACATCGCTCTGGAGAATTGGGCCCGTGCCACCGGCAATTTCAAGATGGAAGCCCGCTTCATCAGCAACGTCGACCCGGATGATGCCGCCGCCGTTCTCAAGGCTGTGGATCTGTCCCGTTCGCTCTTTATCGTCGTGTCCAAGTCCGGTACCACCCTGGAGACACTGACAAACGAATCCTTTGTGAAAAATGCCCTCACGGCAGCCGGTCTTGATCCGTCCCGCCATATGCTGGCGGTGACCAGCGAGACGTCCCCGATGGCCGCCAGCAAGGATTATCTGGCCGCTTTCTTCATGGATGATTATATCGGCGGCCGTTATTCCTCTGTTTCCGCTGTCGGCGGCGCCGTACTGTCTCTGGCCTTCGGTCCGGAAGTCTTTGCCCGCATTCTGGAAGGCGCGGCCGACGAAGACAGTCTGGCCACGAACCGCGATATACGTAAGAACCCGGATATGCTGGACGCCCTGATCGGTGTCTACGAGCGCAATGTCCAGGGCTACGCCGCCACCGCCGTGCTGCCGTATTCCCAGGCGCTGAGCCGTTTCCCGGCCCACCTGCAGCAGTGTGACATGGAATCCAACGGCAAGACCGTCAACCGTTTCGGTGAACCGGTCAGCTACAAGACAGGTCCGGTGCTTTTCGGCGAACCGGGTACGAACGGTCAGCATTCCTTCTATCAGCTGCTCCATCAGGGCTCCGATATCGTGCCGCTTCAGTTTGTCGGCTTCAGACAGAGCCAGATCGGTGATGATATCGTCATCGAAGGGAGCACCAGCCAGCAGAAGCTGGGGGCCAATGTGGCGGCCCAGATCGTGGCCTTTGCCTGCGGCAAGAAGGATGAGAACCTCAACAAGGATTTCAAGGGCGGTCGTCCTTCCAGCATCATTATCGGCGATCAGCTGACACCGGAAGCTCTCGGTGCCCTGCTGGCCCACTATGAAAACAAGATCATGTTCCAGGGGTTCCTGTGGAATCTGAACAGCTTCGATCAGGAAGGCGTCCAGCTCGGCAAGGTGCTGGCCAAGCGCGTCCTGGCCCACGATACCGACGGTGCGCTGAAGGCCTTCAGCGACATGCTGGCTATCTGATGTGTCCTTCGGCGTGAAGCTTTTGATTTCGCTATGCCCAAAAGTGTTGTTCCCAAGACGGGGACAGCACTTTTTTTGCAGCAGGGTCTTCTCAAAATCGGTCAACGGCGGTACAAAGGTATTGACCGATTCGGTTAATGATAATAGGGGGCTTTTCGGATCTTATCCGCTTCTGGAAAAAACTCTATCTGCGTAAGGAGTGAGAGACTATGGCGATTATTAAGACACATAAGCTGACAAAGACCTACGGACGGGCCCGGGGCATCTGCGAACTCGATCTGACCGTGGACGAGGGCGAGTTCTTCGGTATCATCGGTCCCAATGGCGCTGGAAAGTCAACCACGATCCGCACCCTTCTCGGGCTCATCGCGCCGACCTCGGGCAGTGCCGAGATCTTCGGGCGCGACATCACGAAGGAGAGGCAGGTCATCCTCAGAGATATCGGCTACCTGCCGTCGGAAGCGATCTTTTACAGCGGCATGAAAGTGAAGGATATTCTGCGGTTTTCGGCACAACTGAGGGGCTGTGACTGCCGGCGGGAGTGTGAACGCCTGGCGGAAGAACTGCAGCTGGACGTCAGCCGCAAGGTGGATGAGCTGTCCTTCGGCAACCGCAAGAAGGTGGGTATCGTCTGCGCCCTGCAGCACGAACCTTCCCTTCTTATACTGGATGAACCCACCAGCGGATTGGATCCGCTGATGCAGAAGGTCTTTTTTGACATTTTGCGGGAGAGGAACCTTAAAGGGACGACCATTTTCCTGTCAAGCCATGTGCTTTCCGAGATCCAGCGCCACTGCAGCCGGGCGGCCATCATCCGGGACGGCGCCGTGATTGCCTGCGACAGCGTGGAGGAACTGGCGAAAACGAATGCCCACCGGGTCGTTGTCCACGGGGATGTCGATCCGACGCCTCTTGCGGGTGTCCGGGATCTGACCCGGACCGACGAGTCGGTGAGCTTCCTCTACAGCGGGAGCATGAAGGCGCTTCTTGATGTGCTGGCGGCCGGTCAGGTCAGAGACCTGACGGTCACCGAACCGGATCTTGAGGATGTGTTCCTCCACTACTATGAAAAGGACGGTGAAAACGCATGACGATCGTAAGACATGAAATCAGACTGGGCAGAATACCGTTCCTTATCTGGACGGCTGCCATCGGCTTTATGATGGTCATCTGCATCGTGATGTTTCCGGAGATGAAGGGACAGATGGCCGGTGTTTCGGAGGTATTTGCCTCTATGGGTGCCTTCACGGCGGCCTTTGGTATGGACAGGCTGAGCTTCGGTACCTTCCTGGGTTTCTACGCGGTGGAATGCGGCAATATTCTGGGACTGGGAGGGGCATTTTATGCCGCGCTGACGGCAGCGAGTCTGCTGAGCAAGGAGGAAAAGGATCGTACGGCAGAATTCCTGCTGACCCATCCCGTGAGACGGGGCCGTGTGGTGCTTGAGAAGCTGGCCGCTCTGGTGATCCTGATCACAGCTATGAACCTCATTCTCTATGGCATGGCTGTCGGCACTACCGCCGCCATCGGCGAGACGATCCCCTGGAAGGAAATGTCGCTGATGCATCTGGCTTATTATCTTCTGCAGCTGGAGCTGGGCGGCATCGCCTTCGGCCTGTCGGCCGTGCTCAGGCGGGGCAGCGCCGGTGTCGGTATCGGCATGGCGGTGATGATGTATTTTCTTAACCTGCTCAATAACATCAGCGACAAGGCCAAATGGCTGCGCTATATAACACCCTTTGCCTACTGCGAGGGCGCCGATATCGTGGAAAATGTCAGTCTTGACGGTACGCTGCTGGCGGTGGGGATGGCTCTGATGCTGGCCGGCTGGGCGGCAGCCTTCCTGATATATACGAAAAAAGATATCCGCTGACGGAGAGAATACTCAGAGGGACTTTGTCAGATCCCTCTTGTTTTGCCGGGACCCTTGTTTACAGGGGTCCTTTTTTACAGGACTTTCTTTTGGTGGGGTTCTTGCTTTTCTCAGGAGGGTTATGGTTAGATAGAGTCAGAGATACAAAAAAACAGCGCCAAGGCATGACTGCCACCGCCGGGGCTGTACCACGGCGGAGACGGCTGGTATACCGTATGGCATAGACTTTTTAAGGAGGAGAGCTTATGGGCAAACACAGAAAAGTGAAACCGAAACGGGTTCTTGGATGGCTGCTTACCCTGGCCATGGTGCTGGTTATGCTCCCGGCAACGAGCCTGACAGCCTGGGCCTATTCCGGCAGCGGTACGGAGGCGGAGCCCTATGTCGTTACGGAATTTGAAGACCTGAGGTCGTTGATAAAGAACGCTCCGAAAGACGGCAGCACGCGGTATATTAAGCTGGGGGCGGACATTATCAACGAGCAGAACACCGATGGTTTGGACCTTGAATGTGACGCAGGCCAACAGATTGATCTGGATCTGAACGGTCATGTCTTTTCCCGCATCGGTCTTTCCAATGATAATATGTTCTATGTCTGGAGCGGCGGTAAACTGACGATTCGCGACAGTGCCGGCGGAGGGATGGTAGAAAGCCAGTTGTCGGGAAATAGCTCGAATACGGTGCTGTATTGCCGCGAGGGCGGAGAGGTCATCGTTGAGGGCGGTACCTTCATATCAAACTATGGCTATTGCCTGTGTCTGGACGGCACCGCTGTTATCAACGGCGGTACTTTTAAAACCAATACATCCAAGGTATATGCGTTTCTGGTCAATGGTTATCTGACCATGAACGGCGGTCATATCAGTTGTACCAGGAGTGACTCCGATGCCATGCTGATTAACGGCGGGTCCTCGGTCAGCCTTTATGCCATGACTACCAACAGTCGTATTGTCAGGATGCAATCAGAGACGGAATCGATCATGTACAGCATTCCCTGGAGTTCTCAACTGATGCAGGGAACTATTGACTCTTCAATCCGGATCGATCCGGATTCAGAGACCGGTCTCATCGAGATTAAAAGCGATGTCTACACGACAGAAGGCAGCGGCACCGAGGCAGATCCCTATGTGGTCGTCGATGCCGAATTACTGTGGCCCATGTTCTATTCAGCCCCCAGAGACGGCTCCACACGCTATATCCGGTTGGGAACGAATCTGGATATCTCGTCCGGCAGGCTGCAGATCGTCAATGACAATATTAAGATAAACTTAGACCTGAATGGTCATACGCTTACGACGAAGTACAATTATGTCAAGTGCGGCAGTCTGACTATCGGAGACAGTGCCGGCGGCGGTGAACTGCAGGGAAGTATCGATGCAGGAGGAACGGGACAGCTGACGATCAACGGCGGTTCCTATCGCTACAACGGCCGGATCATCGATGGTCAAGGCAGAGCCTCTGTTATTATCAACGACGGCAGTTTCTATGGGGAATGCTATTATGATTTTTCCCCGCTCATTTATCTTAACGGCGACGGCCCCAACAGCCCGCCCATGACATGCGTGATCAACGGCGGCAGGTTCATCAACACAAATGAAGAAGTCGGTACCGGCGGTATCATGCTTGATTATGATGCCACCGATGTCGACATGACGCTGGCGGCTCTGGAAACGAACGTCAGGATCATAAAAACCTATGACAAAGACGCCTCGGGTATTATGTCGGATATCCCTTCCACTTCCGTCCTGGAGCTTTACGGTGACAACAACCGTGAGGATGATAATGATATCCTTACGGTTGACAAGAGCACCGGCCTTATCCGCATCGTCAAATACCTGCCGATCTCAAGTGTTGACATCACGGGTGTGGTGGAGCCGGCGGTCGGTGAAACACCGAAAATGACGGCGGATGTCAGTGTCACCGGCGCGGATAAAACAAAAGTGGCCTGGTTTGACTGGGACGGCAACAGATATCTGACTGACAGCGATAAGTTTGAGGCGGATCACACCTACATGCTTATGGTGACGCTGGAGGCCCGGGAGGGCTATGCCTTCGAAACCACCAACAGCGCCCTTGCCATCAGTGTCAACGGAAGCAAGGGTTTTCTTGGCATGGCCAACTCCAAAAAAGTCACATGCTGCTGTCTCTTTGATCCTCTGCCCGCCGTCCTGACAGGCCGGGTGCAGTTTACCTCCGCCGCCAACGTGGGCAAAGAGATCCAGAAGGTGCTGGTGGGCGGTACGCTGGCCAATGTGGATGACGCCGCCCTTCACTATCAGTGGGAGATCCACAACGGCGGCTCCTGGGAGGCTGTGACTGTCTCCAACGGGACAGAGAGGAACTATATACCGACGGCCGAACAGGCGGGGAAGGAGCTGCGCATCGTGATCACCGCCGATGGCTATGAAGGCTCCGTCGTCAGCGACGGCATCACAGTCACCAAGCAGTATAATCCCGCCGCACCGACCTATGCCCCGACTCTGAGGACGGGCAAGGGGACTGACGGCAAGTTCTCGGTGCTTCGGGTCACCATCAAACGGGGACAGGATTACGTGTGGCGCGAAGGCAAGGTGAGCGACCTGTCTACTCTCGACTGGTCGGTCAATGCCATTACGGCGGCTGACGGCACGGACTATGCGGATGTGACAGGCCTGACGGAAGGCAGTACCTATTATGTCTATACGCGCTTTTCGGAGACCGATGAGATGCAGGCGGGTGCCGGCATCCGGTTCAGCAGCATCAAGATGCAGTCCCTCCAGTATCTCCAGAAGGTCATCCTGGAAAACTACAGCGATTACGGCGACGGCAATACCATCTACATCCCGGTGGGTGAGACGGTGACCATAGGCGTCGGTGCCTATCCGACCGGAGCGACCAGCTGGAGCAACTTCACCTTCGGCGATCCGAGCCTTTCGACGGCCGTCTATGAGGTGACGTCGGGAAGTCAGGTGACGCAGGGTGCAATGCCGTCAAGCATCACCCTTAAGGGCAACGGTACCGGGATTGGCACGCTGAAGGCCTATTACAATGGCGGCATGTATGATTACGGCAGCTGGGGCGTCCGTGTCTATGATCCGTCGGATCCGGCCACCTACAACGTTTCCTTCACGGACAGGCCCCGCTATGAGGATAAGAGCCTGACGGTGGGGGACAGCTTCACGCCGGAGAGTCCCGACCCGGGCCTTATGCTGCCCTCGGAGGCCAACGACAGGTACGTCTACAAATGGTATGTGTATGAAGGGGTGGCGGACGTCTACGGTTCACCCTACGGCATGACGGGTGAGAACGGCTATCTCCGCGTTGACCCCGATACGGGCAGGGTGACGGCCCTGAGTGCAGAGCTTGATGCGAATAAGGGCAGCCAGTATCAGCCCTATGTGAACCTCTATGCCGTTAACAAAAATGACAGCAGCCAGTATACGCAGGTGACATCCTATAAGGTCACGGTGAATGCCGAGGGCGAGATTCCGGCGGAGAGCATCGCCGTCTTGCCGTCAGCAAAAGCGCTGGCGCCGGGCGGGGAAGTGACGCTTCAGGCTGTGGTGAGTCCGACGAACCACACCTCGGGCGCTGTGATCTGGAGCCGGGTAAGCGGCAGTGACGCTGTCACGGTCGATGCCGGTACGGGCCGGGTGACGGTGGCCGAGACCGCTGTATCCGGAACGACGGCGACGATCCGTGCTTCTGTCGGCAGTCTCACAAGTGACTGCCTCATCACCGTCTCCGACGGGGCGTCTGTCTCGTCGATGCGTCTGGGCGGTGCCAACCGTTACGAGACAGCGGCCCTTATCGCGAAGGAAGCCTTCCCGGAAGGGGCCGACGAGATGATCCTGGTGACAGGCTCCAAGTTCCCGGATGCGCTGGCGGCCTCGGGTTATGCCGGTGCTAAGAACTGTCCGCTCCTTATCACCTCCCTGAAGGCTCTCAAGCCTGAGATTCAGAGCCTTCTGACGGATACCTGGAAGGGGCGCGTGAAGACGGTGACGATCATCGGCGGCGGCTTTGATCCGGCGGTATCGGCGGCCCTTCGCGCCTGCGGCGTGGAGACCATCAAGACCATCGCTGGCGCCGACCGCTATGAAACGGCCGAGAAGATCTTCCTGGCCGGTCTGAAGGAAGGCCTCTTCACTTATGATGCCTGTGTGGTGGCGACGGGTGCCACAGCGGCGGATGCCCTGTCGGTATCGCCCTGGACTTACAAATACCACATGCCGATCCTTCTGGCGAAGAAGGGCAATAAGTCCCTGACGCCGTCGGAACAGGCGATCGTGAAGAACTTCAATAAGGTTTATATCGTCGGTTCGGAAGGTGTGGTGAACGACCCGGTGGTCAACGCGATGACCGGCAAGGTGGAACGTCTGGCGGGCAATAACCGCTACGAGACCTCGGTGAAGATCGCGAAGCGGTTTGCGGAGCCCGGGACCTTTAACACCATCACCTTTGCTTCCGGCAAGGACAACAGCTTCCCGGATGCGCTGTGCGGCGCGATGCTGGCGGGACAGAGGTCGGGACCGGTCATCCTGGTCTCCGGCAATGAAGCGATCAATGCGGTGATGTACAGCTACCTGTTGAGAGACTTCGCGTCGACGCTGTCGAACGATCTGTACTTCTTCGGGGCGGCCAACGTGCTGTCGGATACCTGCAAAGATAAGATCGAGTCGCTTTTCTAAAAAGACAGTCAAATAAAAAGTGCGTTATCGTCCGGCTCTTGTCTCCCGGCGATAACGCACTTTTTAAATCATGTTCGGTATTATTCGTTGGTGTTCAGGTTTTCGACGGCCTTCCCGGCTCCTTCGGCATGTTCGGATTCGGACATGTCGGAAGTGATGACGTCGCTGATCTCATCCTTGCTCATGGAGGTATCGTATTCCCGGACGATGGGCTTGGCCTTGCCGCTGTAGCCCTGACGGTTCTTCCAGGAACCGCGGCGGGAGGCGGCTTTTGCCAGCGCCCGTTCCTCGATGCGGCGGTCGATGCGGTTCTGACGGATCGTGCGGATCGCGTACAGGAGGAGACGCACCAGAATCATAATGAGCAGGGCAGCCGCACACAGGACAAAGAGATGTCTTGATTTGAAGATAAAGGTGAAGGCGCCGACAGCAATGCAGACAATGACAACAACATAGCGGCAGAAGGTCGCTGCCTTGTTGGTCATAATAAGAGCAAGCAGGAAGACGACCAGACAGATCGCCGAGACGATGAGATGTTTGCTGACGACATCCTGGAGATAAGCCGGCATACCTTTGATGGCTTCGATGTAATATGTCATAAAAAATCCTCCATATTTGTCGTTAATACGGTGATTATCCTATCACAGATTCCTTGGAAATTCCAGTATTATGTGGTAGAATCAGCGATGATATGGATATACCATGGAGGGGGATTATGACAGAAACCAGGACTATCGCAGAATCAAGAAACTTCATCGAGGAGGCTATTGACAAGGATCTGATTGACGGTGTTTATGACCACGTGGCCACCCGCTTTCCGCCGGAACCGAACGGTTATCTTCATATCGGCCATGCCAAATCGATCCTTCTGAACTACGGTCTGGCCAAAGCTTATCACGGTACCTTCAACCTCCGCTTTGACGATACGAATCCGACCAAGGAGAAGTCGGAATTTGTCGAGGCCATCAAGGCCGACGTGGAGTGGCTGGGCGCCGACTTCGAGGACAGACTGTATCTGGCTTCCGATTATTTCGATATTATGTATGAGAAGGCTGTTCTTCTGATTAAGAAAGGCCTCGCTTACGTCTGCGACCTGTCCGCGGATGAGATCAGAGAGTACCGCGGGACGCTGACCGAGCCGGGAAGAAACAGCCCGTACCGCACCAGAAGCGTCGAGGAGAATCTGAAGCTTTTTGAGGAAATGAAAAACGGCGTTTATGCCGACGGCAGCAAGGTTCTTCGGGCAAAGATCGACATGGCCTCGCCGAACATCAACATGCGGGATCCGATTCTTTACCGCATTGCCCATCTGTCCCATCAGAATACCGGTGACAAGTGGTGCCTCTATCCGATGTATGACTTTGCACATCCCATCGAGGATGCGGTGGAGGGCATCACGCATTCCATCTGCACACTGGAATTCGAGGATCACCGTCCGCTTTACGATTGGGTGGTAAAAAACACAGAGTGGCCGATGCCGCCCCGTCAGATCGAATTTGCCAAGCTGTATCTGACCAATGTCGTCACCGGCAAGCGCTACATTAAGCGTCTGGTGGATCAGGGCATCGTCGACGGCTGGGATGATCCGCGCCTTGTTACCATCGCGGCCCTTCGCCGCCGCGGTTTCACGCCGGAATCCATCCAGCTCTTTGTGGAGACCGTCGGTGTCTCCAAGGCCAACTCTTCCGTGGACTACGCTCAGCTGGAATACTGCATCCGCGAAGATCTGAAGCTCAAGCGGCCGCGCATGATGGCCATCCTTGATCCCATCAAGCTGGTCATCGACAATTATCCGGAAGGACAGATCGAATATCTGGATGCCGAGAATAATCTGGAGAATCCGGAACTGGGCAGCCGGTCCCTGCCCTTCGGCCGTGAACTGTATATCGAACGGGATGACTTCATGGAAGAGCCGATCCCGAAGTACAAAAGACTCTATCCGGGCAACGAAGTTCGCCTGATGCATGCGTATTTTGTCAGGGCGGTCAGCTGCGAAAAGGATGCTGACGGCAATGTGACGGTGGTTCATGCCACCTACGATCCCGAGACCAAGGCCGGCTCAGGCTTCACGGGCCGCAAGGTCAAGGGCACGATCCACTGGGTCGAGGCCACGTCGGCTTATCACGCCGAGGTGCGTCTCTATGAGAACCTGATCGACGAGAGCAAGGGCGTCTATAATGAGGACGGATCACTGAATCTCAATCCGAATTCCCTGACCATCGTGCCCGATGCGGTCATGGAACCGGCTTTGAAAGAAGCGAAGGGCGGCGACAGTTTCCAATTCGTCCGCAACGGCTTCTTCTGCAAGGATCCGAAGTTTGCTGCGGAAGGCCGGGCTGTCTTCGGCCGTATCGTGACGCTGAAGAGCTCTTTTAAGCTGCCGCAGAAATAGACCGGAAGCCGCCAATAAACAGAAAGCCTATTAACTCAGGTAAGGAAACATGAAAAAAGCGTGTATATTTGATCTGGACGGGACACTTATCTATTCCCTGGTCTCCATCGCCGAAGCCGGCAACCGGATGCTGGCGCATTTTGGTTATCCGCCGGAACCGGAAGCCGCGTACGGGTATTACTGCGGCGAAGGCGCCGATAAGCTGGTGGAGAGGATCCTTTTCAAAAATGAAGATCATGATCCGGCTCACTACGAGGAAGGCTGCCGCGTTTTCCGCGGCATCATCAAGGATCTGGCCAGCTACGGCGTTTACGCCTACGAAGGCGTGCCGGCAATGCTGACGGCACTGAAGGCGGCCGGTGTCAAACTGGCGGTCTGCACCAATAAGCCTGACAACGCGGCCCAGAAGGCTGTGAGGGATATGTTCGGCGAGCAGTTTGATTATATCTGCGGTCAGAAGCCGGGCCTTCGACTCAAGCCGTCTCCCGACGCCCCTCTTCATATCGCGGAGGAACTGGGGGTCACACCGGAGGAATGCCTCTATATTGGCGATACTGCCACGGATATGAAGACCGGAAAGGCCGCCGGCATGACTACCGTCGGCGTGCTGTGGGGGTACCGTACCTATGAGGAACTGAGAGACAACGACGCCGATATCATCATTGAAAAACCGGCTGAGATCATCGCACTGGCCGTCTGATGCCGCCTGAAGAGATAAAAGGAGACAGGGATATATGAACGCATACACCGATGAAGTCCTGGAATATTTTCTGGCACACCAGGAACAGCTGTTTGACGAGCCTGTGGCCGAAAACCGCGAGGAAGCGGAGGAATTCCTCGAGGATTGCCTGGCCGAGGTGGTCGACTCCATCGCAGAGGTTCGCGATTATCTCGATGAGTGCGGCATGGATGTGGAGGGTCTGAGTGATGAAGAACTCGAAGAACAGGCCGAAGTCTTTGCCCTGCCTTCCGGACGTTATCTGATCGTGGAGGGCTGAATGAGGGAGAACTGCCCCGGTTAAACCGGAATTTGAATTTCTGCAAATTATGATCTCTTAACAGAGGTGACAGGTTATCAAAAAAACTCCGGACGCCTTGGCTCAACAGTGACAAGGAAACTCATTGACTTATCAACTGTTAGCTGGCCGTTTCGGGGGTGCATCCGGACAAATCCCGGCTGATTTTTAACAGAAAGTCAGCCGGGATTTGTCGCTTTATATTTCGAAATTAAGGAGGACATACCACGGGTTAGTTTGAAATAGTATCCATCAAGAAAAACCAGCTTAGAAAAAATGTTTATTGATTTGGATCCGGCTTTTTATGTCCCCTTTTATGGACAGCATCTCCTGTAGACTTAAGAATCATCGGCAGACATTTCAGAGATGTTTTCAGAGAGAAGGGGTTGACTATGAAAAAACGACGAGACAGACATGACGCTGAGCGGGCTGTGAGAGCGCGGCTGGGCGAAGCACTGAGACGGAAATACGGCGATGAGGTACCGCTTGCGGTCCTGCAAAGACTTGATGAGGAATGCCGGCGGTTAGGCCGGCATTATGAATCCTGGGACATCATCGAGATTGCCGCCGAGGTAGGCGATGTCTGCCGCGCGAGCGGCTTCGCCCACGATGCGAGAGGTGGGGTGGGTAATGTCTATGCGGCCTGTCTTCTGGGCATCAGCCGCTGTGATCCGCTGCCCGGAGGCTTTGATCTGGACAGCGCGCTGTATCTGGGGATTGATGGCGAAGAGAGACCGCAGAAGATCGATATCAATGTGCCGCTGGAGGCGATGGACAGCCTCAGGGTGCATTTCCGGGATCGCTTCACGGTGCCGGACTGCAGTGAGGACGCCGTTGTCATCGACGGCTGTGTCAATGTCCTGCCCAGTACGCTGATGTCGGTTATCCTGATGCTGGAACATATCACCGGGGTGCCGTCTGACGACGCCGATCTTGAGGAAGCCGCCGTCTATGACTACCTGCGGACGGGTGATCTGTCCCTTCTTCCCTTTGAGGCGGATCGGTTCCGAACGATCCTGGCGGAGACGGCCCCACAGCATTTTCCCGACAGCTTTGCCGAGGCCGTGACTCTGGGCGGCCTGGCTCTGGGCTCAGGAGACAAAGGCGAGAGATACGGCAGTCTCTATAGGGAGGGAGAAACCCTCGAAAGGCAGATCGCCTGCCGCGATGACATTTTCAGAACCTTCATAGAGCACGGGCTGGAGAAGCGGGAGGCCCTGGCTCTGATGAAGGCCATCCGGACAGGCGAGGCCGGCAAGGTGCTGTCGGGCGAGAACGGCAGAAGACTGAAGGCGCTGGGCATCGAGGACTGGTATCTTGCGGCGCTGAAGAAGATCCTGTACATCATGCCGAAGGCCCACGTTATCGGCTATATGACCCTTGTGATGACACTTATCTGGTACAAGGTGCATTTCCCGGAGGTGTTCGACGGGGCAGCATGACGGAGCGGTGTGACGGCGATACGGCATTGCCGCGGGCGGCAGAATGCGCGATAATGATAATAAAGGAGGTATGCGCCTATGCCATGGCTGAGAAAGCTGAAAATTTGTCATATCCTGATGCTGACCCTGGCCGGCATGGTCAATGCCTTCGGAACAGCCGGAGCTTATATCACGATCAGTGAGGTGGCGGATGTCTTTTCCAACAATAACGCGTATGAATCATAAGGAGGATCACGATGTTAACCGTGTATTGCTACAGCCGTTGTACTACCTGTAAAAAGGCCCTGGCCTGGCTCGATGAGA
>JAQXFO010000073.1 GCA_029005135.1 Lachnospiraceae bacterium
CACTTTTACAGATTTGATTCTGCGTGTATTGCTTGCTTTCTGTTTTTCAAGGACAGCACTCGGTGCAACTGGAATCTGGTGTGCATGGCCGGTAGGATGGTGTATTGCAACAATACTATCAATTTCATTTTACCTAAAGGGCCCTTGGATGACTCAAAATATCAATCCAGATACGATTTGATACAAAAAGGGGCATTTATAAAAATTTTCATTTTCAGAAAGGGGCTGTCGCGTTAGCAAATGTTTTTTGCGGGGCGTCAGCCCTCTTTTATGTCCAAAAGCCGTCGGAATCGAACTGATTTCGGCGGCTTTTCCTTAAAAAGGAGTCCTCTAACAGGCGTCCCTTCCGGCACGCCATTCACTTCCTGATTCTTTTTTGACTTCTTTAAACTTATGCTGTTTTCAGTTCAAACAGGTGCTGTCCTGTACGGGGTGTGTGAAAGTCTTTCTGTAAATAGCCTTCTATGATGGTTGATGTGCGAGCCGGCAGGCGATTGTGAGCCTTACCGGCTCTTACCTACTGATGAATGGTATCGTATAAGGCCTTATTTCTAAACTTTTACAGACTTTGTTTCACAAGCTCGCCGTTTCTTCCACGACCAGCTGACGCACGATGTTGCTGCCGATGCGGATCATGTCTTCGGGCGTTTCTTCGAAGCCATTGGCGATCCAGGCGTTCAGGAGACCGCACAGCCCGTATTTGAAGAAGGCATCGGCGTACTGCTGCTCTCTGTCGAGGATGGCTTCGGCGAAGATCACATCGAAAGTGGACAACAGTATCCGGGAGAGGCCGGCGTCGTACACCAGGCGCAGCCACTCCCGGTTGGCGTAGTTGAATCGGAAGAAGGCCTCGGTATTTTCGAGCGCAAAGCCGTTTGTCATCCGAAGACCGGCAGCCTCAGCCCATCTTTCCCAGCAGACTTTCAGCTTGAAAACGATCAGATCTTCTTTTCTTTCGACATGCCGGAAATACGTGGCCCTTCCCACACCGGCCCGCTTGGCGATCTCACTGACCGTAATCAGGCGGTAATCCTTTTCCTTCATTAACGTTATCAGGGCATCGGCCAGGCATTCGAGCAGAAATGCGGTGGATTCATGTCTTCGGCTCATAGGTCACACCTCACTTTGATACTTTTTCCGACAAAAGTATCAGGACGGCTTTGTTGAATTGACGCTGTTTTTTATCATTGCTAACATCAGAAAAGATACAAAAGTATCATTAATGCGTCAAGAAGAAAGTGAGGATAGCTATGAACTATAAGAAAATCGTTGTTGCCGGCGGCGGTGTCCTGGGCAGTCAGATCGCCTTTCAGAGCGCCTACTGCGGCTTTGATGTGACTATCTGGCTGAGATCGGAGGGCTCTGTCGGCCGCACGCAGCCTAAGCTCGATAAGCTGGCGCAGACCTACCGGGAGTTCATTGAAAAAATGGCTGAAGGAGAAGGCCCCTGGGCCGCCGGTCTTGCCGACAGTGACTGTTTTGACAAGGAGGCCTGTCTGGCGGCTGTTCGTCGGGCCGCGTCTTCCATAAAGCTGGAACTGGATATGAAGGCCGCTGTGGAAGATGCCGATCTGGTCATCGAATCGATGGCGGAAAATGAGCAGGATAAGATCGCTTTCTATCGCAGAATGGCTCCCCTCCTGCCGGAAAAGACCGTGATCGCCACCAATTCGTCCACCCTGCTGCCGTCGGCCTTTGCCCAATATACCGGAAGGCCGGATAAATACCTGGCACTTCATTTTGCCAATTCGATCTGGCTGAACAACACGGCGGAGATCATGGCCCAGGATAAGACAGATCCCCGGTATTTTGATGAGCTGATTGATTTCAGTCATGCCATCCGGATGATTGCCCTGCCGGTGCATAAGGAAAAGAGCGGTTATCTGCTGAACTCTATGCTGGTGCCGTTTCTGCTTTCCGGACTCGATCTCTATGTGTCCGGGGTATCCGATCCCCAGAGCATCGACACGGCCTGGACACGGGGGACGGGAGCGCCGAAAGGTCCTTTCCAAATCATTGATACGGTCGGGCTGACGACGGCCTATAACATTGTTATGCAGTATCAGAAGGTGCCGGGACTTCTCAGCCCGCTTCTGAAGAAAATGATGATGCCGTACAATTTCAAGGCGATGG
The DNA here is from genome assembly GCA_029005135.1 of Lachnospiraceae bacterium. Classification (GTDB taxonomy): domain Bacteria; phylum Bacillota; class Clostridia; order Lachnospirales; family Lachnospiraceae; genus Chordicoccus. Next base: position 2,134 of record JAQXFO010000073.1, read on the forward strand.
CGGCGGTTCTTAAAAAGTATATTGACGAAGGCAAGCTGGGCATGGCTTCCGGGGAAGGCTTTTATAAGTATTGACCGGATCCGCTGCGGCAGCCGGAGGGGGAGACCGGTGATGGCCGGTCTCTTTTGTTGACATTTCAACAAAAGATGGTATGGTAATAATCTAACGTTGAATAATCAACAAACAATACAAAAGCCTCCGCCTGACGTTTTCGGTATCTGTCGGGATCCGGCCCGGCCACGGCCTGGCCAATGCCGTGCTCATGCCCTATGTGCTGAAGGCTTACGGTGATAGTGCCGCCGTTAAGCTCCGCACCCTCGGTGCGGCAGCCGGTGTCTGTACCGACAGCGATTCTCCCCGGGAGGGGGCCGACAGGTTTATCGATGCGATCCGGCAGATGAACGCCCGTCTGGGCATTCCGGATCATATAGAGGGCATCCGCGCTGAAGATATCCCGCAGATGGCTGCTTATGCCGAAAAAGAAGCCAACCCGCTCTACCCCGTTCCCGCACTGATGACGCGGCGGGAACGGGCGCAGTTTTATTATCAGATCGCCGATTGGAGCCGATAGCATGACGGAAACAGAAATCAAGTGCCTGCTGGATAAGCAGAGAACCTATTACAGAAGCGGTGTGACGATCCCGACAGCGTTTCGCGTGAAACAGCTGAAGAAACTCTATGCCGCCGTTAAACAATACGAAACGCAGATTGCGGCGGCGCTGCGGGAGGATCTGGGAAAAAGCCGCTATGAGAGCTTCATGTGCGAAAGCGGCCTGGTCTTGTCGGAAATCTCCTATATGATTCGCCATACCCGTCAATTTGCCGGGAAGAAGACGGTGCCGACACCGCTGGCGCAGTTTGCCTCCCACAGCTATAAGCAGCCGGTGCCCTATGGCTGTACACTGATCATGAGCCCCTGGAATTATCCTGTCCTTCTGACACTGGAGCCCCTGGCGGATGCCATCGCCGCCGGCAATACGGCAGTGGTCAAGCCCAGCGCTTATTCGCCGGCTTCGAGCCGTGTGCTGGCCCGGCTCATCAGCGAATGCTTTCCGCCGGAATATGTGGCGGTGGTGACAGGGGGCCGGGAAGAAAACCGGGCACTCCTGGAGCAGAAGTTTGACTTTGTCTTCTTTACGGGCAGCAAAGCCGTGGGAAAGGAGGTCCTCCGCCATACGGCCGAGCATCTGACGCCCGCAGTCCTGGAACTTGGCGGCAAGAGCCCGTGCATCATAGACAAAAGTGCTGATATCCCACTGGCGGCGAGACGCATTGTTTTCGGTAAATATCTCAACTGCGGCCAGACCTGTGTCGCACCCGATTACGTCCTGTGCGACAGCTCTGTCAGAGAGGCGTTTGTGGCCGAAACTGTCCGGGAGATCCGGCGGCAGTACGGTGATGACCCGCTTGCCGGCAAGGATTACGGCAAGATCATCAACAAACGGCATTTTGACAGGCTGTGCGGGCTCATTGACCCGGCCAAAGTGGTGATCGGCGGTGAGATCGACGCGGCCGGCTGCCGAATTGCGCCCACGCTGATGGATCATGTGGACTGGGATGATGCGGTCATGGAAGAGGAGATCTTCGGCCCGATCCTGCCGGTGCTGTCTTATACGGATTTTGACGCGATGATCGCGTCGCTCAAAGAGGCTGATAAACCGCTGGCGTTGTATTTGTTCTCCTCCGATCAGGCTCATATCCGCCGTGTTGCCGCGGAACTCTCCTACGGAGGCGGCTGCATCAACGACGTGGTGATCCATCTGGCCACCAGCGCTATGGGCTTCGGCGGCGTCGGTGAAAGCGGTATGGGCTCATACCATGGCAGGGACGGGTTTGAGGCCTTTTCTCATGTCAAATCCATCGTGGATAAGAAGACCTGGCTCGATCTGCCGATGCGCTATCAGCCCTACAAGCGCCGATTGTATGAAAAACTGATGCATCTTTTCTTGAAATAGAACGCGATCTCACGGTGACGCCGGATCCGGCATGAAAACCTCAGCCCACCGTCGCCAGATGAGAGATAACCCAAAGGGAAAATTTCAAACCGTCTGCACCACAGGCAACAGGAAAACAAGACTATGGCTTGTTCATAAAAAAAACAAATATTTTTGTAAAATTCGACTATTAGGCTCAACCGAGTGACTATGGGAAATCAGCTACAAAGCGCATACGCTTTGATAGTTTGGTTGTTGGCAGAGTAGATAGTGTTATGAGGTTTCTTATGGATCGATTATAAGAAAAAGTCGTGATTGTCACAGGTTCTACCAGCGGCATAGGTATCGGCATTGCCGGATCACTACCCGGCAGCATACGAATTACGAAAAAACGGAAATGCATCCCGCATTTCCGTTTTTTGTATGATAGAAGTAACCTTCACGCCTTCGCGGTGCTTAAAGAAGTGAAAGGCCTTTTATTTAACAGAAAGAAGACACGGTTAAGGACATGGTTATGGAAGACAGAGATATCGTCAGGCTGTATCTGATGCGGGATGAACAGGCTCTGGCGGTGACCCGGGAGAAATACGGCAGCCGCCTCAGAAGGCTGACTTATGATCTGACGGAGGATTTCGGCGCCGCCGAGGAATGCGAAAACGATACCTATCTTAAAGCCTGGCAGTCGATACCGCCCCATGAACCCGGCGATTACCTGTTTCCTTATCTGGCCAGGATTGCCAGACACGAGGCGCTGAATTTCTGCCGGAACAGCCGGCGGCTGAAAAGGAAGGCCGATATCCGGGAACTGAGTGCGGAGCTGGAGCAGACGCTGCCCGGACGTATCGATGCGGCACAGGCGGCGGAAGCCCGGGAACTCGGAGAGATACTCAATCGTTTTCTCCGGGATCTGACGCCGGAAAAAAGGAAGATCTTTCTCCGGCGTTACTGGTATCTGGATTCGATCGCTGCCATAGCGGAGGGGTACGGCCTTTCCCGGAGCAAAGTCAAGGTAACCTTGTATCGCTGCCGTGAACAGCTCAGAAAAAGACTTGAAAGTGAAGGATACAGGCTATGAAAAAGACGACGTTGAACGGTGATGCCCAAAATGACGATGCCGTCAGGGGTGAGGCTCTCCTGAAGGCACTGGGAGAAGCGGAGATGGTTTATGTGGAGGAAGCGGTATATAAGAAGGAAAGGAAGACCCCCCTCCGGCCTCGCCGGATGCTGGCTGCGGCGGCCTGTCTCGCTGCGGTAATCCCGCTGAGTGCCGCGGTTTATGCTTTCGGTGCGCGGGATGCCCTAAGGGCTTACTTTACGCCGCAGACTGAGGCCGCCGGCGCACTTCTGCAGTCCGATGAGACCCTGATTGTTGATGATCAGAGCCGTCAGATGCGGGTGGACAACATGGCGGCGGATGCCCGGATGTTCTGCTTTACCGTGGCTCTGAACGGTGTTGACAGACCTTCCGTCGGTGAGACGCTTGATACGGTATGGATCACCCGGGATGGTGAGAGGGTGACGAACTTCAATAAAGAATTCGGGGCGTATACCGACGGCTTTGCCAAAGGCAGCGGCTTCCGAGCCGGAGCTGTCAGCCTGTACGACGATGCCGATGCGGTCTTCATGGTGATCAACCGGGTGCCTGCGGACAGAACAATCGAGGACATGGCAGCGGTGGAGCTGACCTGTGACGATATGGTGCTGACGGTTGCCGTGCCGGAGACGATCACGAAATCCTACAGTGCCGTACCGAAAGAGGGAACCCCCGCTATCCGCCATCTGTCAGTTTCGGCCATCGGCTTCTCCGGTACGGCTGTCGGCACCGACGAGGATGCGGTGAAGGACATCAGACTGATCACAGCCGACGGCGCTTATGTGGGCGGCGAGGATTATACCGGCGAAGCGGAGGATGGGTTCTTCGGATTCTCGATCTCCGTGGAAAATGATGAGACGGGTGACTGTGACTTCTTTGGTACCTGGGCCGGTGACGGAGCTGTCGCTGTCGGTATTCTGGATTTGAGCCGTTACAGCGGCATCAGAATCGGTGAAGAGGATTATTATTTTGAAGCGGCATCATAAGCTGTCTTTTGTTTTCTTTCAATGATGCGTCAAGGCTGAAAAGCCTTGACTGTCAACCCGGTTTATACTTTATACTCAGCGGTACAGGAGGTTTTTAAGATGAACATCAAAGCCGTTGAGGAGAAGACGGGGCTGACCCGCGCCAATATTCGTTTTTATGAAAAAGAAAACCTGATAGCACCGCATCGTCATGCCGGGAACGGTTACCGTATTTTTTCGGAGGAGGATGTCCGGGAACTTCAGAAGATTGCTTATCTGCGGACGCTGGGTATTTCCCTTGAGGATATCCGGCTTCTTAAGCATCATGAGGTATCACTTCATGATGTTGTGAAGAAGCAGAAAAAAGTACTGGAAAAGCAGAGTCAGGAGCTGGCCTGGGCAGCCGTCCTGTGTGAGAGAATGCTGGCCGCGCCGGACAGAGCTGATTATGATCATCTGGATATTGAACGGTATCTGAGTGAGGCGGATGGACCTGTTATGGACAGACGCCGGTTGGCCGGGGATTCTCTCGGCTTGTTCCGTTTGTGGGGAGGATTGATCACCTGGAGCGCCATCTCTCTGTTCTGTTTGCTGGCGGCAGCAGCGGCTCTGCCGTCCCTGCCAGACAGGATACCGGTGCAGTGGAGCGGCGGTGTGCCCGTTTCCTATGTGAACCGCTTCGCGATCCTGGCCTGTCCGGCAGTCTGTGTACTGTTTCGTTTTTGTCTGCGTCCGGCAATCGGTCAACGCGTGGCACAGCACCTGGCGTCAGACGAAGTCCTGACGGATTTTCTGGTGAATGGTCTGTGTCTGCTGACGGCTGTGATTGAAATCTTCATCATAGTCAACGCGTACCGCACCGGGTCCGATGTGAGGGTGTGGCTCTGTGTGAGTGCGGTGATACCGGCAGGCCTGTTCCTGGCTGCAGCGGGACAATGGCGGCATCGCTGAAAAAATGACTTGAAAAGTTACCCAAAAGTAACTATACTGAAAAAGTGACCTGCTGATAACTTTTATGGCTGCTTTTCGGGTGATTTTCATGAAAACGACGAAGACGGAGATATTACAGGCGGCCCTGACGGTTTTTTCCGCAAAAGGCTATGAAGGCGCGCTGATGAGAGACATATCCGATTCTCTCGGTATCACGAAGCCGGCTCTTTATAAGCATTATGAGAGCAAGGAGGCACTCTGGCAGGCGATGATTGCCATGGTGGAGTCATATTACCGCGAGCATATGGCAGCGGTATCGCTGAGTATCCCGGAATCCTGGGAGGCCTTTCGGGCACAGGTATGGCGTCAGATCGACTTTACGATGCATGACACTACGGTGCGGAAGATGCGGCGCCTGCTGACGCTGGAGCAATTCCGCAATGAGAAAATGGCGCTGCTGGCCTCAAAGCATTTCCTGACGGACAATGAGGCTCGCTTTCGGACGCTGCTGGCCGGTATGATGAGCAGCGGTCTTATGAAGACGGGCGATGCGGCCTTTCTGGCTTATGAATTCACAGCCCCGATCACGCTTCTTATCCATCTGTGTGACCGTGAACCGGATAAAGAGGAAACGGCGCTTCAGCGTATGCAGGCTCATATCCGCTGTTTTGAAGAATTGTACCGGCGGGAGGCATAAGGATGCGAAGACAGAAAAATGGCTTCGCCGGGATCAAAGAGACGCTGAAGACGATCCTTCTCATTCTATTGGCGGTACTTGTCTCGGTGGTGGTGTTTGTCTTTTCGATTTTCGGGACCTTTATCCTCTCGGCTTCAAGTATCAAAAGCCCGGAGGAAGGACTGTATACGATGACCTTCCGAGGCGATGACGGCCTCGAGACCTTTATTCGCAGCGGCGGTGTTTCGTCGGATGAGGAACTGGCGGATTTTCTGACCGAGTTTCTGACGCGGGGCTTTTATCGGAGAAACCCGTTGAAGACGCGCCTGCCGTCGCTGCCCTTCGGCTGCTCGGTGCTCTGTGCCGCCGGTAAGGACGGAGGCACCCTGGTTGGCCGCAATTTTGACTGGGAACCCTGCCGGACTATGGTCGTCCGTCATGTCCCGTTCCGCGGCTATGAATCCGTGTCGACCTGCTGCTTTGATTTTCTCGGTTTTGGCGAGGACTTCGATCCCGCCGGTTCGATGCCGGAGCGGCTCATGGCTCTGGCAGCGGTCTATGTGCCGGTGGACGGCATCAATGAGATGGGCCTGACGGTGGCGGATCTGGTGGACGGGACGAACCGGGCGACGGATCAGAAGACAGAACGGCCCGATCTGACAACCACCTCGGCCATTCGTCTGCTTCTCAACAATGCCGCCACGGTGGAGGAAGCCCTGACGCTTCTGGAGAGCTATGATATGCACAGCTCAGCGGGGCTGGGACATCACCTGGCCATCGCGGACAGAAGCGGCCGGAGCGTGGTGGTGGAATACATCGACGATGAGATGACGGTGACAGACACCGCTGTGGTGACCAATCATATTCTGGCGAAAGATTATGATGCGGAGAGCGGCTCGGAGGAGTCGCACCGGCGCTATGATATCCTGGCAGCGGCCGGGGGGCCCTTTGATGCGGATGGGATGCGGGACTGTCTTGATGCGGCGGCCCAGTATCGTTTTCCGGAGACCAACGCTGACGGCGAGATCACAAACTGGAGCCTTGTCTTTGATCTTGACAGGGCCGGTGCGGACTTCTATTTCCGTGAAAATTATGATGATGCCTACCACTACACCGTGGGCGAGCCGCTGGCATTCTGAGGCAGCGCCGATAATGAACATAAAAGAACCGTATGAGGGGATTGACGGCCCTTCATACGGTTCTTGTGTTATGAGGATACGGCAGTGGGATGGACCGCCGTATGGGCAGCTTTGATGGACAGACTGTTAGACAGATGTGATGCCGCCGTCGATGTAGATCGTCTGGCCTGTGGTGTAGGCGCTGTTTTCGGAGGCGAAGAGCAGAAGCTGACCGCACAGCTCTTCCAGTTTGCCGGGACGGCCGACAGGAGCCCGGAAGGCCAGGAACTGTTCTGTCTGGCTGTCGATGTTCATCATTTCGGACGGGAACATGCCCGGGCCGATGGCGTTGACGGTGATGCCGTATTCCGCCCATTCCTGAGCCAGACCGCGGGTGAAGTTGGGCACAGCGCCCTTGGTGGCATTGTAGACCAGGATCGGATTGTGGTGGGATGCGATCTTTCCGTACATGGAAGCGGTGTTGATGATGCGGCCGTAATGATTTTTGATCATGTTCTTACCGACCTCGCGGGCCATCAGGAAGTAGCCTGTCAGGCTGACGTCCACGACCTTTTTCCAGTCCTCCAGAGCCAGCTCTGTGGTCGGGCAGACTTTGATGGCACCGGCGTTGTTGACCAGAATATCGATCTTGCCGAAAGTATCGATGACCTTCTGAACACCGTTGACGACATCCTCTTCCTTAGAGACGTCGCACTGTACCGGAAGGCAGACACCGCCGGCCTGTTCGATTTCATTCTTCAGGGCATTGAGTTTGTCGATACGTCTGGCGAAAGCCGCGACTTTGGCACCGTTCTCGGCCAGTGCTTTGGAATAAGCGTAGCCCAGACCGGAGGAAGCGCCGGTGACGATGGCCACACGACCTGTCAGATCCATGTAATTTTTCATAGCTGATCTCCTTAATAAAAAAATACCATTTGCATGCGGTAAAAACGATTATAATATGTATTTAAAACGATTGACGTTAACGTATCAATTGACAAAGCAGACCGAAATGTCTATTTTGTCTTTGCGGAAGGAAGTCCAGAGGATGGAGACAGAACACAGAAAGGCGCGGGGGATCCCTTCGCTTGCGGATGAGGCGTATCGGCGGGCTATGATGGCTCTGCTGGAGGAGAAGCCGTTTGAGACAATTACCGTTTCGTCAATTATCGCCCGTGCCGGTTACAGTCGTGCCGGTTTTTATCAATATTATGACAGCAAATATGATCTGATGCAGCGGCTGCTTGAGGATGAGGCGGATAGGTACACGGAGATCCTGTGCGGCTGTGTGCCGGCGGGAACTTCGATGCCGATCAGTGAGGATTTCAGTTACAGGATCACACGGGATACCTTTCAGAATGTGTTCGGCAAGAAGGCACTGTATCGTTTCATTATCAATTCGGAACAGGAGGCATACGGACGTGAAGCCTTCTGCCGTCTTGTGACGGAACGGTTTCTGGACAAGGCGGAGATACGCCGCGACGACAGCCGTGTCGACCCGGAACTTGAGAATATTTTTTATTATTGTCAGACACGTCTGTATCTGAGCTATATTGCTTACTGGTCACAGCACGGGTTCGCACCATCGCCGGAGGAGATGGCCCGTCAGGTGACGTGTGTTATACGCTGCGGGATGGAAAAGGCTGTCCTGCACCGGCACCGGAAAAGATAGAAGAATGAAAAAAGAACTGGCTTTTTCTTGAAATCATACTAAAATAGTATTATTGGGACGTGCCAAAGGGAACGCCCCGACAAAGCAGGTATGATTCATACACAATGGAAAGGCAAGGAGGAAAGTACTATGGCAGCCTTACTGCTCGATGGTGCCGTCGGAACAGCGCTGATGGCGAAGATCAATGCACGGGGGATTGAGGAGCATGATCCGGTCTGGGCATTTAATATGAGATATCCCGAAGTGGTGAGGGAACTGGCCGCTGAGTATCAGCAGGCCGGGGCTGATATCATTCAGGCGAATACCTTCACCGCGAACCGCCAGTCGGTGGGGCATTTTTCAAACTATGCTGTCACCGATGTGGTGAGAGAGGCTATGATTCTGGCGAAGGACGCTGTGAAGGGGACTTCCACGAAGGTGGCCGCGGCCGCCGGCGCGCTGTCGACCCTTCTGAAACCCTACGGTACGCTGACGCCGGAGGAATGCGATGAGATCTACATGGAACAGCTGGAGCCGGCCATCAAGGAGGGCGCCGACTGTATCTTCCTTCTTACCTTTATGGATCTGGCCATGATGAAGATCGCCGCCCAGGCGGCCCTTCGCTTCGGCGTGCCGGTTTATTGTTCAATGACCTTTGAAAAACGCCGCCGCACGATCATGGGCAACACCGTCAAACAGGTCGTGGATACTCTGGGACCGCTGGGAGTCAGCGGTGTCGGCATGAACTGCTCTCTGGGCCCGGCGGAATCGATGGAGGTGATCCGTGAATACCGCGAGCTGACGGATATGCCCCTCTTCTTCAAGCCGAATTCGGGCAAACCGGTGGTATCCTCCGACGGGACCACGACCCAGCCCTATACCGCCGAGCGCTTTGCCGAAGAAGTCAGCCCTGCGCTGGATTTTGTCTCCTTTGTCGGCGGTTGCTGCGGTACCGATGTGGCCTATACCCGGGCCCTGAGACAGGCCATCGACAGCCGGGGCTAACGGCGAATATCGAAACTCATATCCATCAGACTGCGGATGGCGGCCGCATCGTCGGTGATGTTGCCGTCACCCCGGATGGTGTGCTTGATGGCACTGCTGGCCACGGCGAAATTGATCATGTCCATCGGTTCATAGCTGTTCATCATGGCGTAGATAAGTCCGCTGGCAAAGGCATCGCCGCCGCCGACGCGGTCGAGGATATTAAAAGTAAACAGCTTGCTTTCGTAGGTGTGACCGCCGTACCACATATAGGCCTTCAGGCTGTTTTCGCTGCCGCTGTGGGCATAGCGGACATGACGGGCGATACAGCGAAGATTCGGATAGCGTCTGATGAAAGCTTTGAAGACGGTGTCCTGCTGCTTGTAATCCGGCTGCAGCGGGATGCCGTCTTTGACGTCGCCGAGACTGTGATCGTCGTCATCGACCCAGAGATGATAGGGCTCGATACCCAGCAGGACATCCACATAGGGAAGACAGGCGGTACAGAAATCACGGGCCTCTTCCCAGCTCCACAGCGTGCTGCGGAAGTTGCCGTCGAAGCTGATGGTCAGACCATGCTGACGTGCGATCTTCAGACAGGTCATAATCATGTCGCGGCAGTTCGGCCCCAAAGCCGGCGTAATGCCGCTAAGATGCAGCCAGGTAAAGCCGGAAAGCAGCTTTTCAAAGTCATAATGGCTGAAGTCGTATTCGGTGACGGCACTGTTTTTGCGGTCGTAGGTGACCTTGCTGGGGCGGATTCCGTAGCCTGTCTCAAGGTAGTAACAGCCCAGCCGATGGGTCGGTGTCTCCTCCGGGGTGCTGAGGATCACCGGGGAACAGTGAACGTCGTTGCTCCTCAGCATACGGATGGCACTTTTTCCCAGGCTGTTGTTGGGAACGACGGTGAAGAAACTGCTGTCAATGCCGAGATTGGCCAGCGCCAGGGCAATATTGGCTTCGCTGCCGCCGTAGCTGGCTTCGAAGGAAGAGGCCATGCGGATCTTCTCGTAATTGGGCGGTGTCAGACGAAGCATGATCTCTCCGATGGTAATAAAACGGTGATGGGCTGCCGGAACAGGCAGAGCAGCGGGACTGCGATCCGTTGTAATAGTTGACATAATATTACTCCGTGTGGTGCAGGACTTTGAAACGATTGATTATATCATAGCGCGAGAAGCCGTCCGCGGCAACTTGTGGTACAATTTTCTAAAAGACTGAGTATACAGGAGGCGCCATGACACAGGTAAGAATTGTCAGCAAGCATGACGAAGCTTCGCCGGAATACGAGGTGGGCGGTATC
>JAQXFO010000074.1 GCA_029005135.1 Lachnospiraceae bacterium
AACTCCCAGCCGCCCCGGTACGCGCCATAACCTCTGGCCGCTGCGAAGACCCTGCGGTTTTCGATGATCACAGCGGCGACAACACGAATTGTTTTCATGATTTCAGGTTAATACGATCCTTTCTCTCTAATTATCTTTTTCAACCTTTTGTTGTTATCAAACTTTCTATCCGACAACCAGTTTATTCGTTTTACGGAGATACTTGGCCGGGATCGGCTGGTCCAGATGCCAGGTGATATTCATCGGTTTACTTCCCGTGTGTTTCACATAAGACGCCGTTCCAAGGTAGGTGTAGGGCGCAGCGCCGGTGCCGTCCTGTTTGAATTCCCGGACAAATAGTGCGATTTTGCTGCCTTGCTTTCTGTGATTGATGTAGCGAAGGCCCGTGGCTGAGGACTCGGCTGTTGTACTTTGACTCTGCCAATGGAACAGGCTTTCGTTAATAGAATAGTCATTGTACATTGTCGTTGGTGAATAGTCTTTATCCGATTTGTTCAGCGTCACAAAGAACACATCCACCTTCTTATCCGGCAGCCATTTAACGCCTTCACGCACATTTCCCGGTGTCATATAATCCATCGCCACCAGTATCTGATCTCTGGTATAGGTACAGTGCAGATCTAAAGGACATTCAAAGCCCAGGTCAACGGGACGGTCAATGAAATCAATACGTTCCAGATTCCATTCCAATAGTTCCCGAAGTTCCCTCATCATGACCGGACTCTCCGCAAGGTTCCGCATATTTTCCCAGGTTTCTTCAGAATCAAAATCCGCTGCCTTCTGATAAATGGTAATGTAAAACATCTGGAACATACGTCTTTCCGAATCAGAAAGAACTGCGGCTTCGCCATGAATAAACGAAGTGAGAATCCCCGGAAGCTTGTCAGCAAGAAAACGTATCCATCTTCTGGAATCCACAGCAACAAACTTGCTGAAAGCCTTCGTTATAACCGTTTCGCCGGGTTCTGAGAAAGCCTCCCGGACTCCGGCCTCCACGCAGAGTCGGCTAAACGAATATTTGCCATAGATAGCCTTCGGATCCAGATGATAATAGCTGACAAAAGCCTTCATGGTGAGCGGCAAATCACTGTCTTCGGTAAAGGTTTCAATCCGGCTGATGAGCCCGGCCTTATCACCGAAGGTGCGGCGAATATTCTCCAAAATCACCTTTGAAGCTTTCTTTTCCAGCTGAATATAGCAGCCCTTTGGCAGCGATACAAAGCCCTTCTTAATCTCATATTGCATACTATGGTGGCTATGCGATAAAAGCGCTGCAAATTTCTCTTCGAAATTATATTTCTTATTAGCCTGCCCGATAAAATCCAATACCGTCAGGCACTCTTTTCCTTCCGAAAGACGCAGACCACGGCCAAGCTGCTGCAAAAAAACGGTGAGAGATTCTGTCGGCCGAAGGAAAAGTATCGTATCCACTTCAGGAATATCAATACCCTCATTGTACAGATCCACCACAAAGATAAAATTGATCTCGCCCGTAGCCAGTCGGCGCTTTGCCTCATTTCTTTCGGCATCACCGGAAGCAGCCGTCAGAGATAGGCAGGGAATGCCTTTAGAAAGGAAGTATTCTTCCATGAACTTCGCGTGCTCTATCGAAACACAAAACCCAAGACCGCGAACTTTATTCACATCCGCGACATAGTGGCGCAGCGAATTGACAATGTGTCCGGCACGCTTTTCCGCAATCGCCCGGTTCATAGAGAAAATATGACTCAGTTCCTTTTTATCATACCCTCCACGTGTCCAGCGGACCTCCGAGAGATCGACGTCATCTGACACTCCAAAGTACTGGAAAGGGCACAACAGCTTGCGTTCAATCGCCTCCGGAAGACGTATCTCCGAAGCAATACGACCGTCAAAATAATCCAGGACGCTTTTGCCATCCATTCGCTCCGGGGTCGCTGTCAGACCCAGGAGTATCTTCGGTTTAAAATGATTTAAAAGTCCCTGGTAAGTCGGTGCGGCGGCATGATGAAATTCGTCGACGATGATGAAATCGTAGTAATCCTTCGGCAGTATTTCATAAAGCCGTTGAGACGCCAGCGTCTGGATTGAAACAAACAAATAATCCAGACTCTCCGGTTTATAATTGCCCACAAAAAGCTCGCCAAAATTGGGATCCTTCAGAACCCCGCGGAACACACTGCGGCTTTGCTTCAGAATTTCTTCACGATGTACTACAAACAAAAGGCGCGGCCGCGTTCCGATAGTGGATTGACAAAAGCGGCGATAATCAAAAGCAGAGATCAGAGTTTTGCCGGTACCCGTAGCCGCCACCACCAGATTCCGGCGATACCCCCTCACTTCGCGCTCAGCCTGCAAACGATCCAAGATTTCCTGCTGATAGGGATACGGCTGAATATCAAAAACAAACGGCTCGTCACTTGTGGGATTGACCCTTCCATCCACTTTCAGGGCCCTCTCCAGACGAGTTTTGCTATCTTCTTCGTAAGTTTCAAAGCCGGCTGTATGCCAATAGCTGTCGAAGGTCGCCTCCATCTTTTGAATCGTTGGCAGCATATCCTTTGTCGTCAGCTTGACATTCCATTCAAGGCCACTGGACATAGCCGGATTCGACAGATTGGAAGAGCCGACATAAGCCGTAGTAAAACCGGATTCACGATAAAACATATAGGCCTTGGCATGCAGTCTGGTCCGCTCGGTATCATAGGAAACTCGGATTTCTGTATTTTTTAGCTTACGGAGTTCCTCCACCGCTTTAACATCCGTAGCTCCCATGTATGTCGTTGTGATAACACGAAGCCGGCCGCCGCGATCCGTAAAAGCCCGCAGTGATTCCATAAGCAGTCTCAGGCCGCTCCATTTGACAAAAGAAACCAGCATATCAATGCGATCCGCCGTTGCTATTTCTTTCTTTAATTCCGAGAACATCTGCGGTTCATGGATCGCGCCTGTAAACAAACTACTCTGCGCAACGGACGTCTCCGGGCGTGGAATGTCCTTTGCTTTTTTCTGTCCCAAACGCACCAGAGGATCGTCTTCCGATATAAGAGCCAAAAGCTGTTCACCTTCATCCGCCACCGCCAGCTCCTGAAGGTCTTCTTCGTCTGTCTCCTGAGAAACAAGTCTCACAATCTTATTGGCCAGCTCTATTTGTGCAGAAATATCATCCCGCGCAATACGATCGAGGCCCTTGTGAACAACTTCTGACAAATATTGCGTCAGAACAGAAGACGCCTCGGCAGTGTCTATTTTTTCAACATGCTTAACAGCATCCGGAAGATTGTGCAGTTCTTCCTCGATCTCTTTATTAACAACTTGTTCGTAAAGACCTTTTTTAAGCATGAATTGAAATCTCCTTCGGCGCAACCGTTATGCCTCTGATGACATGAGATTGAATGCAGAAATACAAACCCGGCAGCTCCCTCTGACTCGTGATCGCTCACGATTTCTCATCCTCCTCCAGCAGCCCATACGCTCGATAGTACGACAGTATCGTTTGATACTGCATTTTTTTCGCAAATAACTGCCGATAGGTGGCGGTTTTCTCTTTCCCTTCTGCTTTAAGCGCCGCCAGTTTCGCAGCATCCGAGTCATACTGCGCTAAAATGGCGGAAAGCATTTTTTCAAAAGCGTTCAAACGGTCTTCATTCATCACAATTTTCCTTTTATTTATCGACCTCAGCGCCGGCTTTCCGACTGTCGTTCATGTCTCCGCCTTCTGCTTTCTTTCGCGGGCTCTGGCGATCAGACGCTCGGATTCATCGAAAGCCTCAAAAAGATAAGGCTCCGTCTTCGCCTTTCCCGCCTTCTCGGCTTTCTTGATCTCCTCCCAGGTGACCGGCACGTCGCCGGAGGTGACACTGCCGGCTGTGGTCCGATCCGCATCGGAGCCGAAGACATGGGGATGGCGGCGGATCATTTTCTCGCAGCTGCCGCGGCAGACATCCTCTATGGTAAAGAGCCCCTCTTCCTCGGCGATCTGCGCATGCATCACCACCTGAAGAAGGAGATCTCCCAGTTCCTCGATGAGATTGTCCGGATCACCGGTGGCCTCCAGGATATTGATGCCGCCGATGACCTCGGCTGCCTCCTCGATACAGGCCGGTTTCAGACTGACATGGGTCTGCTCCCGGTCCCAGGGGCAGCCGTCTTCCGCACGCAGGCGGGCAATCACCTCTCGTAAACGCTCAAATTCTGTCATTGTATGCCTCTCGATCCCGTCTCTTATTTGCTGTTGCTGAAGTCGTAAGCTTCCTTCAGCCATCCCATCAGCTCATCATCGATCTCCGCCGCGCTGCCCACCACCACATGATGCGTCCAGCGATGGCGCGCCGCCTCGGTGCAGACGGCGATTCTGTCCGCCGACTTCGGATACCCCAGACCAAAAGTCACGGTTAGAAAATGCGGCGGCAGTTCGGCTTTTTTCTTCGCCCGGAGAAAGGACACGCAGGCAAAGAGATAGCGATTGTAAAATGATATCTGCGTTTTCTGCACCCGCAGGTTGAATTCACAACCCATGTCCGCAAGGCGCTCTGTCAACGCCGCGTATATCGCCAGTTCTTCGGGACGATCATCAAAAAATGTCATTTCTTCCAGAGTCATACGAAACTCCTTATCTCAGCGGCCGGGGCGCCTTTACCGCCGCCCGGCATTTCCATGTCTGCACTACCGTTCACTAATAGCGTCTTCTCTCCAGTAATAATCCAATTTATCTCGAGACCTCCGCCATTTGATAATTTCCTTATGCCAAACCTCTTTTTTCAGTATAGCACGCATCCGCCGGATACTATATGCCGTACGCCTGATATCGCTATAAAGCTGCACAATCCCTCGAAAAAATCTCCATTCCAAAAACAGCTTATTATTGACCGCCTACCCAACCTGTTTGGGACGCATATGGCCCCTCTCGGCATTCCCCCTCAACGCAAAAGAGCACCGCTGATGCCAAAATCAGTGATGCTCTCTTTTTGCAGCTGTCTGCCATGTTACAGGATCTTTTACTCACCCCTTCCCCAGCAGATAAGCCTCAATGCATTCATTGGCATAAACCGCCGTCCCTTCCCCGGCATAGGCGTCGATGTTTTCCGTCATCTCGCCGCCGGCGGCGTACATACGGCCGAGGCTCTCCAGGATAGCGTCGGTACAGGTGTAGTAATGGGCCGTGATGTGGTCCTGCAGCTTTCTGACAAGGGCCCGGGCCTCCTCGGAGTCGGCCCCCTTATCCCGGACACTGCCGAATTCGGCGAAAATGTCCATCAGCTGCAGGCTGAGGTTCCTCTCCTCCTCGCAGCTCCGACCGGCGGCCTTAGTCTCATACTCGCGGTAGGCTGCCGTCTGCCCCCAGGAGGCTTTGGCTTCTTTGGCATAGGCTTCGATCTTCTGTGTGTCAAAGGCTTCAAAACATTTTTTATTCATTGTCGTCTCTCCATTCATCGTCATGTCACGAGCCAGGGCGATCAGCTTTTCCAGATGCTCCTTCCGAAGTTCCAGCAGGCGGATCTGCTGCTCCAGGGCTTTAGCGCGGTCGAAGTCCGGGCTGTCGAGGATCACTGCGATCTCCTTTAAGGGAAATTCCAGCTCCCGGAACAGGAGGATCAGCTGAAGACGTGCCAGGGCTGTATCGTCATACAGCCGGTAGCCGGCCCTCGTCACCGCGGTCGCCTTCAGGAGACCGATGTGATCATAATAATGAAGAGCGCGTATACTCACTCCCGATATTTTGCTGACCTCATGGACTGTCATCATAGCGTGTCGCCTCATTTCCTCGTGGTAATATCACCATAAGCCATGACGTTACGTCAGGGTCAAGCATTTTTTTCGGATTCTTGTACCCTTCCCGGATCTCGAAGGCCGCTTCCTCCGGCGACAGGGTCTCGGCCTCGATATCAAGCCATGTTGAAAGCCTCCCTGCTTTGTCTTGTATAGCCCTGCCTGATAAGCTATAGTTTAATAAAGCTGACGAATGATCGTTCAGAAAGGATGACACCC
>JAQXFO010000075.1 GCA_029005135.1 Lachnospiraceae bacterium
ATGGTATTGTATCATAACAGAAAACCGGTTTGATTCAAAGAGCCATAAAGACGGAATCCTGTTTTCTCTCAAATTGTTATGCCGATTATCTTTTGCCGTCATCAAGCAAAAAATGCCGGCGGTTTGAATCGCGTATCCGGGACGTGCACCCGCTGGAGCGCAGCCTCAAGAAAAAGTCAGGCGGATGTGGCGCCGCTGCCGGGGCGCATTCTCCGCTGGCCCCATGAGGGTTCGCTGCCGCCGGAGCCGGTTTTCCTTTACGCTGACCGTGACGTAATCTATACTTCTTAATATGATGAGATAGTCATAGGCGTGTGGAGGCAGCGGTGTCAACCGTTCGCTGTGCCATCACGGGCGAACGCACAATAATGACAGGAGTTGTATCCTATGGGATTTATTGATTCTTATAAGCATCTTGAAAAACTATGCGGCGAAATTTGCCATGACGATAGGCGTATATCCGCTTATATTGACGAAATGCTCAATACTCCCCGTGGTTCTTATCTGATAAAGGGTTGGGATGATGACTTAAAACACCTGAAACGTTACCGTTGGATCAGAAACAAAATTGTCCATGAACCTGACTGTACAGAACAAAATATGAGTGAACCGAACGATGCGGCATGGCTGGACGATTTTTATTCACGTATCCTGAATCAAACCGATCCGCTCTCTTTGTATGCAAAAGCTGTCCAACCGCAAAAAACGACGCAGGCGTACACCACGGGAACACCGGCAGACACGTATACTCAGCTATCCGTCATGCCTCAGAGATCATCGCAAAAGCCTTTGGTCTGCTTATTCTTATTCTTAGTCATCATCACTTTTCTTTATTTGGCTGCAATCATTTTTATCGCTATCCTATTGATATGACTCTAAACCAGCTTTGGCGGTTCAGTGAAGCCCGGCAAAACGGCAATGAGAACTTGAAGAGTACCTGAAACAAAGCACACCTGGAACGGGTAAAAGAGGAAAAGACCACCGGCCAAGCCGGTGGTCTTTTCCTCTTTTACCCGTTCCAGGGAACCTCATTGTAGTTGCCTGCCGACATGGCGGCATCCACCGGAATCGCAGCTCCGGTGATATATCTTGCCATATCCGTGGCCAGGAAAAGTGCCGTATAGGCAATCTCCTCCGACAAGCCAGGCCGGCTGTCTGGGTGAGACTGATGACGGCGCGTTTTGCTGCGCTGTAAGGCGCAACATTTGCCGAGGGATGAAGACCCTCAGCGGAGGAAATATTGATAATGGCGCAGCCCGCAGGGGATCAATTCTCGCCAAAACCGCTCCAGGATTCCGTCAGAAGGGCTGTGATATCTTCAGCACCTTCAAGATTCATCCAGGAAATCGTGACAGAGCTTTCCGTACTTCCGCTGTAATAATTGCCCGGCAAAGCCTCGTATTCCGCCTCGGACAGAGACATACCGGCAATGTCCTTATAAGTCACCACACCGCGTTCGTCGGCTTTGGTGCCGATCATGTCAAGCGTCAGTGTGCCGTCCGCCAACGACAACGGCATCAACGTATAGTAATAAAGCCCGGCACCCCGTCTTTCAATATCGGTAAAGAGATAATGACGAACGCCGTCGCTGCCGGTGTAGACACGGACGGGCTCACCATCAGTGTTGAATTCGGGATAGAGCGGATCCTGCTGTCCCGGTATCGTACAGGCTGCCACGCCGTCACAGGACTCATTGACCTCAAAGATCGATGCATAAGTAAAATCCCCCGACCCGTAGATAAGATAGGCGATGACTTCCAGGCGACCGTTGCCGTCCAGATCTGTCACGGCACAGTTCGTATAGGGCCAACCGACGGAAGACATTGACCAGGCGTCAAAATTCTCCGCCAGCAGTCTGATCTGCGGCGTATAATCCACGGGCGGCTCTTCCTCAATCTCCACCGGCTCGATGACACTGATGTTTTCCTCAGGTAATGACGCAGCCGGATCCTCCGATGCCGGCCGTGACACTTCACTGCCATCCTCCTCCGGAGCACTGCCGTTCAGACTGTCGCCCTCAGAATCCGAGTTCCCGGAAACCGCCGTCTCCTGTCCTGTCTCGTCAGGCGCCGTTGTCCTGCCGCAGGCCGCCGTCAGACACAACACGGCTGTGATCAGCAGAATACCGCTGAATCTCTTCATAAACTATCTCCTTTCACCGTCTCGCGACCGGTCCTCGGACATCACCATCACCATGAGCCCTTCCCGTATGGTGATCACTGCCTCGTCCGAAACCATTTCATTGCTGAGGCACAGGCTGGATCCCGGTTCAGGATCCTCTTCTTCCAGTGTATAAGCCAGTCCCGTCAGCGACACGCCGCGGACCGGTGTTGTCAGCGGTATAAGTGACAGATAACGGCCCCAGACCGGATAACGGCCGAAACGCGCGGCTTCCTCGCTTCCCCGGTACACCTCAGTGCGTCCGCCGGTCAGGCGGATCCGGTTGCCTGTATCTTCAATCACCGCCGGTATGCCCGCCCGGTAAGGTATCATCAGATTGTGGACAACGCCGAGAAAATGGTCCAGACGGCCGCCTGTCATTCCCAGAAGGACCAGGCTGTCACAGCCCAGGGCCATAGCTTTGCGGATCGCCGCTTCGGTGTCGGTATAATCCTTGACCGCCGGCAGAATCTGAAAGCTCCGTCCGTTATCCTGATACCGCCTGCCTTCGCAGGACAGCTGCCGATTCAGGACTGAGCCGTTATCGTTCTCACAGAGGCCTTCGTCTCCGCCCTCGCATTTGCCTTCGGCAAGGCTCTGCCGATAGGCCTCCACCGCTTCGGGCGGCGCACTGTCATAGTCCCCCAGGAGATAATCCGGGCGCACACCGACAGCGTTAAGGGCGGCCAGGCCCCGGTCGGCCGCGATGATCACAGCGCCGCGGTGGATCGCCAGACGTTCCTTAAGAAAGGCGGTATCCAGATCACCGCCCCCGATGATCAGGACTGTCATCGGCTGCTGTACCGGGCAAACACATCCAGGAAGCTCTGAACCTTCCCCTCGATGTCACCGCCGAAGACGGCGCTGCCGGCCACAAAGACATTGGCGCCGGCTTTCAGGGCCTCCTCCACGGTGCCCATCTTGATGCCGCCGTCAACTTCAATATCAAAATCAAGCCCCATCTCGTCGCGCATCGCCTTGAGTTCGGCGATCTTGGCCGTCGAAGCGGGGATATAGGACTGGCCGCCGGCTCCCGGCTCCACCGTCATCAGGAGGATCATATCCACATCCTTCAGATAGGGCCTCAGCACCTCATTGGGGGTGCCGGGACGGGTGGCGATACCGAACTTAATGCCGCTCTCCTTCAGTTTGGCGATCACTGCGGCCGGATCCTTCGCCCCTTCGATCTGGAAGGTGATCATATCGGCGCCGGCCCTGACAAAATCATCGATATGATCGATGGGGTCAACGATCATCAGGTGAACATCAAAGAAAATGTCCGTCACCTTGCGCAGGCAGCTGATCACCGGCCCGCCAAAGGTAATATTCTGGACAAAGCTGCCGTCCATGACATCCAGATGGATCCACTGAGCCCCGGCCTTCTGGGCACGCAGCACCTCATCGCCGAGTTTGGTGAAATCCGATGACAGTACGGAGGGTGATAAAATATACATGGTCAATATCTCCTTTTTTCTATGTCAGCCAGTTCCTGATATAATGCTTCGTAATTCCGATAGCGCAGGTCACTGATCTTTCCCTGTGCCAGCGCCTCCTTGACAGCGCAGTCCGGCTCGTGGAGGTGAACGCAGCCGGGATAATAGCAGCGGCCCTCATAGGGTGCAAATTCCGGATAATAGAACCGCAGTTCATCCCTGGCGATCTGCCCCATTTCAAAGGCCGTGAAGCCCGGCGTATCCATCAGATAGCTGTCCTCTCCCAGCGGAATGATCTGGGCGTGGCGCGTGGTATTCTTGCCGCGCATCAGTTTGCGTGAGATCTCACCCGTCTCCATCACGATCTCGTCCTGAAGTGCATTGGTCAGGGAAGACTTGCCGACGCCCGAGGGACCGGCCAGTACCGTCGTTTTCCCTTTCAGGACTTCCCGCAGTGCTGAAAGGCCGATTTGCCGGGCGACACTCAGTTCAAAGATCGGACAGCCGGCTCCCCGGTAGTTGTCGAAGAACCACTGCCGCTCCTGCTCCGGTACCAGATCGCACTTATTGAAGGCGATGATGACCGGGATACCAGCCCGGCCCATGGCAGCCAGAAACCGATCCAGAAGCATCGGCTTCGGATCGGGAGACCGGTAAGAAAACAAAATGAGTGCCTGATCCACGTTGGCCGATGCCGGTCTGATCAGCGCATTCCGGCGAGGCAGGATCTCGGCAAGACTGCCCTTGCGTTCCTTCTCATCCAGAATCTCGATCATCACATCATCGCCAACCAGGGGCTTGATATTATCCTTGCGGAAAACCCCTTTGGCTCTGCACTCATAAATGCCGGATCCCGCTATATGGATATAGTAGAATCCGGCGATACCTTTTATAATCTTTCCCTGCTTCATTAACTCTCGGAGAATGGGACTTCCCAGTTAGCGCGGATGATAAAGCTGCCGTTCACCTGCTCATACAGATGAACCTTACCGGTTGATACTCCGGCCGCACCGGAAGTCTTCAACTCATAGGGGAAGGCGATGGACACCCCCTCCGCAATCGTTTTCTCCTGCTTACTGCCGTTGACGTTCTGCTCCAGAGTCAGGCGATACGGGCCGCCGGTATAATTGCTCGGGGCGCCGAGTCGCTGGCTGCAGCTCCAGGTGCCGACTGCCGCTGGATTACCAGGTTCAGCCGGCTGTTGTGGGTCCGACTGGATACCTTCGGCGGTGCCGTCGGGACTGTTGATCGTCAGAACTATATTGGAGCCGGCCGGCACTTCCGTACCGGATTCCAGACTCTGCGAAAGAACCTCACCGTATTCACAGGTGTTGCCGGTGCCGTAAGCTATGGACACCGTCAGTCCCTTAGCCTGGGCCAGCTGTGTAGCCACTTCCTGAGAAAGGCCTGTCCAGCTCTCGACCACGACCATCGTTCCCTCTACCGGCGGATTTACCGGTGTCTCCGGCTGCGGAGCCGGGCCTGTACTGACCGTCAACGTGATCGGCGTGGCGGTATCGACCGATTGGCCCGCGTCGGGCGAAATGCCGATAACCGTATTGATGGCGGCCGTCTCATGGGAGGCCTGGGTGATGGTGATATTCGTGAAGCCGTTGGCGTTCAGTTCACTCTGGGCATCGCTTAAGTTCAGCCCCACCACATTCGGAATCGGCTTGGCGGCAGCACCGGCACTGCGGTAATAATAGATTGTCGTGTTTGCCTCGACCTGAGAACCGGCCTGGGGCTCCTGCCGTACGATGAGCCCGGCAGCCAGAGTATCGGAATGCTCTTCACCCTGATATTTGATGCCGAGACCAAGATTTGTCAGCACGGTCTGAGCCTCCTGCTCTGTCAGACCGACGATGCTCGGGACCGGAATCAGATCTGCCGACGGCACCGATTCCTCCACCGAGCTCTCGATGGATGAGACCGCGGATTCGCTGCTGCTGCCGGCGCCGAAGCGGAAAATGCCGGCTGCACGGCCGATGAAATAGATCAGAATGCAGATGATCAGCACACCGACAATAAAACCGCCGATGGTCAGGGCCTTCTCCAGGCCGCCGGTCATCTCGTCGTCATCGTCATCATCGTCGTCGCGGCGGCTTTTACTACTGCTGCGGCGGCGGGCGGTGCGGTAGTCTTCGATATCGTCATCGTCATCGACGCTGTCATAGACCTTGCGGGGCCGCGTCTCCGTGCTCCTCCGGGCCGCCGAGGTGGAATCATAAACTTCACGGGACTCGGGACGGTGTGCATCCTCAGGCTTTCTCTCGGCGGTGCCGGCCTTGATGGCCGCCATCTCCGCCGGTGACATCATGATCGTCTGAGCATGGGTCGTCAGCGGTGTCAGCTGAACAAAATGACCGTTGGGATCGATCAGGGAATGCTTCAGATCCTCGATGACCTCATCCACGGAATTGTAACGTCTCTCGGCACTCTTCTGCGTGCACTTGTAGATGATCTGCTCCAGGGAATAGGGAAGATCCTCGGCATACTTGGACGGCGGATCCATCTCATCCTGCAGATGCTTGATGGCGATCGCCACCGTGCTGTCACCGTCAAACGGGACACGGCCGGCCACCATCTCATACATGGTGATGCCCAGCGAGTAAATATCGGATTTAGCATCGGCAAAGCCGCCGCGCACCTGCTCCGGAGAGCTGTAGTGGACAGACCCCATGGCGTTGGCGCTGATCGTATTGGATGAGGCTGCCCGGGCAATACCGAAATCGGTTACCTTGACCTTGCCGTCGGTGGAAATGATGATGTTCTGCGGCTTCACATCCCGATGGATGATGCCGTGGGCATGGGCAGCCGCCAGGCCCATACAGACCTGGATAGCAATGCTGGTGGCCTCACGGACTGAGAGCCTGCCCTTTTTGCCGATGTATTCCTTCAGCGTGATGCCTTCTACCAGCTCCATGACGATGTAATACACACCGTTGTCATCGCCGACGTCGAAGACATTGACAATATTCGGATTGGCCAGACCCGCGGCCGCCTGAGCTTCCCGCGTGAATCTTGCCACAAAATTGCTGTCATTTTTAAATTCCGACTTCATGACCTTGACAGCCACAAAGCGGTTCAGTTTATTATCCTTGGCTTTATAGACATCCGCCATCCCGCCGGACCCGATGCGTCCGATGATCTCATAGCGACTGCCTAAGACCGCTCCCGCTTTCAGCATTTACTTCACCTCGTCATTTCCCGGTTCCACCACGATCACGGCAATATTGTCCCTGCCGCCGTTGTCGTTGGCTGTCCGGATGAGTTTTTCTACCTTTCCCTGTACTGTCAGCGGTTCTTCCAGCACACGGAAAATCTCCCGGTCTTCTACCATATTGCTCAGACCGTCCGAGCACATGAGGATGGCGCCTTCGGGAGGGATTTTGTAATCGAAGAAATCGATATCCACCTCCTCCGAGGCTCCCAGAGCGCGTGTGATGATATGCCGATCCGGATGTATGCGCGCTTCCTCTTCAGTCAGCTGACCGATCCGCACCATCTCCTCCACCAGGGAGTGATCCCGTGTGATCTGCGTCAGCACCTCATCGGTTTTCAGGTATAACCGGCTGTCACCGACGTTTGCCGTATAAGCGTAGCCGTCCAGGATCGTGGTGACCACCACGGTCGTGCCCATGCCGCTGAGTTCTTCCGATTCCAGGGACTTGTCATGGATCAGGGCATTGGCCTCACTGACGGCATCGCCGATGAGCTTTACCGGATTCTTTTCTGTACTTTTTAAAATGGATTCCGTGATGACGCGAACGGCACACCGCGAAGCGTAGTCACCGGCCCTATGGCCTCCCATGCCGTCTGCCACTATAAAAAGATTTGGCAGATTACCGACCGGCATCTGCGACTCGAAAATACTGTCCTGATTGATTTTTCTCTTCTGGCCGACATCCGTCGCCGCATAAGACTTCATAAATGTTCCGTTTCTTCCACGACACACGGCTTGGCGTTATGTCATAAATCTCTTTCGCAACTGGCCACAGGCCCCGTCAATATCCCGGCCCATTTCCCTTCTAATAGTAACATGTAATCCGTTTTTTTCAAGTTTTTTCTTGAACAGGGCCGTCTCGGAGCCGCTCGGATCAACGAAGCCGCGCTCCGTTACCGGATTGACGGGAATCAGATTTACCAGGGCATTCTGGCCTCTCAGGAGGCGTCCCAGAGCCTCTGCCGCCTCGTCGCCGTCGTTCACACCCTTGCACAGACTGTACTCATAGGTGAGCCGCCGGCCCGTCGCCGCGAAGTAAGCCTTCATCGCCGGCAGGATCTCGTCAAGGCTGTAGCGGTTGGCTATCGGCATCAGTTCCCGACGCATCGCGTCGTTGGGAGCATGGAGCGACAGGGCCAGATTGACCGCCAGGCCTTCCTTCGCGAACTGATAGATCCGCGGCACGATGCCGCAGGTAGACACCGTGATATTGCGCTGGGACAGATTCTGCCCCTTCTCATCCGTCAGCAGGCGGATAAAACGCACCAGACTGTCGTAATTATCAAAGGGTTCGCCGGTGCCCATCACCACCACATGGGAGACGCGCTCCCCGGTGTCACGGCTGATCTGCTCGACCTGATCGAGGATCTCACCGGCCGTCAGATTACGGCTCAGGCCGTCCAGGGTCGAAGCACAGAAGCGGCAGCCCATCCGGCAGCCCACCTGCGATGACACACAGACCGATATCCCATATTCATAACGCATCAGCACGCTTTCGATAAAACTGTCGTCTGCCAGGCGAAACAGGTATTTGCGTGTACCGTCGAGGCGGGATTCCTGCACCGTCTCAATAGCTGCCCGACGAAGGGGGGCCTCCTCCGCCAGTTTCCGGCGGAATTCCTGCGGCAGATTGCCCATCTCGTCATAAGCAGAGACACACTGCACATGGAGCCAGCGGAACAGCTGCTCCGCCCGGAATTTTTTCTCGCCCAGCGCGGCGGTCAGCGCCGTCAGCGCCTCCCGATCAGCCGATAAGATATCAAACATAGCCTCTCATCCTTCTTTTCTGAAACGGGCCACGAAGAAGCCGTCGGACTCGTGTATACCGGGCATCAGCTGCAGGTAGCCCTCGGCCGTCGTCAGGCGTCTCAGTGCCGGCGGCAGATAGGGATCAAGGGACTCCAGCTTCAGCGGGTAATGCTCCGTGATATAGCGGACATTATCGATATTCTCGAGACGGCTGACCGTACAGGTGCTGTACATCAGCACACCGCCCGGCCGCACATAGCTCACGGCATTGTGGACGATGCGCTTCTGCAGTTCCGCCAGATCCTCGATCTGCTGAAGTGTCACGCGGTATTTGATGTCGGGCTTGCGTCCGATGACACCCAGACCTGAGCAGGGTACATCGCAGAAGACCACATCCGCCTTTTCCTCCGAGAGATCGTCATGGACCAGCGCATCCATCACCACAGGCTTGACGTTGATAAGATCGGCCCGGACCACATTTTCCCGGATCAGGGCAATCTTCTCCTCCGTCAGATCCCGGGCCTCGACCATGCCGTAGCCGCCCATTTTGTCGGCGGCATGCAGGCTCTTGCCGCCCGGCGCGGCACAGACATCGATCACATAATTGCCCTGATACAGACCGGCGCATTCGGCCACCAGCATCGAACTGACATCCTGAGGGAAGATCCAGCCCCGGCGGAAGGCCTCCAGAGACGGCAGATAATTATAGTCGGAAATGTCATAGGCGTACGGCAGATAGGGTGCCCGCTTCACATGCACGCCCTGCTCCTTCAGACTGTTGAGGATCACCTGCTTGTCGATGCGGTCCGTCTTGAGGCGCACCGTGGTCGGCCGCTCCTCCATGAAGCTCTTAAGCATCAGGGTCGTCACATCAACGCCGTACTCATCGACCCAGTATTTGACGATCCAGCGCGGCATGGAATAGACCACCGACAGGTATTCCATCATATTGACCGACGGATCGGGATAGGTCAGCGCCTCGGCATGACGGGCCACGCTGCGCAGCACGCCGTTCACGAAGCCTTTCAGGTTATAGAAGCCCTTGCTCTGCGCCAGCATCACCGCCTCATTCACGGAGGCGCCGGCGGGAACCCCGCCCATGAAGCAGATCTGATACACGGCGCTTCGCATGATATTACGGATCACCGGCTTCATACGGCTCACGGGCACCGTCGAAAACTGATTGATAATATAGTCGATCTCGATCTTGCGCTCCACCGTGCCCTCGCAGACACGGGAAATAAACGCACGGTCGCGTTTGGACAGATACTGATGCGCTTCCAGAGCCCGATGAAGGGCAATATTAAGAAAGCGTCCGTTTTTGCTGATATCGGTCAGGACATCCAGTATGATATCACGGGTATTGACAGCTGCCACTTAAGTCTCCTCACAGTCGTTCCACAGTCATTGCCGCCAGCCACAATTATTCAAAATGGTTGCGGCGGACCACATAGCCCCTGATAAACTCCGACGTCGGCAGACGTCTGCGGCCCTCCATCTGGACTTCATCCAGGCAGAGAACGCCGCGGCCGGTCTGAACATAGATACCGTTGCGATCCTGACGCAGGATCAGGCCGGCATCGCCGCTCATATCCGGTTTTTCCACATGGGCTTTCCAGATCTTGATCGTATGGCCGTCAAGGACGGCGTAGGCGCAGGGCCAGGGATTCATGGCGCGGATCCGGCGTTCCAATGCCTCCGCGCTGTCCTGCCAGTCAATGAGACCGGCACTCTTGGCCAGCTGGCGTGTCACCGCTGTCGGAGAGATCTCCGGCTGGGCCGTATAGACAGCCTCACCGCTCTCGATCGCCGGAATGGTACGAACCAGAAGGTCCGAGCCCTCCGCCGCCAGTTTGTCAAACAGACTGCCGCCGGTATCATCATCTTCGATCGGGACGACACACTGAGAAATGATATCGCCCGTATCTAGGCCGGCATCCATTTTCATAATGGTCACGCCCGTCTCCCGGCAGCCGTCAAGGATGACGCTCTGGATCGGGCTGGCTCCGCGATAGGCCGGCAGGAGGGAGGCGTGCACATTGATGCAGCCATAACGCGGCGCCTCAAGGATCGCCTTCGGAATAATCTGGCCGAAGGCGGCCACGACGATCATGTCGGCTTCCAGCGCCAGAACCTCGGCGACAGCGCCTTCCTCACGGATCTTCTCCGGCTGAAGGATCGGACAGCCGATGGTCAGCGCCGTCTCTTTGACCGGGCTGGGCATCAGCTCCCGGCGGCGGCCCCGCGGACGATCCGGCTGGGTCACCACGCCGCAGATCTCATGGCCGGCCGCCATCAGTGCCTTCAGCACCGAGACGGAAAAATCGGGTGTCCCCATAAATGCGATCTTCATGGTCAGGCCTCCTCTTCATCACTGTCGGTATCGTAATGCACCTCGTGGACAGGGCCTTCAGCGAATTCCGTATACATATGACCGTCCAGATGATCGATCTCATGGCACATGGCGCGGGCCAGCAGGCCTTCACCCTCAACACGGATCGGTGTCATCGTGTCATCCAGAGCCTCGACGACAACATGGTTGGGACGTGTTACCTGGGCCGCTTTACCCGGCAGGGACAGGCAGCCCTCATCGCCGGTCTGTTCGCCGTCGCTCTCCACGATGCGCGGATTGATGAAGACATAGGGCTCATCCCCGCAGTCGATGACGCAGATCCTCTTCAGAATGCCCACCTGGGGGCCCGCCAGACCGACGCCGGCAGCATCATACATCGTCTCAAACATATCGTCGATCAACTCGCGGATACGCGGTGTCATCTCGGTGATCTCGCGGCATTTTTTTGTCAGAACCGGATCTCCGGCAATACGAATCGTTCTCAGTGCCATGGTTTTCTCCTTATGCATAAAAATCAAATTGTACAGCAATCTCATCAAAGCCCTTGTTGGCGCCGATATAGCGCTCGAGGCGGCCGGCGGCCTCCCGAAGGACGGTTTCCTCCGTATGCCGGATATAGATCACGCGGCGGTAGACATCCTTGACCTTGCCGATGCTCTCAGGCGTGGGGCCGATCGTGCCGAGCCGGCCCGAGGGGTCGATACGTTCGATGAACCGCCGGATAAAGCCCATGCCCTCCTCAAGGCGAACCTCATCCTTTGAGGACCCGTGGATGGCCAAAAGGAAAGACACCGGCGGATAACGCATCATCCGGCGGTAGGCCATCTCCTCGCGGTAAAAGCCGTCATAATCCTGAGCGGCGGCCCGGACCAGGCTGTAGTGTTCCGGATCATAACTCTGTATCACGGCCAGTCCCGGCCGGCGGCCGCGGCCCGCCCGGCCGACAGCCTGCATCACAAGCTGGAAAGTCCTCTCGGCGGAGCGGTAGTCACTGTCATTGAGCGACAGATCCGCCAGCAGGATACCCATCAGCGTCACATTCGGGAAATCATGACCCTTGACGATCATCTGCGTCCCGATAAGGATATCGGCTTCACCGTCGGCAAATCTTTTGAGGATCTTGCCGCTCCCCGCCTTGCCCCGGGTCGTATCTTTATCCATACGCAGAATGCGGGCGCCGGGGAACTGATCCTCAAGGATCTTCTCCACCATCTCCGTACCCACCTTCATGCCGCCGAAAAGCGTGGAGGAACAGGAGGGACAGGCATCGGGCAGGAGCTTTTCATAGCCGCAGTAATGGCAGACCAGCTTCCGGCGGCCGTGCTGTGTCAGCGACACATCGCAGTGAGGGCATTTTTCCACATAACCGCAGCTGCGACAGGAAACGAAGCCCATGAGGCCCCGGCGGTTGAGAAACAGCATGACCTGTTCCTTTTTCTCAAGTCGCAGCGCGATCTCATCGCGGAGTCGTCGGCTGATAACGGAGCGGCAGCCGGCCCGGAGTTCCTCTCTCATATCCACGGTGACGGTATCCGGCAGCCGGCCTTCACCGTAGCGCTCTGTCAGGAAAAAGCGGGCATAGCGCCCGTTTTCGGCTTCATAATAGGCCTTCACGGAAGGTGTCGCCGAGCCCATCACCACATGAGCGTCCTCAAGACCGGCCCGGGCGATGGCCGTCTCCCGGGCGTGATAGCGGGGCACGGTCTCGGAATGATAAGATTCCTCGTGTTCCTCATCCAAAATGATAAGACCCAGCTTCGGAAACGGTGTGAAAAGTGCCGACCGCGGTCCCACCATGACCTTGACGCAGCCCTCCCGGGCGGCGCGGAACTGGTCGTATTTTTCACCGTCGGAGAGGCGGGAATGCAGAAATGAAACCGCATTGCCGAAGCGCTTCTGGAACCGGTTCACTGTCTGATATGTCAGGGCGATCTCCGGGATCAGGACGATAGCCTGCCGGCCTTCAGCCAGGATCTTCTCAATAAGAGCCATATAGACCAGAGTCTTGCCGCTTCCGGTCACGCCCACCAGAAGGGAGGGCCTGTTCCGGCCGGTCCATTCACGGGTGATGCCGTCCAGGATGGCTTTCTGATTCTCTGTGAGGGCCGGGGGCACTTCCGTCTCGACAGCCTCCGTCACACGACGAAGCGATCTCCCCGTCTCGATCCGGAGAAAGCCCTTTTCTTCCAGGCGAAGAAGGGGCTCCGGGCCCGCGATGCCGGCCTCCCGGATAAGTTCAGGCGCCGGCATCACTGCCGTCTCCTTAAGGATCGCCAGCGCTCTGGCCTGCGCTTTTGCCCTGCCGCTGCCCTCATGTTCGATAAAGGCCCCGACAGCCTCGGGGGAAGCCGTCAAAACGACGGTCTTCTCCAGGCGGTCTCTCACTTTTCGCCGCCGCGGCATGACGGTGCGGAGAGCCTGATTGAGTGTCCCGCCGTTGTGATCCTTCATCCAGACAGCCAGCGCTACCAGGGAGGATTCCACTACCGTATCATCGGTGATTACCTCCAGGATATCCCGGAGACGGGCGGCGTCCAGGGTCGGCGTCTCCGACACGGCCACCACGCAGCCGAGGATCGTCCGGGCGCCGAAGGGCACCTTCACCACAGCCCCGGGACAGATCCGGTCGGTCAGGGCCTCCGGTATCCGGTAGCTGAAGGTTCTGTCGAGATCAGCCCGGGAGATATCCACGATCACCTCGGCAAAACAAGTCTTCATCGGTTCTTCAGATGCTCCTCAATAATCACCCGCTCATCCATCGGATACTTCTGTCCTTTGATTTCCTGATAATCCTCATGGCCCTTGCCGGCCAGTACGATGATGTCGCCGCTCTGACCGTGATCGATGGCGTAAGCGATGGCCTCCCGTCTGTCAATAATCTCGACGTAACGGCCCGCCGTCTTTGCGATACCGGTCTTAATATCGTCGATGATCGCCTGCGGATCCTCGTCCCGCGGATTATCGGAGGTGATGATTGTCAGATCGGCCATGCGGCCCGACACCTCGCCCATCTCAAAACGACGTGAACGGGAGCGGTTGCCGCCGCAGCCAAAGAGACAGACCAGACGCTTCGGGTGATAATCCCTCAGCGTCTCAAGAAGACTTCTCAGGGCCATGGCGTTGTGCGCGTAATCAATCATCAGCGTGAACGTGTCGGACACCGGGATCATCTCGATGCGTCCCTTGACCCGGGCCTCCTTCAGTGCCCTGACCACAGCTTCGTCACCGATACCGAAATGCCGGCAGATCGCCGCAGCGGCGAGGGCATTGTAGACCGAGAATTTTCCCGGAATATCCAGTTCCACCGGCAGGCTGCGGACGCTGTCCCGGATGGTAAAGCGCACCCCGAGATAGCCGGGCTCATGGATATGGCGGATATCGCCCGCCGTCAGGTCCGCATCGTCCCGGTCGACGGCATAGGTCGTGACGGCACAGGTATGCCCCCTCAGGATCTCCTCCAGATGGGGATCATCCGCATTGAAAATGCCCTGGCGGCACTGTCGGAACAACAGGCTCTTGCAGGACAGATAGTTCTCAAAGGAGCTGTGCTCGGCAGGACCGATGTGATCCGGTTCGATATTGGTAAAAACTCCGATCTCAAAAGGTATGCCCGCGGTACGGTGAAGCATCAGAGCCTGGGAGGAAACCTCCATGACGACCATGTTGAGGCCTTCGTCCTTCATCGCACGCAGATAGGACTGGAGCACATAGGATTCGGGGGTGGTATGCTCAGCCGGAATGTGTTTATTGCCGATGATGATCTCGATCGTACCGATCAGACCAACGCGGTAACCGGCATTTTCAAGAATGGATTTCACAAGATAGGTGGTGGTTGTCTTGCCCTTGGTTCCGGTGATGCCGATCACCGGCAGGGTATCGGCCGGATAGCCGAACCAGGCCGCGGATATCAGGGCCATGGCATAGCGGGTGTTCTCCGTTTCGATGACCGTCAGCGCTTCCGGCCAGACAAGGTCCTCCGGCAAAGAGGCGCCCTTCTCGATGACAACGGCCGCCGCGCCGGCCTCTGCTGCCGTCTTCAGAAAACGGTGGCCGTCGGCTCTGGCACCGACCACAGCTATGAACAGACAGCCCGGACAGACCTTCCGTGAGTCATAGATAACGGCGCTGATATCCCGGGAGGTATCCCCCTGAAGCAGGGAATAATCAAGGCGTTCAAGCAATTTTCCAAGTATCATATAAGGCCTCCGCGTATGTTTTCAAAAAGCTCATATGCACTTATTATACCACCTATGGACTTCTATGTCTTGAGATACAAGGCCTTTTCCATTATTCAGTAGACATTATATCAACTTCTGGGTAAAATGGGGGTAAAGTGCTGCATAACCGCTCCCTTCTGGTGCGATTATGGTTACACTATGGAATTGGGAGAACACTTTTACTCAAACCATAACCTTGTCATCCTCGATTGCGGAAAGGTGACCTTTGGCGACACTGTCTTTGTCGCACCGGACTGCGGCTTCCATACAGCGGGGCACCCCATCGATTATGAGCGCCGCAATCAGGGCTTGGAGCATGATGAACGCCTTTGAGCACAATGGAAATCATAAGATCCAACTTCTATTTTGACAAGGTTTTGCTTAGAGACGCGCCTCTCTGCGGATTAACAAGCGAGCCTTTACTATGGAACAATATAGTTCCAAAATTTGTGTGGATTTTTCTGGAACATCGCATCCATTTTTCGCCACGCGCCCTTGCTGGGTGTGTGGCTTTTTTCATGGGAGAACAGACGAATGAATGTGCTTTATCAACTGATCGGCTTTGGTGCATTAATTACTATGGGACTCAGCTACTGGCAGAAGGACAAGCGCATGATCTTGCTGTGGCAGGTAGTTGCCAATTTGATTTTTGCCATCCATTATGCACTACTTCACGCCC